>JAIPGD010000003.1 GCA_021736305.1 Candidatus Izemoplasma sp.
CCAACTTTTGTATGAATTCTAAAAGCAAAGTCTAAAGGAGTTGCGCCAGCTGCTAAATCAATAATGTCACCTTTTGGTGTAAAAACATAAACATTAGCATTTAAAATATCATCTGTGAAAATATCTAATATTTCTTCTTCTGAATCAGATTCTTCAGTATATTTAATCAATTCCGAATACCATCTTAATTTTGATGACATAATATGTTCAATATCCTTACGGTTTGATCTGCTTTTTCCATCTTCTTTATATGCCCAGTGTGCTGCTACACCTTTTTCAGCTATCTCATCCATTTCTTTAGTTCGGATTTGAATTTCATAAATTTTACCATTACTAACAACAGTTGTATGCAATGACTGATACATATTAGGTTTAGGCATAGCTATATAATCTTTAAATCTACCTGGCACAGGTATAAACTTAGAATGAACTATACCAATAGCTCTGTAACAATCACTTACTGAATCAACTATAATTCTTAACGCTAATAAATCATGGATTTCATCAAAATCAATTTTCTTACTATTCATTTTATTGTAAACAGAATGAATATTTTTAATTCTACCTTTAATATCAAACTCAAAATTTTCTTCTGTTAAAAGTTTTTTTAATTCCTCTTCCATTCTTAAAACGTCTGCTTCTCTACTGCCTTTTTTGTCTCTTAACTTTTTAGCAATCTCTTGGTATTCATATGGATATAAATATTTAAAAGCTATATCTTCTAACTCGGCCTTCATTCTATACATACCTAATCGATGTGCTATCGGAACAAAAATATCCAAAGTTTCTCGAGAAATCCGCGTTTGTTTTTCATCACTTAAAAATGCTAGTGTACGCATATTATTAAGCCTATCAGCTAATTTAACTAAAATAACCCGAATATCTTTGGCCATAGCTAAAACCATTTTTTGATGGTTTTTAGCTTGTTGTTGGGCTTTAGAGTTTTGATATTGTAATTGTTTTAATTTAGTTAAACCTTCAACAATATCAGCAATCTCTTCACCAAATTCAGATTTTATTTCTTCATAAGTCGTATCTGTATCTTCTAATATATCATGAAGCAAACCAGCTACTATTGTATTAGGATCAACTTCATACTCAGCGAGAGTAATCGCCACATCTCTAGGATGAATTATATAGGGTTCCTTTGACTTGCGAAATTGACCTTCATGTTTCTTTTTTGCATACTCAAAAGCGCGCCTTATTAACTGAAGGTGCTTAGGTTTTGATAAATATTTAGTTAATTCAGCTTCGAGCTTTTTGTAATAATCAGTTTCAGTCAAAAAACAATCCTCCTAATATTTAAGCAATACTTTAATTGGATAATTATCTAATTTTTTCCGGGCATTTAAATCAACAAGTTCAATAATAAATGCTAAACCAACAACTACCCCACCTGCTTGCTCAACTAATTTTATTGTCGCTTCTAATGTTCCACCAGTTGCTAGTAAATCATCCATAACTAAAACTCTATCGCCCTTGCTAATAGCATCTTTATGCATTGATAGAGAATTTGTTCCATATTCTAATTCATAATCATAACTTAAAGTTTCTCTAGGTAATTTTCCGGGTTTTCTTATAGGAATAAATGGTAGCTCTAATGCATATGACACAGGTGCCCCTACAATGAAACCTCTTGCATCCGGTCCAACAATTTTAGTTGCTTTTTTTTCTTTCGCAAATTCAACAAACTCATCAATAGCTGCCTTAAAAGCTTTTCCATTTCCAATTAAAGGTGTTATATCCTTAAATTGAATTCCTTCAACAGGAAAATCTGGTACATTCTTAATATACTTATTATAATCCATCATAACCCTCCATATATTCTTTGATTTTATCTTTATGTGATTGGTATAACCAATCAATCATTTTTTTCTTTTTTAAAAAATCTTGGTATGTTTTAGATTCTTTCAATTCGGTTTTTTTCGCAGTTTTAATCATGTAATTATTGCTAACTTTTTCAATAAAATCTAAATCAGTAAAAATATTAATAATAACCTCTGCGAATATTTCATTAATGTTATATGCTTCTATTATATCAGTTTTATTAAAAGTGGTTACCTTTTTCAAATCAAAGTATATTTTCCCTAATTCATTTCGATCAACAATCAGATTATAATTGAAATTGTATTTTTTAGGTAAAATGACAAATGATTTATGATTTATCATAAGCTTCTTAAATTCATCGAGATTATCAAGCAAAATATAACTATCATTAAGACTTATAAAATTATCAAATAAATTATCTTTTATCACTTCTAAATTATATTTGTTTCTGTAATCTAAAACTTGTAAATGATTACATCTTATATCGTTAATCATAATTTGAATACTTTCCTTGTTTCTATAGCGATTGATTGTTAGTCCCCCACAAATATCAATTATATCATCTACATCGAGATTATAATAGTATTCTAAATTATTAAATTTAATTGCTTCATAAAGATGTCCATTTAACTCTAATACTAGTTTCACATGATTTGTTGCGATAATCTGTTTACGTATAACTCTTAAATCTCTTATAAGAAATAAAGCTGTATGAAATGATTTATTTTGTAAACGATTAATTGTTTCCATACTAATATCTGTTAAGTCAACTTCCATATCAATATCTAAAACTGGATCTGATTCTTCAATCGGAAAACTATTTAGTTTTTGTCTGAAATCAGATATTTTATCAGCTTTTAATTGCATTCCAGCAGCCTGAGAATGACCGCCATATCTTTCTAAATACTCACTTGTTTTATCTAACATATTCAAAATCGACAGGTTTCCAAAAGATCTAGCTGATCCTTTGGCTATACCATTCTCTATGGTTAATACAATTGTAGGTTTTTGATACTTCTCAGAAATTCTTTGTGCACAAATTCCAATAACCCCTTCATGCAATTCTTCAGATGCTAATACTAGAACTTGATCAGAATGATTGATTAACTTTTCTGCTTTATCAAAAGAATCTTTAGTATGTTTCTTTCTTAATTTGTGATTCTCTTCAATTTCTAAAATTAATTCATTAGCCAATTTAAGGTCTTCTGTAATCAATAATTCAATTGCTAAATTAGCTTTGTTAAGTCTACCACTACTATTTATTTTCGGAGCAATTTGAAATGAGATTGCTGTTGCATTAATTATATCTAAATCACTATATTTTAAGATTTTTTCTAGTCCTAAATTTTGTGTTTTTTTAAGTTGCTTTAATCCTAAATTTACTATTGCTTGATTTTCATTAACCAAAGGCATTAAATCAGCTATAGTACCTATCATCACTAAATCAGAGAGTTCCTCAGGATACCTGCCAAATAACGCCCATATTAGTTTAAAAGCAACCATGCAACCAGCGATATCTTTAAATGGATATTTAGGACTCACCTTTGTATGAATTAAAGCATAAGCATTGGGAAGTTTCTCCCCTAATTCATGATGGTCTGTTAATATAGTATCAATTTCTGCCAAATTTAATTCATTAATTTCACTAACTGAATTTATTCCGTTGTCAACAGTGATAATTAATGAATAACCCTTTTCAATTATTTCTGTAACAATATCTTTATTAAGACCATAACCATCTTTAAAACGGTCAGGAACTTTATATTCTACATTAGCTCCTAAAGATTTTAAACCTCGATAAATAATAGCTACTGAAGTAATTCCATCACAATCATAATCACCAAATATTAAAATTTTTTCAAATTTATCAATCGCTTTTTTAATTCGATTAACAGCTTTTTCCATATCGTTTAACAAAAATGGATTAATTAAATGTTCTTTGCCCATAGAGAAAAATGCTTTATAATCCAAAATATCACGATTTTTCGTGATTAAATCAAAGACATCTTCATCCTTTACTATTCCATTAATTTGTTTATTCCATACATATTTACTTTTAATCAAAGCAAAGCCCCTTTATTTAAAATTTTAACGATATATCAAGTGATTTATATGAATGTGTTATTGCACCAACACTAATATAATCAACTCCTGTTTTACAAACAGATTTTATTCTTTCAATTGTCATATTTCCACTTGCTTCGAGAATTTTCTTTTGCTGATTTATTTTAACAGCTTCTTTCATCATTTGATTACTCATATTATCTAGCATAATAATATCGCAGTCACTGTTTATCGCGTCTTTTAGCTGTGAAAGATTTTCTACTTCTACTTCAATTTTAACTAATTCTCCAACATTTTCTCGAACCTTAGAAACTGCATCAATAATATTCTTTGTGGCTTTTAGATGATTGTCTTTTAGCATCACCATATCAGATAAATTCATTCTATGGTTAATTCCACCACCATCAACTACTGCTTTTTTTTCTAAAACTCTTAACAAAGGCGTTGTTTTTCTAGTATCCAAAATTTCTGTTTTATAACCTTTTGTTTGATCAACAAACTTTCTTGTCATTGAAGCAATCCCGGACATCCTTTGTAGAAAGTTTAAACCAACTCTTTCAGCTATTAAAATTGATTTGGTAGATCCTTTAACAGTTGCTATTATATCGCCTTTTCTTACTTTATCTCCGTCATTTTTGATTATTGCAAATTCAGTTGTACTATCAACTTCTAAAAAAACTGCTTTACAAATGCTGATACCTGATATAATTCCATCTTCTTTTGCAATAAAGTCACCTTGAGACAATTCGTTAGTAAATAAGTATTCACTTGATACATCAATAGAAGGTATATCTTCTTTTAAAGCTTGTTTTATTATTCTTTGGATATCCTTATCCATCTTTCTCACCTAAATTTAATTTCATTTGGCCTTTATAATCTTCATTTTCAATAATTTTTACCCATTTTGCTTTTCTGCCTTTACCTAAAGCTCTGATAATATTATCTTCTTGCATTCGCTTTAGAGTTCTATTAATCGTTGAATCACTTATTAAAGGATGTTTCTTTCTAATATCATTTTTAGAAAAAGTTTTTGGCATTTTTAATATAGTATTTTCAATATAATCAGACTTAGATATACTTAAATTTTCATCATATTCATAATCTCTCGCTAAAGACGCTAAATCATCATACATTTGTTGATAAATTTTTATGAAAAATTTTGTCAAAGGCATTACTTCAGCCAAGCCTTCATCCCATTGATAACTTGATTTATGTAATAACTTAATGTATTCTTCCTTTTCAAAAACTAATTTCCCAAAAAAACTAATAAAATGGCTAACTTTTAAATCGTGTTCAAGCATAATTATATAGAAAATTAAAGATCCTACCAAATCATTATAATTAAAATCAAACACTTTCATGTTAATAAAATCAATCAAGAAGTTAACATATAAGAAAATAGGTTCAAATTGATTAGATTCAATAAGTTTGTTTACCTCTGTTAAATACTTTTCAAACACCTCACGCATAGATTTAATATCAGTATTAAAGAATGATTTTTTCTGTGTGATTCTACGATATTTTGGCGTTTCTATTATGTCTTTAAAAAGCAAACCTATAAGTCCTCTTATCTCAGCCAGTTCGAGATTAAATTTATCATAACTTTGATAATGGATTCTTCTAAAAATCTGCAAAATATTTTTATATAATTGTTCAGATTTATTATTAGGAGTAGCTGAATCTAAAGCTAAACTATCAAATCTACTTCTTGAAATAGTTTTAAAGTCATCAACAAATAATTGATAAAAATAACGCGCATTATCTTCGGCAGTTTTTCGCTTATAAAAATCTAAACTTTTTGTAAAAAACCCTTGATAATATTCGTTTTTACCAATTTCTTTATATAATTTTGTCGTTTTTAAAAATACATCATGTGGAATTGCAGTTCGTTCAATTGTTTTTATACAATTCATTCATTTCCCCCACTATTCATTTAAAAGTACTGATTTTATTAAATTAATAAATTCAGTATCAAAATCAGAAAAGGCATCAATATAAAATTGATTATTAATTAGTTCAGAATACAAAACTTCAGTTCCTTGCAAGTTAATAGTTAATGGTGTAGTTTGATTGGTAAAATAATAATAGCTACCATCAATAGTGGATTCATATAATCTTCCTACTATCGAAGATAAGTAATAATCATTTGCTGATATGTTTAGAACTGAATTTATAGCTAAATTCTTTTGTATATCTTCAACCCAATTTTCACCGATTAATAAACCCATATTAAAGGTATCAGATGTTAAAGTTATATCACTAGTTACAAAATTATTAATAACAGAAACATTTTGATTATATCCAATTAATCCTCCAAGTGAAACCGCAACATTTGATAAAACATCCATATTTGCACTTACAATATTTTCATACACTAATTCTTTGTTTACAGAGAGTGTCTCTTCAATTGTTTCAACATCATACAAAAAATTATGTCCAATTAATCCTCCAACAAAAGCTGTTGAATTAGCTTCAGCTATAGAAATGCTTAACTCATCAACAAGATTTTGTTCAATAATTATATTATATGTTTTGCCTATCAAGCCACCAACATAAATAATATCTTCAGCTTCAATATTTATATTTCCAGTAGCAAAATTATTCGATATTTTTTTGGGGCGAAATTCTTTTGCAATAACTAAATCATCTAATTTAGTTTCCGCACTTCCAACTAAAAGCCCTGCATATAAACTTGAATTTGAAGAAATAATGTCAATATTTCCTTCAACGTTTACATTTCTAATATTCCCAGAACTAAAACCAGCAACTGCACCAACATTTGCCAAAAAATCAGTTGTAAAATTAATCGTAAAATTTTCTATGTTTAGATCTTCAACATTCCCTGTTATATTGCCAAATAAGCCATTATATCCATCGTTATTTTCAGTTATTTGTAAATTAGCTATAGTATAGCCATTTCCCCGAAAGTTGCCTCTATAAGGCTTTTGGTATGTACCAATTGGAATCCATTCTTGAAAATCCAAATCTAAATCGTTATCTAATTCATATGATTTATTTACGTCTATATTTTTTAGTTCTTCAACTGTAGTAATTTTAATATAATTACTAAGATCAACACCTATCGTTGTTTCTGTTTCACCTGATTCTAAAAAATTACAACCAGTTAATATAATTAGACTAAATAATATTGTTAATGTTATTATTTTTTTCATAAATACCCTCATTAGAATAACCTTTGTTGAATAATGTCATCATCTTCATCATCTTCATCCTCTTCTTCTTCATTATTCTCAAAATCATTTTCCTCTTCAAAGTCATCTGATTGTGAAGTTGAAATGATTTTCTCAAGTTCATTAATCACATCTTCACCATTATCATCTTCTTGTTCTTCTGTTTGATCAATCAAACCACTTAAAATTTCTATTGTTTCTTCATAATTATGTTTATCTATCATAATTAATTTTGGCCGATCTTTCTTATTAAAATATGGAATACCATTTTCATAACGATCTGGCTTGATATCATCTCCTGGAATGGATATAGTTTTTTCTTCACCAATTAGACGAATATTTATATACTCTCTAAGCCTAAAAATATTTTCAGCATTCATTGAAACAACCATATAAGGATTTGATTTTATTTTTTTAAAATAGCGTTTCCCTTTTGCAGGTCGATGTGAAGTGTCTATATTTGTAGTAAACTCTCTTTTTAAGCCACCGCGATTGGTTAAAATCAACAATTCATCTTTATTTATATTTGTCGTATATTTTGCGCCAACCAGTTTATCTTTCCTTAAATTAATTCCTTTTACACCCTTAGCCATCAATGATTGAATAGGTACTTCTTCTAAATCATATTTTACAACATAACCATTCATGCTAACTAAAGTCACTGAAGAATCATAAGGTTCTTCTAAATCAACTGAAACTAAATGATTTATCGCTGAAGCTACTAAAACATTAAATGTTTTATTAATTCTTGTTTTAGCAAATTCTTCTAAACACACTCTTTTAATTTGCCCTTCTTGATTAGCGACTAAAATATTTCGAGAATTATCAAAATCATCAATTACTAAATAATCAATCACTCTTTCTTTAGGTAATAAGGGCGCATAATTACCAATATATTCTCCTAAATCTTTCCATTTAGCATCAACAATTTTATGTACAGGTAAATTAATAAAGTTACCAAAATCAGTAAATAACAAGAGAGTATCTCTAGTGTTAACTTCTGATTGTTTTAATATTTGATCTTTATCTTTTAAACCAGTTGATCCTTGAGTTGCTTGATAGGATTTTAATGATGAACGTTTAATATAACCATCACGAGAAATGATTACCATAACATTTTCGTTTTCAATTAATTCTTGTTCATCTATTTCAATTTTTTTAATTTCATTTTTAATTACTGTTTTTCGTGGTGACGGATATTTTTCAATTAACTCAGTTATTTCATCAATAATCACTTTTTCTAACTCATTTTCGTTATTTAATATTTTAGTTAAACTTTTGATGACTTTACTTAGTCTTAAAGACTCTTCCTTCATTTCGGTTACATCAGTTGAAGACAAACGATACAACCTTAAAGAAACAATAGCATCTGCTTGTTCTTGAGTAAAATTGAATTTGTCAACAAGCTTATCTTGAGCATCTTTTTTTCCAGATGAAGCTCTAATTATTTTAATAACATCGTCTAAAACTGATAACATTTTTAAAAAGCCTAAAACAATATGTTTACGCTTTTCATACCGATGTAATTCAAAATTTGAACGGTTTCTTATAACTTCTTTTTGATGCAAAATATATTCAGATAAAATTTCATCTAAAGATAACAATCTAGGACTTCTTTGACTAATTGCGACCATATTATAATTATAGTTTTTAGATAAATCTGTATTTTTATATAAATAAGCTAATATCACATCAGAAGCAATTTCTTTTTTAATTTTAATTTCTATACGAATTCCTTCGCGGTCTGAAATATCATTAATTTCCTTGATTCCATCAATTTTTTTCTTTAAACTAATATCATTGATTTTTCTAACTAAATCTGCCTTATTTACATCGTAAGGTAATTCAGTAATAATTAATGATGTATCATTAATTTCAACCTTTGCTTTTACAACGATTTTTCCCTTACCGGTTTTAAAAGCTTTCTCAATTTGATCTACACCTTCAACTATTCCACCGGTTGGAAAATCAGGCCCTTTAATAAATTTTAATAAGTCACTTAAAGTTGCTTCTTTATTTTCTAACTTGTATATAACTGCCTTTAACACTTCGGTAAAGTTATGCGGTGGAATACTAGTTGCATATCCAGTAGCCATACCACTTCCACCATTAACTAACAAATTAGGAAATTTAGCTGGTAACACAACTGGTTCTAATTCATAATCATCAAAATTAGGTATAAAATTAACGGTTTTTTTATCTATATCTTTTAATAACGCTTCAGAAAAAACAGTCAACCTTGCTTCAGTATATCTCATAGCAGCAGCTGGATCATTATCAACTGAACCATTATTTCCATGCATATCAATTAACAAATTCCGCATTTTCCAACTTTGCGACATTCTTACCATAGCTTCATAAACGCTTGAATCTCCATGAGGATGATATTTTCCAATTACCTCTCCTACTATTCTCGCTGATTTCTTAAAAGCTTTATCAGAGCCCATACCTAATTCATTCATTGCAAATAAAATTCTTCTTTGAACAGGTTTCAATCCATCTCTAACGTCTGGTAATGCTCTATCTTGAATAATGTACTTCGAATAGCGACCAAATCTTTCACCAACAATATCTTCAAGATTCATAGGGATAATATTTTCAATATATTCATCAAGTTTTTTCTTAAGTGATTTTGCCATTAATTATCCTCCTCAATAACGAAGTCATCTTCATTAGCAAAAGAAACGTAGTTATCAATCCACTCTTTTCTAGGTTCAACTTTATCGCCCATAAGAATTGATATACGTTGATCGGCTTCTGCTAAACTATCAATCTTCACTTGAATTAATGATCTCGTTTTAGGATCCATAGTTGTTTCCCATAATTGACTTGAATTCATTTCTCCAAGACCTTTATATCTTTGAATAGAATATTTCTGATATTTTTTTGCAATTCTTTCTCGATCTTCTTCAGTCCATGCATACTGATATTTTTTGCCTGCATTCGCAGAAATTTTATATAATGGTGGTAAAGCAATATAAAGCTTACCTTCTTCTATAAGCTCAGGCATATATCTAAAAAAGAATGTTATTAATAACACTTGAATGTGAGCGCCATCGGTATCTGCATCAGTCATAATGATAACTTTATTATAGTTTGATTTCTTTACTTTAAAATCACTGCCAATACCAGCACCAATAGTTGATATAATTGTTGAAATTTCTTCATTTTTAAATACATCTTCCATCTTTTGTTTTTCTGCATTAATAACCTTACCTCTTAACGGTAATATTGCTTGAAATTTTCGATCTCTACCTTGTTTAGCTGAACCACCAGCTGAATCTCCCTCAACTAAAAACAGTTCATTAATTGAAGAATCTTTAGAACTTGCAGGAGCTAATTTTCCAGATAATATTGTATCTTTCTTTTTAATCTTTTTAACTAACCTTGCATCTTCTCTAGCTTTTCTAGCTGCTTCCCAAGCGTTTCTTGCTTTAACAGCTTTAGAAACAAGCAATTGTGATACTTGTGGGTTTTCAGTTAAATAGGTGTTAAGTCTTTCTGTGACCATTGTTTCAAGTGCGGGTCTAGCCTCTGCAGTACCTAATTTATTTTTAGTTTGTCCTTCAAATTGTAACAAGTTTTCAGGGATTCTTATCGATATTATTGCGGTTAACCCTTCTCTAACATGTGTCCCTTCTAATGATGAATCTCTTTCCTTTATTAAATTCATTTTTCTGCCATATTCATTAAAACTTTTGGTAAACGCAGATTTAAATCCTGTTTCATGAGTTCCGCCATCTTTGGTTCTTACATTATTTACAAAAGAAATAATATTTTCAGAGTAAGCTTTTGTATATTGAAAAGCAACTTCAATCTCTATATCATTTGCTTCACCTTGAAAATATACGGGTTTATTTAATACAGCTTTTCCTTTATTAACATAAGAAGCATATTCTTGAATACCTTTTTCAAATTTAAAAATTTGTTTATCTTTTGTTCTATGATCGACAACTTCCATTTTTAAACCTTTAATTAAAAAGGCATTTTCTCTAACTCTTTCTTCTACCATTTTATAATTAAATAAAGTCGTAGAAAAAATTGTTTGGTCAGGTTTAAACCAAACTTCAGTTCCGCTTTTCTTTGTATTTCCAACTTCGGTAAGTGACTTAACAGGCTTTCCACCATTTTCGAAGCGCATTTCATAAACTTTATTGTCACGATAAACCTTTACTTCTAAAAACTCTGAAAGTGCATTTACAACTGATGCACCAACTCCATGAAGTCCTCCAGCGACTTTATAAGCACCATCAGCTGAAAATTTACCTCCAGCGTGTAATTTTGTAAAGATTAATTCTACACCGGTCAAACCCGAATCATGCATATCAACCGGCATGCCTCTACCATCATCGGTAACAGTAATTGAATTATCTTCATTTATTTCAACTTTTATATAACTTCCAAAACCTGCTAATGCTTCATCAATTGAGTTATCAATTATTTCCCAAACTAAATGATGTAGTCCTCTCGTATCAGTAGATCCAATATACATTGCTGGTCTTTTTCTAACAGCTTCTAAACCTTCTAATATTTGTAATGATTTTGCATCATATTTAATTGTTTTTGCGCTCATATGCATTACTCCTTTTTGTCTTACCCTTTATTATATCAAATTTTACTAATTATTTCTTTCTTTTTCTGCAAATTTTTGGTATAATTTAAATCAATCTAGCGAGGTAAATTATGGAATTTCTATTCATTGTATTAGCATACGTTATTGGGGCTATTCCTTTTTCCTATTTATTTGGGAAAAAATTCAAAAACACAGATTTAAGAAAGCATGGAAGTGGAAATCTTGGAACAACTAACGCTTTCAGAGTTCTTGGTAAAACTATCGGGATTTTTGTATTAATTTTAGATATAACAAAAAGCGGACTTTTAGTTCTTATTATTAAACATAACCCTTCAATATTAGGGGTTGAAATGTTACATCCATTATACTATGGTTTAGCATCAGTGGTTGGACATATTTTCCCATTATGGATGAAATTTAAAGGCGGAAAAGGTGTTGCTTCAAGTTTTGGTTTATTAATTGCATATGCGCCATTCGTTGGTATTGGACTTTTACCATTTTTCCTTCTTGTTATATATTTAACAAAATATGTATCTATAGCTTCAACTTCGACAGCTATAATGACTTTAATAACTGTCACAATTTTAAACCTAACAATTGGACCACCGCAATATGATTTACCTTTAGTAACAGTTACTACAATAGTTACTATATTAATTTTTTATCGACATAAAGATAATTTTATAAAAATTTTAAATGGCAATGAAAATAAAACATATCTTTTCAAAGATAAAATCAAAAACAAATTAAAAAAATAATGGTCCCCAGATTCTATGGAGACCATTTTTTTATTGATTTTGTTTCATTGATGCCATAACTTGTCTAACTTGTTTTTCAGAAGGTTTTCTTCCCATCTGTGACATCATTGCTCTAATCATTTTTTCATTAATTGGTGGGTTTTTATCCAAATAGCTTTTAAAATACTTTCTTGATAAAAAGAACCCAACAATTAAGCCTATAATTAAAGCCCCAACTATTAATACGATTTCTAACCAAAGTTCCATCATAATTATCACTCCTTTTAAAACTCATACTAATTGTATCAAATAAACTTATAATATTCAAGTTTAATAATATCTAAAATTTTTAATTTTCTTATTTACAAAAGCAATAAAGATTGTTAGAATATACCTGTTAATATTTCTTTTAGGGAGGATATAAAAATATGCCAAGATTTATATTAGATACATGTATCGCATGTGGTACATGTAAAGAAAATTGTCCAGTTGATTGCATTGAAGAAGGCGAAATCTATGTAATTGATGAAGATGCTTGTATTGATTGTGGAGTTTGTGAAACAAATTGTCCAGTTGATTGCATTATTACAAAATAATATTCATTTAAAAATAGCGGAAATCCGCTATTTTTTTTATCTATTAAAGAAAGAAGATAAATTTCTTAATGAATCAATTAATACTTGATCTTCACCAACATTTAATTCTTTAAACACAGCATCAATCATTTGTTCATGGAATGCTTCATGTTTTTTTAAGACTTCATGACTTAACTCAGTTAATTTAATAATAACTTTTCTCCGGTCATCTTCATCTCTTTCTCTTGTTACATACTTCTTTTGATATAAAGTATTTATTGCCGTAGTTAAAGAACCTACAGTAATATGTAGTTTCTTTGCGATATTAGACATACTGGTCTCATCAACCTTCTCGATAGCTTCTAACACGTGGATTTCGTTCATCGATAATTTAACATTTTGTTTTTTCATGGATTCAGCTTCGATAATCAATATCCGATTAAAAATGTCAACAAGTAACTCATTTACAATACTTTTAGCTTCTGATACACTACTTTTCAATATAACCCACTCCCATTGTTCCTGGTCCGGCATGTGTTCCAACAACCGGAGTAAGAGGAACTAATAAAATATCTTTAACACCATTTTCTTCTAATTCTTTTTTGAATTCTTCCATTTCTAGCTTGTTATTTGTATAAACTACAAATGTAATAACATCTTTATCTTTTATTTCTTCAATTAAGCGCTCAACTAAAACTTTTCTTGCTTTTTTAGTTGTTCTAATCTTAGTAACAGTTTTTACTTTTCCATCATCAGTTACTTCTAACAAAGGTTTTAATTTTAATAAAGAACCAATTGCCCCAGCAACATTTGATAAGCGTCCACTTTTTACTAAATACTTCAAGGTATCTACAGTCACATATATATGATTGTTATCTCTTATTCTCTCTAACTCAGTTAAAATATCTTCAGCACTTTTACCTGCATCAGCCATTGATTGAGCAGTTAGAGCCATATATGCTTCAACGTAACTAACTGACAATGAATCAAAAATTCTTATATCCATTTCAATCATTTTACTTGCTAATACAGCATTTTGATATGTTCCACTTAATTCTTTAGAAATTGTTATAACAATTAATGTTTCGTAACCGCTTGCTTTCATTTCTTCATACATTTCTAAAATCTTACCAGTACTTGTTTGTGCAGTTGAGGTATTTAAATCAGGGTTATCTTTTATACGTTTATAAAATTCATCACTACTTATCTCAACATAGTCTTCATATTGTTCTTGATCAATAAAAAGAACAGAACGGAAGATTCTAATCGCTGAATCTCTATCTAAATAATCAATTCCTGAATTGCCACATACTGCTACACCAATTTTATTCATCATTACCATCCTTTGAGTTTCAAATATTTTGAATTTCAAAACATATGATAACATAAGTATAAAATTTATACAAGATAAAAAAGCAACTAAACTGAATTAGTTGCTTAAGTACTTATACCGTTTTGAAAGGATTTGTATCAACAGTTGATTTGATGAATTCAATTTCAGTAAATTCTTTACTTAATTCATTAGTTACAGCTTCAACAAAAATCTTTTCTGCATGATGTCCAATATCAACAATTGTTAGTCCTAAGGCAATTGCATCTAAAGCACTATGATAAGTAACATCGCCTGTAAGATAGACATCACAGCCTACCTTCTTTGCCTCATACATATGTTTAGAACCAGATCCTCCAGAAATACCAATCGTTTTAATCGGTTTATCTTCTCTACCTATCACCTTGACATTATCGATATCTAATGTCTTTTTTATTATGTTAATAAAAGTTGAAAAATCAACTTCATCAATTTCTCCATATCGTCCAATTTCATCTTCAATATCTAACAATTTTGGAGATTTAATGTTTAATCTATTGGCCAAAACATCATTCATACCACCTTTAGCAACATCATAATTGGTATGTGCTGAATAAACTGTTATATTATGCTTTATTAAATTTTTAATTATCCAACCTTTTGGAGAATCGAATATTATTTTTCTCATAGGTTGAAACATTAAAGGATGATGAGTTAAAATCATATCAACTTTTAAATTAATCGCTTCTTTAACAACAGCTTTTGTCAAATCCAAACTTACTAATACTTTGTTTGCTTTATGGTTTAATGTGCCAACTTGAATACCAACATTATCCCATTCATAAGCTAAATCTTTCGGATATTTCATTTCAAAATACTTTATAATATCGATTAAATTCAAGATAAAGCCTCCTTTAAAACCTTAATCCTTTTAGTTATTTTTTGTTTTGTTTCTTTATTTAAAGCTTTTATTTTAGCGCGTTTTAATTGTTGAATCATTTTATTTATTCTTTCCTTGAAAACCTCGTTTTTATTTTCAAGGATAAGTGGGCCAAATTCTCTTTCTAATTCACTTAGTTCCATTCTTCCTTTTTCCGAAACGATTATCTGATAATATTTTTGATTTTCCTTAAAAAATTCTTCCGAAATAATCTTCCAACGATTTTCTTCTAAAAATTTTCTTATTTCATAGTTTTGTGAATTAGCAGATAAAATTAGACGTTTAACATTTATCAAATCAGCTTTTGCTAGTATATCCACTATTAATTTACCACCCATACCTAATATACTTACAACATCTACATCTTTTTCAACATATAAATAACTCAATCCTTCAGCCAATACAGCGCTAACTTTACCTATTAAATTATTTTCTGCAATATTATTTTTAGCTTGTAATAAAGGCATGTTTTTGTTATCTGATGCAATTGCTTTTTTAACATAGCCATTTTTGACTGCATAGATAGGCAGCAAACCATGATCTGTGCCACAGTCCGCTAAGTAATTAAAACCCTTAAGATATTCACTTGCTATTCTTAAGCGTTTAGAAATCATTAATAATGACCATCCTTAAAATCTTTTAATTTTTTTGAACGATTCGGTGTTCTTAATTTCTTTATAGCTTTTGATTCAATTTGACGAATACGCTCTCTAGTTACATTAAATTCTTTACCAACTTCTTCTAAAGTTCTAGGTTTTCCATCAAGTAAACCAAAACGCATTCTCAGAACCTTCTCTTCGCGGTCAGTAAGTGTTGCTAAAGCAGAATTTAATTCTCTTTTTAACATTTCTTTTGTTGTGAATTCATAAGGGTTTAATATATCATTATCTGGGATAAAATCTCCCAAACTAGAATCCTCTTCTTCACCAACTGGTGATTCTAGAGAAATTGGTTCTTGAGCTGTCTTTTGAATAGCTTGAACACGATCTGCAGTAATACCCATTTCTTGGGCAACTTCTTCAGGAGTAGGTTCTCGCTTTAACTTTTGTGTTAATGTTCTTTGTGTTCTAACCATCTTATTAATTGTTTCAACCATATGAACTGGTATTCTAATTGTTCTTGCTTGATCGGCAATAGCCCTAGTAATTGCTTGTCTAATCCACCATGTTGCGTATGTAGAAAATTTAAAGCCTTTAGTATAATCAAATTTGCCAACAGCTTTTATTAGCCCCATATTTCCTTCTTGAATTAAATCCAAGAATTGTAATCCTCTAGAAACATAACGCTTAGCAATATTAACAACTAATCTTAGGTTTGCTTCTACAAGTTTTTTTCTAGCAAAATCACCTTTTCTAAATATTTCTTCAAACTCAAACATCTCTTCTTTACTAATTGGAATGCCTTCTTTTCGACGATAATCATAAATTTCTTTTACTTTTTTATCGCGATCAACTAATGTTGCTAATTCATATTCTTCTTCACTAGTTAGGAGGTCAACCCTACCAATTTCCTTTAAATACATTCTAACCGGGTCATCAACTTTTATAGAAACAGATGAATCAAAGACTTTTTCTTTCATTAATCGGTCATTTGTTTCTTTAGAAAAATCTCTTATTTCTTCTATCTCAGTTTCTTTGATATGATCATCTGACAAATCATCTAGACTAACTTTATCCTTAGCATCTTCGTTTTTTACGAAATCAAAAAACTCATCCGGCAACATACCTTGTGATGCTAGTGAGCTTACTATCTCTTCAAAGCTTTTATTATCCCTATCGACATATTTAAAAATATCTTTGACAGTTAATTTTCCATTTTCCTTGAAGATTTTTATTAACTCACTAAAAATTTCTTTTTTTGTCATTTCTTCTCCTCCTAATTTCTTCATACAATTTTCTTTTATTTCTCAGTTCAATATCTTTGCTACGGAAATCATCTAAATTATCTTTTGCAATTAATTGGGTTAATTCTATACGCATCGCTTCGATATCTTGTCTTAATCTATCTAAAATCAAAGTATCTATTAACTCTTTTAATTCATTTTCAGAATAATTATAATTATCTTTAAGCAATATCTTATCAAGTTCATCGTGAATATTCTCGCTTAAATCAGTTTTTAAATTATATAAAGCAACTTCTCGATTATTTTGATGTAATTCTCTTAAAGTAGCAAATATTTGATAACGGTAGCCTTTTGTAAAGCGAAAATTAAAAAATTCATCATCAATTATTTCTCGATAATCTTCTGACTTCAAGTAATAATTAATTATTTTTTCTTCTGCTTTTATAACATTCTTCGTTACTGTTGGTTTTATTACTTCTCTTTTTGTTTCTTTTATATTAGTGAATTTTCTTTGATTAAATAAAAATTTATTAAAATCTTGATTAATGACATCAATATCTAAATTAATTTTCTCAGAAAATTTTTGTAAATAAATTGTTGTAATAGTTTTACTGGCAGATGAAGCTAAAAATTTAAATAAACTTACCTTCGCTTTTTCAATGTCTGAACTAGTTGATAAACCTTTTTCAATAATCATCTCATAAACAAAATCATATTTATCCATCAAGTTTTGATTAATATGATTTCTAAATAAAGCTTGTGAGTTTTTCTTAATATATTCATCTGGATCTAATTCATCTGGCAATAAAGCAATTTGTACTTCTAAATTAACGTTCTCTAAAATACTTAAAGCTTTATAAGTCGCTTCTTTACCAGGCTTATCTCCGTCATAACAAATAACAACTTGATTAGCATATTTTTTTATTTTTTTAGCTTGATCATAAGTTAGTTCTGTTCCCATTGTACAAACAGATTCCTTGATACCTGCTAAAGAAGCTTGAATAACATCAAAGAAACCTTCCATTAAAACAACTCGTTTTTTCTGGTTTATAAAAGGCAATGCTTTATCTAAATTATATAAAATTTCACCTTTATTAAATATCTTAGTTGTTTTGGAATTAACATATTTAGCGCTATCTTTTTTATCAGTTAATATTCGTCCGCTAAAACCTAAAACCTTACCATATTCATCGTGAATAGGGAACATAATTCGGTCGCGAAAAACATCGTAATAATCGCCGTCATCGCTTCGATTAATTAATCCCGCTTCAACTAACTCATATTCTTGAAAGTTTTCTAATAAATTTTTCATTAATTGATTATTTTTTGCTGGAGCATATCCTATATCAAATTCATTTAAAGTGTGTTTATCAATATTACGATTAAGCAAATAATCTAGAGCAGTTTTACCGCTATCTAAATTTAATAAATTTAAATTATAAAAATCTTTAGCTGTTTTATTAATTTTATATAATTTATCATAAGATTTTGTAACTTCATTATTATTATATTCTAGTTCTATATGGTATTTATCAGCTAAATATTTTAAAGCATCAACAAAACCAATATGTTTATATTCCTGAATGAATTTTATTGATCCGCCTTTTTTATGACAGCCAAAACAATTAAATATCTGCTTATCTTTATCCACAAAAAAAGAAGGAGTTTTTTCGCTATGAAACGGGCACAACCCTTTCATACTTTTACCAGCCGGTTGAAGTGAAACGAATTCACTTACAACATCTACAATATCAGCTGCTTGGTTAATTTCATCAATCTTATTTTGACTGATTCTAGCCATATGTCACCCTTCTTTTCATTATAAATTATAATATATTTTTCAAATATTCAGTTAATTCAGATATCTTGACTCTTACTTGTTCCATTGAATCTCTATCTCTAATTGTTACAGTTTCATCATCTTGTGTTTGGTTATCGATTGTTACACAATAAGGTGTACCAATTGCATCGGCTCGTCTATATCTTCTACCTATATTTCCGTTTTCATCATAAAATGCTGTGAAATTATTCAATAACAAATCATAAACTTCTTCAGCTTTTTCGGTATGATATTTTTTAACTAAAGGCAAAACATTAACTTGATAAGGTGCTAAATCTTTATTGATTCGTAATAAAGTTCTTGTTTTATTGTCGCCGATTTCTTCTTCTTCTAAATTATTAAGTAAAATTGCTAGAAATAATCTTTCAACACCTAAACTTGGTTCAATCACGAATGGAAGGTAAGTTTCATTAGTTTGTGGATCTAAATATTCTAAATTTTCTCCAGATAAAGATTGATGTGATTTTAAATCATAGTTCGTTCGAGAAGATATCCCCCACAACTCATCAAATCCCCAGGGGTATTTAAACAAAATATCAGTAGTTGCATTAGAATAAAACGCTAATTTTTCTTTTGGGTGATTATAAAACTTTACAGTTTCTTCATTTAGTCCACAATCCAATAAAAATTGATATGAAAATTCTTTCCAAAATTTAAACCAGTCAATTTCAGTTCCTGGTTTACAAAAGAACTCTAATTCCATTTGCTCAAATTCACGTGTTCTAAAAATAAAGTTCCCAGGGGTAATTTCGTTTCTAAAAGATTTACCGATTTGACCAACACCAAACGGAATTTTTCTTCTTGAAGTTCTTAGTATGTTTTTAAAATTCAGGAAAATCCCTTGTGCTGTTTCAGGTCGCAAATAAACATCATTACTATCCGTTGTAACTCCTTGTTGCGTTTTAAACATTAAATTAAATTCTCTAATTTCAGTGAAGTTATTTGCACCACAATTAGGACATTTAATTTTATGCTCAACAATATAGTCATGCATTTTCTTATAATCCCAACCATCAGCATCAACCTCTGATTTGGTTGCTGAACTTATTAAATTATCAGCTCTATATCTTGTCTTACATTCTTTACAATCCATCAATGGATCTTTAAACCCAGTTAAATGACCAGTAGCTTCCCAAGTTTTTGAATTTAACAAAATAGAGGAATCAACTCCTACATTTAATTTATTTTGGCTAACGAATTTCTTCCACCAAAACTGTTTTATATTGTTTTTTAAATTAACACCAAGAGGACCATAATCCCATGTGTTTGCTAATCCCCCGTATATCTCTGAACCTTGATAAATAAAACCGTATCTTTTTGCATAAACATTAAGTTGATCTAAATTATATTCCAAAGTAATTATCCTCCATTTTTTCGCATAATATCTCATTTTAATTATAAAATAATTAAAATAAATTGTCAAATAAACACATTTCTGGATTATTGCTTATATATAGCCATTTTTTACAATAATCATAACTAAATTTATTTATTTTTAATAACTAATTAACTCTTTTAACATTTTTCTAGATTTACTTCGATAGTTTAGATGATATTCATAATACTCATCAATTAGTAACCGCAAATTCATTAAGGAATTTTTATTATATGAAATTGGTTGAGGATTATTAAAATCATAATAATAAAGTGATTTTAATAAAGTAATAGTTTCTTTTTGAAAAACTGCATTTTCCTTATGCAATTCGCAGCATAAACCACCATCTTCAACAGAAAAAGTTAAATTATTGGTACTACCACAAATAACACACTTATCAAGCATTGGCTGAACACCTAACAAATAAAGTAATTTTAATTCAGCCATATTAATGAAAGGAATATAATCATCAGTTAATCTAAGTTGTTTAAATATTTTATTCAAAAATAAATATAGTTTTTCATGGTCATGATCATGACCAGAAAAATAGTAGATTATTTCAGTTAGGTGAAGAATATAGGTGTACTTATCAAAATCCTTTGTAAACTCTAAATTATTATTAATAACTTCTCCATCTCTTAAGGTCTTCAAGTTTTTTCCGCTAACATGTAATTTAACCTGAGAAAAAACCCTAACTAAATTCAAGTAAGGGCTTTTCAGTTTATTACTGCCGTGAACTAATACAGAGATTAATCCATTTTTAGTATATAAATAGATTATTTTTGAACTTTCTTTATAATTAATCTGTTTAAGAATAATTCCTTCAATAATTTCCAATTTACCACCTTAAATATTTTCTTTATAACCATAGTTTTTAAGATAATATTCGCGATTACGCCAATCTTCTTCTACCTTACAATACAATTCAAGATAAACTTTTCTTTTTAACAAATCTTGAATGTCTTTACGAGCTGCAACACCTATACGTTTAAGCATTGAACCGTTTTTACCAATTACTATTCCTTTTTGTGATTTCCTTTCGACAACAATAGTTGCCATTATTTTAGCAACCTTTTCATCCGGTTTATAACTCTCTAAATAAACCATCACTGAGTGTGGAACTTCTTGATGTGTAAATTCTAATACTTTTTCTCTAATAAATTCTTGAAGTAAAAATGTTTCTGGTCGATCAGAAATTTCACCATCAGGATAATATTTCGGTCCTGGTTTAAGTTCTTTCTTTATATCTAACAATAATAAATCAACATTATCACCTTTAAGTGCAGATATTCCAAAAACTTCTTTAAAATCATATTTATCTTTATAAATATCTATGGTTTTTTGTAATCTTTCAAAATCAGTAATTGTATCCAATTTATTAATAATTAAAAAAATTGGTGTTCTAACAGACTTTAAATCATCTAATATACTTATATTACTTTCTTTAACATCATCATAAGCGTTAACTAAAAACAAAACTAAATCAACTGATTTAACTGTCGCTAAAGCCGCTGAAGAGATGTATTTACTTAATTTGGTCTTTCCTTCGTGAATTCCTGGTGTATCCATAAAGACTATTTGTGAATCATCGTCATTATAAATCCCTGAGAATACATTTCTTGTGGTTTGAGGTTTCCTTGAAGTTATCGATAATTTTTGTTTAAGAATTTTATTTAAAAGTGTTGATTTACCAACATTTGGTTCACCAATTATTGTAACAAAGCCTGACTTAAACATTAAAGATCCTCTTTAGAAAAACCAGCTGGAAGTAAGTCTTTATTTTTCATAGTTTTAAATTCATCTTTACTATTAGCCAAAATAACTTTAGCATCTGCTTCCATTAATTCACTCATTACTTGTCTACATGCACCACATGGAGAAACGAAATAATCTTTATCTGTGTATACCATTATCGAATCAATATCAGATTTCTTAATTCCTTGTGAATAAGCACTAAACAAAGCTGATCTTTCCGCACAATTTGATAGACCATAAGCAGCATTTTCAATATTAATTCCGTTAATTGTTTTACCGTTTTTTAATTTTAATACTGCAGCAACTCTAAATTTAGAATACGGAACATAGGCATTATCAATTACTTTCTTTGCTTCTTTCAATAATTCTTTCATCATATCTCTCCTTTATTATCGGGTGTATTTCGAATTTTTAATAATTTCTTTTTGTAATAAAAACATTTCTTCTTCAGAATCTAAGTCTTGATGATCATACCCTAGACAATGTAAAAAACCATGTAAAGTCAAAAAGGCTAGTTCTCTCTCAAATGAATGTTCATATTCTAATGATTGAGTAATAACTTTATCTATAGAAATAAACACATCACCAAGTTCTTCTTCAATATCTTCGTTTTCAAAACTTAAAACATCTGTAGGTTGATTTTTATTGCGGTATTTTTTATTCAATTCTTGAATATATGAATTATCTACTAAAACAATATTAATTAATAGATTATTTTTTAAATCTAAGTGTTTGTAAGCGATACTAATAATATCCTTGATTATAACTTCATATTTTGATTCATCGTTATATTGATTTATGATATTAATTTCAATCATTTTTAAACCTTTCAATAATTGTTTGAACTAGTGGATGTCTAACTACATCTGTTTTATCAAAATTAATTATCGCGACTGAATTTATATTTTTTAAGATTTCTTTCGCTCTTATTAAACCTGACTTTTGATTTGTCGGCAAATCACTCTGAGTAATATCCCCTGTAACTATCATTTTAGTCCCAAAGCCTAATCTTGTTAAAAATAGTTTCATTTGATTAATTGTTGTATTCTGAGCTTCATCTAATATTACAAATGCATTATCTAGTGTTCTTCCACGCATATAAGCTAAAGGTGCAACTTCAATAATCTGTTTTTCTAACAAATCAGCACTTTCTTTAGCGCCTAATACATCAAATAAAGCATCATATAAAGGGCGTAAATAAGGATCAACTTTTTCTTTTAAATCACCAGGTAAAAATCCTAACTTTTCTCCAGCTTCAACTGCTGGTCTAGTTAAAATAATTCGTTTGATTTTATTAGCTTTAAGATTTTTAATCGCTAATAAAACAGCTAAATATGTTTTACCAGTTCCTGCAGGCCCAATACCAAAGACTAGCGTATTTTTCTGAATTGCTTCAATATATGTCTTTTGATTTATGGTTTTAGGATATATAGGTTTTCCAGTAAATGTTTTTATGATTTCTTTTCTTGATAAAAACAAACTTATAATTTCAGCTTCACTTGCTTTTTCAAGCAAATGATAAATATAAATAATATCTCTTTCATTAAAAACAATATTGTTTTTAATTAATTCCAATAAAATATGAATAATTGCTTTAAATTTTTCAATCTTATTAGAATCATCGCTTTTAATAACTAGTTCTTGATTATTAGTAAATATTTCTACATCTAATAAGTCAGCTAATAACTTAATGTTTTTATCATGAACACCTAATAAATCTATTAACTTGTCAATCTTTAAATTCAACTCTATATTTTTTGTCACTAACACTACTCTCCTTAACAATATTATATCATTAAAAGCACAATCTTAGAAAAAATTAATGACAATTCAAATGAATTGTCATTATTTTTTAATTAACTACGACTTGCTTTTATTTTTACGTTTTTTTTCTTTTCTTTGTACACTAGGTTTTTCGTAATACTCTTTCTTACGGGCTTGAGCAAGATTTCCCGCACGAGAAACGTCACGCTTAAAACGACGAAGTGCGTCTTCGATTGATTCGTTTTCTCTCACAATTGTTTTTGCCATTGCTTTCACCCCTTTTCTTAACCGTTAACATTATACTAAATTTGTATCTAAATGTAAACTTTTTTATTCAGAATATTACAAATTAATATAGATTATGTTAGAATAAGGTTGATTTAGCAAAAATAGAGGAAAAGGAGTCTAAAAATGAAGAATATTTTACCAATTTTTCTAATTTCCGATTTAACTATCGTTATAATCACTTTAGTTATTGCGCTATTCATAATAATTTTTACGTTATATATATATACTCGAAATATTCATATCAGGAAATATAATCGTCATTATAAAAAACTTATAAAGAAAAAAGAAAAAAAATATAATGCGAATGTCATCATCGATAAAATTTATAATAAATATACTATTGATGAAACAAATACTTATAAATCACTTAAGAGACATGGTAAAAGAATTGTTAAAAATTATCTAAGGTTTTACTCAAGGGAATTAACAAAACTCGCAGAACTTAAAAGTAATATTTCACCCAATAAAAACCAAAATAAACTTGTTATTATTTTAAAGAACAAAACCAATCAAATTATTGGAAAATGGTACACAAAAACAAGAATTAAAAAATTTATTAAATTGATTGATAGGCACCAACTATTATTTGATTCTCTAGCATACTTATATGAACTTCCGCCTTACATTCATGAAAAGAAGTCATATCATCTAGAAAATCATGACAACAAAAATTTCTTAAGTTATAAAATCGTCGAAGATATGAAAAAATAACGTACTCAATTTGAGTACGTTTTTTTGTATGTTGCAATTGAATTTGGAAAATCTACTTCACTTAAATTCACTAATATTTCTTTCCCAATTAAATCCTTCGTTCCTTTAACTAGAACAGATAGATAATCACGCGAATGGCCAAAAAGAAAATCGCCTTTCATTTGTTCAACAATAATTCTTTTATCTTTGCCTAGCTGTTTATTTATATAATCAAGCTTTAATTGATTACTTAATTCGATAAGACTACTAACTCTTGATTTTTTAATTTTTCCGTTCACTTGTTCTTTCATTTTATTTGCAGAGGTTCCTTTTCTTTGAGAATAAGGAAATACATGTAATTCTTGAAAATTGATTTCCTTTATAAATTCATAAGCTTCAATAAAATCAGCTTCTGTCTCACTAGGGAAACCAACAATTACATCGGTTGTAATAGCAACATCTTTAAAAAGTTTTCTTATTTCTAATATTTTATCTTTAAATTCTACTTTAGTATATTTTCTATTCATTAACTTTAATATTCTTTCACTACCACTTTGTAATGGAATATGAAAATGATTAACGATTTTATCAGATTTTTTAATAACTGATAATACTTCATTATCTAATTCAGTAATTTCAATTGAAGATATTCTGATTCTTTTAATTCTCGGTATTAATTCGATATCTCTCAAAAGATTCGCAAAACTGTAATCACTTAAATCCTCACCATAGCCACCTGTATGAATTCCTGTAAGGACAATTTCAATATGTCCTTTATCAACCAAGGCTATAATTTCTTTTAAAATAAGTTCTTTTGATTTTGATCTGATTCTTCCTCGTGTGTAGGGAATAATACAATAAGAACAAAAGTTATTACAACCATCTTGAATTTTTAAAAATGCTCTTTTATGATTTTTAAAATCATAAATTTCCAGATTTTCAAAGGCTTCATCATTTGTTAATTTTTCTGATTTATCTAACTTTACTTTATTATTAAGATACTCTTCTAAATACTCAATAATTTTATGACGATTTTTAGTTCCCAGAACTATTTTTACACCTGGAATCTCTAACATTTGTTTCGCTTTTAACTGTGATAAACAGCCCATAACAATTATAATTGCTTTCGGATTATTTTTAATTGGTCTTCTTATAATTTGTTTAGATTTTCTTTCCCCCGAATTAGTAACCATACATGAATTAACAACGTAAACATCACTATAATCATTATAATCTACGATTTCATAATCAGCATTCATAAATTGCTCTCTAATCGCTTCAGTTTCATAAGCATTAACTTTACAGCCTAATGTATAAAAAGCAACCTTCATCGATTTTCTCCCATCATAAACCTAAAAACAGATGCAACATATATCGCGGCTGTTTCAGCTCTTAATATTGTATTTCCTAATGCTACAGCAACAAACCCCTTTTCAAGTAAATAATCAGCTTCTTGATCAGAAAACCCGCCTTCAGGTCCAATTAAGAAAAGTACTTTTTTTGATAAATCTAGATTATCTATACATGAATTTAGTTGTATATTTTGTTCTTTAACATAGCCAAAAAACAAGAAATCATATGTTTTCAAATCTAAATCAGTTATTTTCTTAAAATCATAAATATCAGGCAGAGTATTTCTTTGAGTTTGTTCACTGCTTTCCTTACAAATCGCTTTAAATCTCTCTAGTTTCTTCTGATAATCACTAATCTTAATGATTGAATATTCGGTTTCTAAAGGAATAATTCCTTTAACGCCTAGTTCAGTTATTTTTTTTAATGCTAATTCGAATTTGTCTTTTTTTATCAGACTAAGCCCAATATCAAGATTAACTGGTTTAAACTTAGACTCAACCTTATCAATTATTTTCAATTTAATTGATTTATTTGTTATTTCAAGTATTTTTGCTTGATAAACTAAACCAGAATACGTATTTAAAATAACAACTTGTCCAACTTTAAAACGCATCACATTTTTAATATGATGCATATCATTACCGATTATTTCTGTGTAAGGAAAATTTATATTCTTTTCTCTAATAAAATATCTTTGCATAATTACCACCTATAATAAACATTCACAATAAGTATGATATCATAATTTAAAAAATAAATAAAAATAATAGGCTAAAAACTTTTTGTTTTTAGCCTAAACATAATTAATCATTTTTTGTTAATTGCATAGTTCGAGCTTTTTTACCTTCTCTTAATGTCACAACAGTGGTATCAGTATACTTTTGTAATACTTCCATTTTTTGTGGTGGTGTTGATAACATAATTTGAACAGGTAATTGTTGAATAAACCTCATCATTGCCTTTATTCTTGATGTATCCATTTTATCAAACACTTCATCAAATAGAATTAATCCAATTGATTGTTGATTTATTTTTCTTGATGCTTGATCAAATACTCTTACAAATGAAGCCAAGGTAGCCACATAAAAAGGAACTTGTGTTTCTCCACCTGATTTTTCTTTGAACACTTTAGAGTAGTTAATCTTATCACCTGATGTATTAGTAATCAGTATATCATAATCCATATAAGTTCTATAATCGGTAAATTTGTTTACACTACCTTTAGAATTTAAATCTTCAGAAGCAAGGTTAATGAATAATTCTTCTAGCTGTCGTTGGTATTTCATCTCAAAATCATAATTAAAGATTTCTTCTCCTGATTTAACCGCTTCTTCACTTAATACCATATCATAGTATTCGCCATATTCTTTGCTTTTAGGAAAGATAAATTCATAACTATCTTCACCAAAACGAATATCTTTAAGTGTTTCGTTTATTTTTTTGATTTCATCTTGAGCTGAAATAATATAGTTTCTTAATTTAGCCATGAAATCTTCTTTAAATAGTTTTTCGGCTACTTCTCTAGCTTCTCTAACCTTTGATTCATATTTTACTAGTTCAGATTTCACTAATTTATTTCTCTCATCTAGATACTCATCGATAAACTCAAGACCGAATTGGTAACTCAAATTATAGTTCTGAGTATATTGAATTTGTTTAGTTCTTAGCGAATCTTCGAGATTATCAATATTATTTAATTCTCTTGTTATTTTTTCTTGATAATTTTCAAATATATTACCTATACCATTACTAGCAACTTCTTCAGCAAATAATTTATCAGCTTGTTCTTTAAGTACAGGGTTGTCTGAAGTTATCGAAGCAATATTTGCTTTTATGCTTTCTAATTCTGTTTCTAATTCTAATAACTTATCATGAATGTTTGCTTCTTTAGTTTCTAAAGAGCCACTTTTTTCATAAGCCTTTTGACGACTAATGTTATAATCTTTAATTTCCTCTTTAATATTTTCATATTCAATTCTTAAATCCTTGAGGCTTTCTTGTGGAAGATTACGTTTTTTCTCAGCTAAATTTTTACGTTTTTCTTTTAATGCATCTACAGAATAATAACTTTTTAACATTCCAATGAAATTATCTAAATTTAATTTTTTAATCAAAGAAATTTCTTCAGTTATGTCATTCATTATGTTATTAATTTTTTGATGCTCTAAACTAAGTTCTTTGGCTTTTTTACGCCAACTTTCAAGTTGTGCTGTCTTAGCATTTTTGCCGATAAATGGTTTATCTTTAAGTCTCCATAATGATCTAACTGTATATGAACGATAAACCATTCCATTTAATGTAATGGCTTGAGAATAATTTTCTAACTCACTAACATCATCAACCATAATCAGGTTACCACAAATCATATTTATGAAATTTTTAGCATCTTTATTTTCTGAATCAATGATAGATGCTAATGATTTATCTCTATATGTATCAAATTTTTGAATCTTTTTTGTATTTACCAAACCAATACCATAAATATTTAAACTATCTTTGATTTGATTGTAAACACTCAATGCTAAATCAAAATATCTAGGCTCAACAATTAAATTAAATCTTTGGCGTCCTAAATAGTCTTCTACTGTATCTTGCCAAGTAGAATCACTTATTTCTAATAGTTCACATAAAATATGAACATTAATATCTACATTATATTGTTGTTTAACTCCTTCAATAATTTTGCTTTGTAAACGCAAAATCATTGGATCATACTTAAGTTTATTATTTTCTAAACCTTTTAAGGTTTGATAAACATCATTTATCTCATTAACTAATTCTTGTTTTACGTGTTGATATTTTCCGAATTGTGAACGATTATTATCAATAATGTCATCTAAATCTTTTTCAATTTGAATCAGTTTTAATTTAGTTTCTTCATAATTTTCATCATCAATATTTGCTAAATCTATCTTTGATAATTGCTTATAAGCTTTTTGACTATATTCTGAGTTTAAGTCCTCAATTGTATCTTTCATAGTTTTTGCTTTGTTTTTTGCGTAATTTCTAATTTCAGCTTGTTCATTGATTTTTTTAGTTAATTCATTAATCTCTTTATCATATATTTCTGAAGCTTTAAAAGTATCGTTGTTAGATAACATCGAATAAACTTCTTTTGCTCTTTCATCTAGTATATCTAATTGATCATTAATCTCTTCTATAAGATTCTTGTTTTGTTCTCTATCAAGCATAACCTTTTCTAGTTTTTTGTTTTCTTTTTCAAGTTTATCCTTAATGTTTTCAACTTCTAATAATTTAAGAAAATATTCATAAAATTCTTTTTGATTTATATTTTCTTGGATTTCTTCATAAGTCTTTGCAATATCATTTAAATCATCAACTTTACTTTTAATTATTTTCAAAGTAGCTTCTAAATCCTTATATGCTCTTATTGATTCTTTGATTGACTCAACATCTAAAATTCTTTCTTCTAACAAATATTTATAGATAAATTCTTTAACATCTGATATTGGCTTGAAAGCTAAAGCTTTAGGCAATAACGAAAAATAATTTTCATTTATTGACCCAAACCGTTTTCTAAATGCCAATTTTGCTTCTCTTCTAGTTAAATGAACTCTATCAGCTTGTCTGGTTTTCTTAAAATTAACAGTTGTTAAAATAATGCCTTCATCATCAGTAAATAAGGATTCTTTGATTTTATCATTATATTCAAAGAAGATTACTTTAGGAGGGATAATTTCACCAATAATATCAATCACTGAGCCCACAGTAAAATACGAATCATTTACTTCATCATAAAATTCTAATGCTATATGACCAGTTGTATCACCATCACGTAAATATTCTTGATTGTCAATACCTAATTTACATTTAACATAACCACGTAAATCACGTTTGCTTTTATCATTTGCAGCCAAATTAAAAATTTGATCTCCAGCGGTTAAGATAAACGCAATTGCATCGACTATAGTTGACTTACCAGTCGCATTTTGTCCAGTTATAAGTGTGTTGTTTTTAATAGCAATAGTTTCATTAGCAAAGTAATGCCAATTAATCAATCTTATTTTAGTTAGTTTTTTCATCATTTTCACTTCCAGTTTTAGTATCAATGTTTGTAATCAAATTATAGACATCATTTATTGTCTGAGTGTTAATTGCTAAAAGAATCGTTGGATATATTACAATTGGCGTCGATGATTTTGTTATGTCACCTAGTGTTTCAATTAAGTTATAACGTTTAAACAAACGTAGATTTTTAACTAAATCAGTCTTATTAATTTTCTTTTTTAATTCTAAAGAATCATAATAATCATGTATTTCATCGACCTTAATAACAACATTATCATTAACAGAGGTTTTAACTAAATGCTCATGAAACAATATTCTTAATATTAATAGAATGATAGTTTCATCTTTTTTTAGCCTTAGTAGGTTATTATTCTCTCTATGAATTAATTGAATAGCACCCATTTCACGATCAATAACAAGCTCGAAATCCATTATGTCCAAATATTCATCAAAATACTTTTTATAACTAATAACAAAATAATACATTTCCTTATTATCATTTTTATCTCTCGCTAAAAAGCTATTAGCTAAAAGCCTTAAACAGACTTTAGCAAACATTTTTTGTTGGCCCATGTTTAGTTCATCAAAATTTTCTAGTATCATTTAGTTTTCCCCCTTAATAACTTCAAAATCATCAATTGTAAATCGTGGATTGTTTATTTTTCTATCTAGCGGATTAATATAATAATTCATATCATCACCAGCATAGACCAATATATATAATAGTCTTAATATTGCTTCATCAGACATATTATTTTTAATAATATCACTTGCTTTAATTAAGTGATTCTCGCTAAAATATTCATTTAAATATTTTTCAATTACATGTTCAGAATAATTCACTTCAAACTCTCTATAAAACTCATCTTTTAATGATTGTTCTAAATTCGTATCATTTTCTTCTAAGAATTGACTTTCAATATGTTTATATATTCCTCTAGGTGTATACAAAGAAGTTTTAGATATTTGCTGGTAAGATGATAACGTGAACAGCGGTTTAATAACATTCATTGCCTTATTAGTTTTATTATCCTTAATACTTTCAGCTGTGAAATGTAAAATTTTCGATAATTTAGAAATTACATTTTCATCATTAGACAATAAAAACTTTATTTTTGCGATGGTAGTATTTACATAGACTTTATTTTTTTCATCAATTTCATCAATTATATATGAAATTGAGTTATATATATCAATAATGTCATCTATTTTTTTATTCACTTTCATTAAAGCAATATCATAGTTGTTATGACTCTTGATTAAATGTTCCTTTGCAAGAATTTCCATTATAACGCGGTCTTCCTGAATCGCTTCTAATTTTTTCACAATATTAGCTCGGTACTTATTAATGTTATCGCTTGTTTTAAGTCTTCTATAAGCTTTATCTACCAATTCAACTTTATAATTGACTAATAAATTGATTAGGTCTTTAATTTCAGAATTGTCCACAATAGATTTAATATAAAATTTTAGCCTAGAATCTAGCTTCCGTATTTCTCTTACAAATGCAAGGGTATTTTTATATACTTGGTCTAGCACCATTGCATATTCACCGTAATCGCTATTTAACAACGAATATACAGTATAGATATAACCTCTAAATTCATGTCCCTCATACTCATCATCACTATAATATGATTCACTAGTAATTTCTTTTAATGCTTCAATAATCGTAATTGAATAATCTCTAAAATTTAATATCTCTTCATAATTATTATTAACATCAATATCGATCCATTCAGTCTTTTCTAATCTTCTTAAAATCTGATTAGCACGATCACGATTAGTTAAGATAGTTTCCTCTTCTTCATAATCTTCTAATTCTTCTTCTAATGGATTTAAATCAAGATAATCTATAATTACTTGTCTCGCTAGATCTTTGTCCATCCCAAGGATAGAACCTTGTTCATAAACCCGAAATAATTCTAATAAACAATTAACATAAATAGATTTATTTTTGCTAGATAATAAATTAAAAAAATTGTTTGGTATTATATCAAAAACTCTCATGTAATCACTTCCTTATTCGTATCTTTCATAGTTGAATTCTCCGCTCACTAAACTAGATAATTTGTTCTCAAGATTAATCCAATCTTTTCTGAATTGTTCTAAATGTTTTTTACCTGTATCGTTTAGACGATAATAACGACGACTCATACCTTTTTTATTTTTGCGCTTATAACTAGATATTTTACCATCTTTTGACAATCTTTTTAAGGCAATATATAACGTAGCTTCATTTAAATTAATATTATGTTTACTAACTGTTTCAATAATCCGTGCAATTTCATAGCCATAACTATCATATTTTTCTAGAATAGACAGAATAATATAATCTGTAAAACCACGAACATGATCGCTAGAATTAGTCATTATTATCACCTCGCTTTCAATACTTAATCTATTTATGTATAAATCGTTTATACTTAAACTGTTTATAGTATATAATATTCATAAAAAAAAGTAAATAACTTTTCCAAAAAAAAAAAAAAAAAAAAAATACCAGAAAAATCTGGTATTATTTTGTAAAGTTTGATTTGAATTTCTGCCAAAAGCCTTTATTCTCATCGGGTTTATCCTCAATTTCAGCTAACTCTTCGAATAGTTTCTTTTGTTCTGCTGATAATTTCTTCGGTGTAGCAACAGTTATAATTACATGTTGATCGCCTTTTTGTTTGGTTCGGACATTTGTCATACCTTTCCCTCGGAGTCTAAATTTAGATTCTGATTGGGTTCCAGCTGGAATAGTTAACATAACATCTCCATAAACTGTTTTAACTTTTATTTCATCACCCAAAGCTGCTTGAGAAAAAGTAATTGGTTGCGTTACAATTATATCGTCGCCTTGACGAACAAATTCATCTGATGGCTTAACTTTTATTAAGATATACAAATCGCCATTTGGACCACCATTTTGACCTTTATTTCCATAACCGGGTAAACGAATGTGTTGATTATTATCAATACCTGCTGGAACTTTAACTTCCACAGTTTTTGTTACTCTTTCTACACCTTCTCCGTTACAGTTTGTACATTTATTTTTGATTTCTTTTCCTGTTCCGCCACAACTAGGACATGTCGCACGAGTTCTAGTTCGGCCAAAAATTGTTTGTTCCTCCATGATAACTTGACCATTACCATTACATCTTGAACAAGTTTTTATATCACTTTTTGATTGTGCTCCGCTACCATGACAAACATGACATTCATCATAGACAGGTACTTTTATTTTTTCTTTTTTACCAAAGACTGATTCTTCAAAAGTCACAGTCATTACTTTTCTTATATCAGAGCCTTTTCTTGGAGCATTTCTTTGTGTTGGTCTAGAACGAGATGCTCCGCCACCAAAGAATGAACTAAAAATATCACTGAAGTCAAAATCTCCAAAGCCACTTGAACTAAACCCACCTTGTCCAAAGCCTCCGCCTGGGGCTTGATGGCCAAATTGATCATATTGGACTTTCTTTTGTGAATCTGATAAAACATCATAAGCTTCTTGTACTTCTTTAAATTTCTTTTCAGCATCCTTTTCAGTAGAAACATCAGGGTGGTATTTTTTAGCTAATTTACGATAAGCTTTTTTAATATCTTCAGCAGATGCTGACTTATCTAATCCTAGTATTTCATAATAGTCTCTTTTGCTCATAAAACCACCCCAATTTTAATTTTTGTTTGTCGATTATACTTCTTTATAGTCTGCATCAAAAACATCATCATCGTCATCAGAATCTTTTTTGTCTTCTTGAGTTTCTTGGTTAGGTTCAGTTTCTGTTTGACCTTCTTGGCTTTGAGCTTGTTGTGCTCTTGCCATGATATTTTGAGCAGTAGTTTCCAACTCTGATTTTGCAGACTTAATTGCTTCTAAATCTTCACCTTTTAATGCTTCTTCTAGGGCTTTAATTTTCTCTTCTGCTTCTTGTTTTTCAGTATCAGAAATATTTTCTTCAAGATCTTTTATTGATTTATTTGTCGCAAAGATTAATTGATCTGCTTCATTTCTTAAATCAACCTCTTCACGTTTCTTTCTATCTTCCTCAGCATTTTCTTCTGCTTCTTTAACTAGTTTATCAATCTCTTCTTCAGATAAACCTGAAGTTGATTTAATTGTAATTGAATTTTCCTTACCAGTTTTTTTATCTTTAGCCGATACATGAACTATACCATTTGCATCTATATCAAATGTTACTTCAATTTGCGGAACTCCTCTAGGTGCTGGTTCAATATCTCCTAAGTGGAAACGGCCTAAAGTCTTATTGTCTTTTGCCATTGTTCTTTCACCTTGAAGAACGTGAATATCAACACCAGGTTGGTTATCCTGTGCTGTTGAGAATACTTGCGATTTCGATGTTGGAATAGTTGTATTTCTTTCAATTAGTTTTGTTACAACTCCACCTAAGGTTTCTATACCTAAAGAAAGTGGTGTAACATCTAGTAATAAAACATCTTTTACATCGCCTTGTAATACTCCCGCTTGAATAGCTGCGCCCATAGCAACAACTTCATCAGGATTAATCGAACGATTTGGATCTTTTTGTAAAATCTTCTTAACAGTTTCTTGTACAGCTGGAATTCTTGTTGAACCTCCAACCAATAATACTTGATCAATGTCTTTAGAAGTCATTTTAGCGTCTTTTAAAGCAGTTTTTACTGGCTGAACAGTTTTTTGAATCAAGTCATCGATTAACTCATTAAATTTCGCGCGAGTAATCTCTTTTTCTAAATGAACTGGTCCATCTGAATTCATTGAAATAAATGGCAATGAAATTGATGTAGAAGTTGTTGATGAAAGTTCTTTTTTAGCTTTTTCTGAAGCATCTCTCAATCTTTGAAATGCCATTTTGTCTTTTGATAAATCAACGCCTTGTTCTTTTTTAAACTCTTTAACAAGCCAATCTACAACTCTTCTATCAAAGTCATCTCCACCTAAACGATTATCTCCACTAGTTGAAATAACTTCAAAAGTTCCATCACTTAATTCTAAGATAGAAACATCAAAAGTTCCGCCACCTAAATCATAAACTAATACAGTTTGATCTTTATCTTTCTTATCAATACCATAAGCAAGTGCTGCAGCAGTTGGCTCATTTATAATTCTTTTAACATCTAATCCAGCAATCTTACCTGCATCTTTAGTTGCTTGTCTTTCAGAATCGTTAAAATAAGCCGGTACTGTAATAACAGCTTCGGTTACTTTTCCACCTAAATATGCTTCTGCAGATTCTTTAAGATTTCTTAAAATCATTGCAGAAATTTCTTGTGGTGTGTATTCTTTATTTTTAATTTTAACTTTTTCTTTAGTTCCCATTTTACGTTTAATCGAATAAACGGTATCAGGGTTAGTAATAACTTGTCTTTTAGCTACTTCACCAACTTGGATTTCTCCATCTTTGAAAGCAACTACTGAAGGTGTGGTTCTATTTCCATCCCGATTAGGAATTACTTTCGGTTCTTTTCCTTCCATTACAGAAACAACTGAATTTGTTGTTCCTAAATCAATACCTATAATTTTCATATTATTCATCCTCTCCATTTTCTTCTTTATTTTCTTTTTCTTCTTCTGGTTTCATATTTATAATAACAAAAGCTGGTCTTAACGTTCTATCTTTAAATTTATAGCCAGTTTTAGTTACTTTCAAAATTGTGTTTTCAGGTTTATCAGGATTGTATTCAGTATCCATTGGCTCATGAATATTAGGATTAAATTCATCGCCTTCTTTAACTTCAATTACACTTACTCCTTCATCCTTTAATGCATTAAAAATCATATCTTTAATCATTTTAAAACCATATAAAAAGTTTTGCATAGCTTTGTCATCGGTTTTGGTTTTTAAGGCTTGTGAAAACACTTCTAAAGAGTCAATTAATTTATCTGCTAAAGGTTGTGCCGCATATTTTCTTTCATTAATTAATTCTTTACTTGTTCTTTTTTTGTAGTTTTCCATTTCAGCAAGATTTCGATAATATTTATCTTTAAAACTATCTAATTCATCTTGAATTTTATCTAACTGATCTTCCAATCTAATCTTTTTTGTTTTTTTCTTGTCATCTTTACTTGTCTTTGATTCTTTCTTTGATGAATCGGCACCTTTTTTATCTTCCTTTTGCTTTTCTTCTAGTTCCTTTTCATCAGATAATTTCTCTTTTTCTAATTCTTTTTCTGTCATATTATTACTCCTCTTCATATAATTTTTGAATGTGTTTTGCAATATATTTAATTAACGGAATAGCTTTTCGGTAATCCATTCTTTTTGGGCCCACCAAAGAAACTGTTCCCTTTTCTCCATCTGCAGTATCATAAGTTGACGATATTACAGTTATGTCTTTCATAGCTGTAACTTGATTTTCAGTTCCTATTTTTACAGAAATACCTTCTTTTTCTGAATCAATTATTTTAAAAATTTCTTTATTTTCGATTGTTGAAATAAATTCTCTAAGCTTATCAATATCGTTAAATTCTGGCTGATATAACATATTAGCTTGTCCAGTTAAGTAGTATCTTGATTGTGCAAATTTAGAAAAAGCCTCTATAAATGAATCAACTATAGTTTCACGATATTTCAATAACTCTTTTATTTGATTATGCTCAATCTCATAATGCAATTTCTCTGAAACCTTTGAAATCGGTGTATCTTTAAGTAATTCATTTAGCAAATCAATAATTTTAGTTAATTCATCTACATCCATGTTTTGTTCTATAGTTATTTCTTTTGATTCAACATAACCATAATTAGTTATCACTAAAATCAAACCATGCGTTGGACTCAATTGCACTAATTGTACTTTTTTTACTTTAGAATTATATGCATTTGGTCCTAAAGAAATCGCAGTGCAATTAGTTGCTTCTGAAAGCAAATTTATCGCTTCTTTAATTATTATATCTCTTTCAGCTTCTTTATTTGAAAAAATCTCTTCAAACTCAAAATAGCCATCAGTATCTTCTTCAATCGTCTTTGCAACGGTTTCGATATAATACCGATAACCTTTTTCAGAAGGTATTCTACCTGAAGAAGTATGAGTTTTTTCAATATAACCCAAATCCTCTAAAATACTCATTTCGTTTCTGATTGTAGCTGATGAAACTTTTAAAACTTTTGACAATGTTTTAGAACCAATTGGTTCCGCAGTTCTAACGTATTCATCAACAATCATTTTTAATATTTTTACTTGTCTTTCAGTCATATGAAAACCCCTTTAGCACTCCACATTTTCGAATGCTAATGATATTATACTAAAGACCATTAGCAATGTCAAGTTTTGAGTGCTAAAATAAAGTATTTTTTAAGAATTTTTTTGAATAAAGAAAATTAGTTTTTAATATTTATTATTTTAAAAAACTTAAATAGTCTTGTTTGCTTTTTTAATTGAATCTACTACTTCATTGCAATGTAACTGGTTAAATTGTATAATATAAATGAAACTAATTTATATTTTTTAAAAAAGAGGTGATTGCATGAAAAAATTTAAAACAGCTGTAGTTGGTGCAGGTTTTATCGGCGCAGCTCATATAGAAGCATTAAGGAGATTAGGTAATATTGAAGTTGTAGCTCTATGTGATAAGTTCAACTCAGAAAAGAAAGCTAAAGATTTGTTTATTGACAAAAGTTATTCTGATTATAAAAAAATGATTGATGAAATTGAAATTGATTTTATACACATCTGTACTCCAAACAACACACACTTTGAAATTGCTAAATACGCTATGGACAATGATATAAATGTTGTTCTAGAAAAACCCATGACTTTTACAGTGAATGAGGCAAAAATATTAACCGAACTCGCTAACTCAAAAAATTTAATCAATGCGATAAATTTTCATAATCGATTATACCCCACTAATATTCATATAAAGAATATGATTGAAACAAATGAAATTGGAAATATTATAATGATTAATGGTGAGTATTTGCAAGATTGGCTTTTATATGACACTGATTATTCATGGAGACTAAACTCTAAAGAATCTGGTCTCACTAGAACAGTCGCAGACATTGGATCTCACTGGATGGACTTAGTTGAATATTTAACTGGATTAAAAATAGTAGAAGTATTTGCTGAATTCAAAACCCAATATACAAAAAGAAAAAAACCCTTAGGAGTTACAGAATCTTTTACTACTCAGGCAAGTAAAAATTTTAAAGAAATAGATATTGATACTGAAGACATTGCTTTTGTTTTATTTAAATTTGACAATGGTTCAATTGGAAATGTAACTCTATCACAAATGTCAGCAGGAAACAAAAACAATCTAACAGTTAACATATCAGGTACTAAGGCATCTATTAATTGGTCTTTAGTGGATTTAGAAAACATTAAAGTCGGGTACCGGGACAAGCCTAATGAGATTATTCCAAAAGACTTTGCCATTACTAATGATGCTATTACCGCTATTGACTTTCCAAGCGGACATACAGAAGGCTTTCCTGATGCAATTAAACAAGTATTTAAGGAAATATATTTACAAAGCAAAATTAAACATTATGCAACATTTAAAGATGGTCTAAGACAAATGATTTTATGTGAAAAAATTTATGAAAGTGCACAAAAAAATACATGGATTCAAATAAGTAGTAATTAGTTTCGTATTATATAATAATTATATATACATATTTACAATATATATATTAGATAAAAATTATTAATTTATTAAAAAAATTTCGTGAGGTGAAATTATGATTAGAATTGGAGTTATTGGAGCAGGATTTATTGCTAATAAATTCTGTGATGCTGTTAACAACAGTAATCTTGATGGTAAATTGGCTGCTATTGCTTCTCGCAGTCTTGACAAAGCAGAAAAATTTAAAGAAAAGCATAATTTTGAAAAAGCTTATGGATCATACGAAGAATTATTCAAAGACAAGGATATTGATTTAATTTATGTGGCTACACCACACGGTTTACATTATAATCATATGATGGAAATACTTGAATATAACAAAAACATTCTCTGTGAAAAACCTTTTACTCTTAATGCAAAACAAGCTAAAGAAGTTTTTAAAAAAGCGAAAAACAAAAATGTTTTTATCATGGAAGCTCTTTGGACAAGGTTTCTTCCAACTATTCGTGAAGTGAAAGAGCTTACTGATGATAATATTATCGGTGATATTGTAAAACTTGAAGCTGACTTTTGCTTTACCCCAAATAAAGACGATGATCACCGCCTATTCCAACCAAAACTTGGTGGTGGTGCTTTATTAGATGTAGGAATATATCCTATCACCTTTGCTAACATATTTATGGGTAGACCAAAAAATTTTAATAGCGATGTTAAAATGTATAAAACCGGTGTAGATATTGCTGAAACAATCTATTATAACTATCCGGACAGACAAGCGATATTGAAATCTGCACTCAATTATGAATTGCCACTATTAGCTAAAATCACTGGAACAAAAGGAAAAATAATTATTGAAGGACTACATGAAACCGAATCTGCAAAAATATATGATCTCGATAATAAGCTAATTCGTGAAGTAAATCATCCACACGAAGTAAATGGTTTTGAATATGAAATCAAAGAAGCTATTAAATGTATTAAATATAATAAACTTGAAAGTGATATTATGCCACATAGTGAAACACTAAATGTTTTAACACAAATGGATAATATTAGAGAGAGTTGGAACTTCTTTTATCCGCAAGAAAAAAATTAAATAAGCATAACAAAATAAAAACCCACCTTTTAAAAAAGGCGGGTTTTTTAATGCTCTTCTGATAAATTTTAGTTACAATTATTTATATGGACTAAAATCGATATTACTAAATGTATCGTCGTCTTCGTCTTTATATCCTGTAGCAAAAATTAAATCATAAGTGTGTTGAGGGTTATCATAAGTTAATGTATCAATTGCAGTATAAGCAGTATCTACATCATCAATCTTTGGACCTGCATTTAATCCTTCAAGTCCAGGATTTCCATCAATCACGTTTTTAGCTATAGCAACTGAATCAGCACATAATTTTGAAGTATCTTTAAATACTGTCATTGTTTGAGTGCCTTTACCTTTAATAGGGTCGCCCATTAAACTTGCTAATGCAACATTTGATGCATCTTGTCCAGTTGTATAATAGTTATCATACGGATGAGACATTTTAGCAAATTCTTGACGAATTGCTGCTGATGTATCATCATTTGGTGCAAGAACATATACATCTTCAGCTGATTTATCAACATCACCTATTGTAGCAACTAAAGCTGCTGCTTTTGTTGCTGCAGTTTGAGCGTTCCAGTCAGTATCAACTGGTAACATAGCTGCTTGTAAAGCGTCTTTAGCATCGTCATCAAAAGTAGCTTCTGTATAGAAACCTAAATCTGAGAAAGTGTCTTCAACGTTTATGATATTAAACATATCAAAATTAGGTTGAATTTCTTCCATAGCTCCACCAAAGAAATATGTAGCATTAGGCCAGTCAGCAACTCTACCTGCGAAAATAGCTAAATCACATTTATTGTCAACTGAACATCCATTTTCCTCTGCCATTTCAACTAAGTGACCGCCTTGAGCTTTCCCTACTTCCCAACTATTAAAAGTTGTATAGTAGTCAGCTTTGATTGTGTCATCTTTTTTTGCCATACGGTCATGTGCAATTAGAGTAACTCCTGCCTCATTAGCAGCTTGAGCAGCACCTGCGCCAGAACCTTCAGCAGTTAAAATAATAACTTCTGCTCCTTTAGCGATTAAAGCGTCAACGTTTGTTTTTTCTTTAGCTTCATCACCTTCAGAGAATAGGATTTCATATTCATATCCCTCTCCTAAAGCATCCAATTCTTCTTCAAAGAATCTACCATCTTGATTTTTCCATCTTTCTTCAGATGCATCTGGTAATACTACACCAATTTTAATAGTTTGACTCTCGCAACCTGCAAGAGGAAGCAATAAAACTAGTGCAAAAACTAATACAATTAATTTCTTCATTTTCTTCTCCTTTAAAAAAATTTTTATTTTTAAGTGTGATTAAAATAACCACAAAACTTAAACCTTAATCATGTCTTGATAATCTTCTTCGTTAGAAGATCTTATCATATTCTTAATTCTACTATATTGAGACTTAGCGTTAGTCAATTCATATTCATATTCAATAAGTGCTTCCCCAGCTTTTTTTGCAGCAGCAAGTTTCTTTTTAGCTGTCTTAAGACCTTGTTTAGCCTCAATATATTCTTCGCGATATTTCTTTCTTGCATAATACATACCTACTAAATCGACAGGCCTTACATTTCTAGTATAAATATCAAAAACAACAGCTAACAACAATACACTACCTAAAACAATAGGTTCAATATTTGAGTTGAATCCAGCTAATGCCATCCCGTTTTTAAGTGACATAATTACAACTGAACCAATTAGTGAGTTAACAATTTTTCCTACTCCACCACTCGCGGAAGCTCCACCAATAAAGGTAGCTGCAATAGCGTATAATTCCCAGAACGGTCCATGGTTTGGCGATGTATTCTGTACATATGAAGCGTACATTACACCAGACACTAATGCTAATATCCCCATTGATATAAATACAATGATAATGATTGTAGTAACTTTAATACCAGATAATTCAGCCGCTTCAGGATTACCACCAACTGCATAAATCCTTCGACCAAGTGTGGTCTTAGTAGTAAAGAAAAAATAAATAACCATTACCACCAGTGTAATTAATAACAAATAAGATATTCCGCGGTATGAAGCTAAATTAAAAGCAATATATAACAATATCCCAATCACAAATACAGTTTTTGTAATATAAATTTGTAATGATTCATTCTCTATACCGAGTTTATTATTTTTTCTTCTCTTCAAAATTGAAGATAAAACTAAAAATATTACAATTAGTATTCCCATAATGAAGGTGATCATATCTAGATTGCCAATTTTAGCAGTACTTAAATATCCAACACCAATTTTATTAAAGAATTCATTTGAAGTAGGAATTGTTCTATTATTTGTTCTAATCATTAAGAAACCTTTAAATATAAACATTCCTGCTAAGGTAATAACAAAGGATGGCACCTTTATCTTAGCAACAAAGAATCCTTTGATGATTCCAACAATAATGGTTATAACCAAAGCTGATAGTAGCGCCAAAGGAATTGCAGTTCCTCTATTTTCAACAGCAACAACAACATAAGCTCCTAGAAAAGCACCTAAAAATCCAACTGATAAATCAATCTGCCTAGTAACAATAACTAAAGTCATACCTATTGCTAAAACCGAAACATAAGCTGTTTGATTAAGCAAATTAGTAAAATTAATTGGTCCCAAGAATAAGCCATTGGTCATAATTGCGAAAGTCATAAAAATGACAGTCAACGCTATATACATACCATAATCACGAATGTTTGTTCGAAACATTGAAGTGATTACAAGAAAATATCTTAAAACTGGATTTATTTTTTTAATCTCATTCATTTAAACTTATCCTCCTATACTAAAGCTGCTTTATGCATAATTTTTTCAGCTGTAGCATCTTCAATATTAAATTCCGCTGTTTGAAGTCCTTCAGCTATAACATAAATACGATCGCACATACCCAAGATTTCAGGCAATTCTGATGAAATGATTAAAATACTCATTCCTTTAGCGACTAAATCATTAATAATCGTATAAATCTCATATTTAGCACCAACATCAATACCTCTAGTAGGTTCATCTAATATTAATATTTTCGGCTCAGAAAAAAGCCATTTTGCAACTTGAACTTTCTGTTGATTACCACCACTTAAATTCTTAAGTTGTTGATATATAGAAGGTGTCTTAATATCTAAATCTTTAACATATTTTTTTGCAAAGAAAGATTGTTTAAAAAAATTTAATATTCCTCGTTTTGATATTTTATTTAAAGAAGCAAGACAAATATTTTGTCCGATGTTTTCTCCAAGAATCAAACCATCTTTCTTTCGATCTTCCGAAACATAAGCTATGCCATGTTTGATTGCTGATTGAGGATGGTGAAATTTTATATGTTCTCCTTGAACAATGACTCCTCCAGATATTTTATACTTGTCAATATTTCCAAAAATACTATGCGCAAATTCAGTTCTACCAGCGCCCATAAGTCCTGCAAGACCAACAACTTCTCCTTCTCGCAGTTTAATATTAGCATCATTAACAATGTATCTATTTAAATTGTTATCATAAGCATTAAAGTGAATTGTTTCTAAAACAATTTTACCACTTTTGAATATAGGCCTTTTAGGGAAAATATCATCTATTTGCCTACCAACCATATGCTTAATAATTTCAAACTCATTAATCTCTTCAGCTAACATTCTTGTTATAACTTTCCCATCTCTTAAGATAGTTAATGAATCAGCAATTGCTTCAACTTCTCTTAATTTATGCGATATCATAATTGAAGTGATACCCTTTTTTTTAAGTTCTACCAGTAAATCTAGTAAATTCTTACTATCATTTTCATTTAAAGCAGCAGTTGGTTCATCCAAAATTAATAATTTAACATCTTGACTTAGCGCTTTAGCAATTTCAATAAGTTGTTGCTTACCAACACCTAGGGTTCTAACTAAACGTTCAATTTCAACATCTAATCCAACCATATCAAGATATTTCTTAGCCATCTTTTTTGTTTGAATCCAGTCTATAACGCCTCTACTATTAGCAATCTCATGGCCAACATATACATTTTCATAAACAGTTAAATCAGGAAACAAAGCTAATTCTTGATTAATAATTACTATACCATTTCTAACTGAGTCTTTAATACTATTAAAATGTTTAATTTCACCATTGAAAACAATATCACCTGAATAAGAACCAATAGGATATATTCCACTTAACACTTTCATTAGTGTAGATTTACCAGCACCATTTTCGCCTACTATAAAATGTATTTCACCTTTATCTACATGAATATCCACTTCATCTAAAGCCCTTACACCAGGGAATGTTTTTGTAATGGATCTCATTACAAGAATTTTCTCTTTTTCAGACAACTAATTCACCCCTGTCAATAAAATAAAATATATTATATATCATTTATATTTTGAAAATTTCTTTTACGTTTGGGTATATTATACCAAATTTCAAATATTTTTCACTATAAATTTTTACATTTTTTTCGTTTTGTTGAAAACGCTTATTAATTTTTATTAAATTTTCACAAGCATTTTGAACATTTTTATATACTCCAGCACCTACCATAGCAAGAATAGCGGCTCCAAATGCAGGCCCTTCTTCAGCCTTCATAGTATAAACTTCAACATCTAAAATATCAGCTATCATCTGTGCCCATACTTGAGATTTAGCACCGCCACCAGTTATTCTTACCGAAGAAATATTAACACCTAAATCCCTAATTAACTCAAGTGAATCTTTTAAAGCAAAAGTTATACCTTCTATTACGGCTCTATCCAAATGTTCTTTTCTATGTGATAGACTTAATCCCAAAAATACACCTTGAGCATAAGGATCATTTATCGGTGCTCTTTCTCCACTTAAATATGGTAAAAAGAATAAATCGTTACTTGGATCTATATCTGAGATATTATTAAAAAATTCATCATAGTTATAGTTATTAAATACTTGTTCTGACCACCATTTTAATGCACCGCCAGCATTTAACATAACACTCATTAAATGATATTGTCCATTAGAGTGACAATAAGATTGAAAATAACTTATATTATCAACTTTAAAACTATCTGAAGCAACAAATACTACGCCACTTGTTCCTAATGATATACTGCTCTCACCAGATTTAACTACACCGACACCCAAAGCTCCAACAGCTTGATCACCACCGCCAATAACAACGCTTACATTTTTTTGAATGGCTAAGTGATTTTTTATTTTTTCTGTTAGACTACCTATTATATCAGAACTTTCATAAACTTTTGGCAATTGTTGTAAATTAATGCCAAGTATTTTTAACATTTCAGCGCTATATCTTTTGTTTTTAACATCAAAATATAAAGTTCCTGAAACATCACTAACATCTGTCGCAAAAACTCCCGTCAAACGATAAGCAAGATAATCTTTTGGTAACATTATTTTACTTATTTTTTTGAAAATGTCAGATTCATTATTTTTTACCCATAATATTTTTGGAGCTGTTAAACCTGTTAAAGCAATATTTCCAGTCTGTTCTTGTAAAAAATCAATTCCTATCTCATTATTTAAATAATCAACTTCTTTAAAAGTTCTTTGATCATTCCATAAAATTGCATTCCGTAGAACTTTATCATTTTTATCGAGAATAACTAATCCGTGCATCTGACCAGAAAAACTTAAAGAATCAATTTTATTTTCATAACCCTTTATAAGTTCTTTTAAGCCCGCTAGACTCATTTCAAACCATTCGTTAGGATCTTGTTCAGCCCAAGAACTTTGTGGAATAATTAAATCATAATTTTTTGTAACAGTTTTAATTATTTCTCCAGTTTTATTTAATAGAACGAGTTTTACACCCGAAGTTCCTAAGTCTATTCCTATAAACATAGAAATCTCCTAACCAATAATGTATTGATTAATAATAGATTCTAATAACTCTTGCCGTCCAGATTCATTTAAATCCAAAACTTTTTTATTTAAAATATATTTTTCTAGTTCTTTAAACCCAACTTTTTCTTCAACAATATCTTTACCTATTCCCTTTTTATAAGAAGAATATCTTTTTGCTAAATTATCTTCAATAACTCTATCTTCCCATAAACGTGCAGCAACTTTTAATCCTACAGCATAAGCATCCATTCCAGCAATATGGCCATAAAATAAATCTTCAACTGAGAAAGAACTTCTTCTTACTTTAGCATCAAAATTCAATCCACCAGTATTAAAACCTCCACCACGAATAATTTCATACATTGTTAGTGCTGTGTCATGAATATTTGTCGGAAACTGATCTGTATCCCAGCCTAATAGTAAATCACCTTGATTAGCATCAACACTACCTAAAACGCCATTATCAACAGCTAATCTGATTTCATGATTCATTGTATGTCCAGCTAATGTAGCATGATTAGTTTCAATATTTAGTTTAAAATCATTTATTAAATCATATTTTCTTAAAAACGAGATTACTGTAGCGCTATCGAAATCATATTGATGTTTAGTTGGTTCTTTAGGTTTAGGTTCAATATAAAATTGTCCTTCAAACCCAATCTCTTTTGCATAGTCAACAGCCATATGCAAAAATCTAGCAAAATTATCTTGTTCTAATTTCATATCAGTATTTAAGAGAGTTTCATAGCCTTCTCTACCACCCCAAAATGTAAATCCAGAACCATCTAATCTTTTAGTAATTTCCATTGCTTTTTTTACTTGTGTAGCTGCAAAAGCAAAAATGTCAGCGTTTGGACTGGTTGATGCGCCATTAACAAAACGTTTGTTGCTAAACAAATTAGCAGTTCCCCATAATAGCTTTATACCAGTTCTTTTCATTTCAGATTCAATTATATCAACAATTTCGTCTAAATTTTTGTTGCTTTGTTCAATAGTTTTTCCCTCAGGAGCGATATCACGATCATGAAAACAAAAATACTCCAACCCCATTTTTTCCATAAACTCAAAAGCAACCTTAACTCTTACTTTCGCTTGTTCCATTGGATCAGTTGTTATTTCATCCCATGGTCTTTCCATAGTTGCATTACCAAAAGGATCTTTACCATCAGCTACTAGTGTATGCCAATAAGCCATAGAGAATTTAAGATGATCTTTCATTTTCTTACCTAAAACTTTTTCTTCTGGATTATAATATTTAAATGCAAACGGGTTTTTACTGTCCGAGCCTTCGTATTTGATTTTTGTAATTCCTTTAAAATATTCCATTTTTCTCTCCTTTTAAAAAAATATTTACATAATTTCTTCTATTTGCTAAAGTATTTTTTTTATGATATATTCAAAATATAAAAAAACAAGTTGGTGATAAAATGAAAACTCATAATTCAAAATCGGTTAAGGTTCAAAATACCAAGCTAGTAATTGAAAAATTAGTTGAATTAAGAGAAACTTCTAGAAGCGATTTAGCTAAATTAACTACCTTAAATAAGGCTACTATTTCTTCTATTATTAATGAATTAATAGAAAAAAACATTGTTATTGAAACAGATAAAACTTATAAGACAAGTGGTAGAAGCGCAAAAATTATCGAGTTAAATAAAAATGCTGGACGAATTATTAGCATTGATTTATTAACTAACTCTATCTATGGTATTGTTGCAAATCTATACGGAGAAATATTATTCGAATCAAAAACACATATTGAAAATATAGATTTTAGTTATTACTTGAAAGAAATTTTGAAAAGCGTTGATGATTTAAAGTCAAACACACATGATTCTGATTACGGTATTATCGGAATCGGTGTTGGAGTTTATGGTATTCTTTCCAAAAACAAAAAAATTAAATTTGCTACTTTTACTTCTTGGAAAGATATAGAACTTAAAAAAATAATTGAAGATTATACCGGAATTAAAACTTATGTTGAAAACGAAGCAAATATATCTGCACTTGGAGAAAAAATAGTCTATCATCACTATCCAAACTTAATCTCTCTTAATATTGGGATTGGTGTTGGAATGGGAATTGTAATTGATGATAAATTATATACGGGCCAAGATGGTTATGCGGGTGAGATAGGTCACACTATCCTAATTCCAAATGGGAAAAAATGTGTCTGCGGAAACTATGGGTGTTTAGAAAGATATATCTCTGATATAGGAATTGAAGAAAAATATTATGAATTATCGAATAAAAAGATTACAATCAATAAATTTATAAACCGTTATAAAAATGATGATAAATACGCAAAAATAGTATACAATCAATTCATTGACTTTGTTAGTATTACAGTGAATAATATCTGTCAGGTTTTAAACCCAAGCGCAATTATTATTAACAGTAAAATTGCTGAAGAGATACCAGAAACAATATCTTTAATAAAAAATAAAATGAGATCACAAATTGTAAATTTAGAATTATTAACAATCTCATCATTTAAACATAAAAGCAATGTTTTAGGTTTAACTCATATACTAATACAAGATTTTTTAGATATTGAAAATTACAAAGTTCCCGCATAAACATTTAAAATAACAAACATAGTTTATCATTTAAACTAAGTTTTGTAAATATCAAATTATTAAAAACATAAATTTTTTATTACAGACTAAATTTATTAAGATAGATACTTTTATTTTTTTTGTTTTTATAACAGTTTAATTTATTTATTTTTATAGTTAAAATATTACTATTTCAAATCAAAAATTTCAAATTTATGTACCAACGTGTTAAAATATATATAAGTAAATAAATTTAAGGAGATGAATTAATTGAATTATAGAAGATTTGGAAAAACAAATTTAAAGGTATCTGAAATTTCTTTAGGCACATGGCAATTAGGTGCTAAATGGGGAGATCCTTTCGATGAAGAAGTCGCTTTTGAAACCTTAAAATCAGCAACAGATAAAGGTATAAATTGTTTTGATACTGCTGATGTTTATCAAGACCAAAATAGCGAACTAGCAATTGGTAAATTTATAAAAAAAATGGATGAACCACCATTTGTGATTACAAAAACCGGAAGACAATTAAATCCACATATAGCTGATGGTTACAATGAAGAAAACTTAAGAAAATATATCAATGATTCTAGAAAAAGATTAGATGTCGAATCACTAGATATGGTTTTATTGCATTGTCCACCTACTGATGTTTATTATCGACCACATGTTTTTAAACTTTTGGATCAATTTAAAGAAGAGGGTCTTATTAAACATTATGGAGTAAGTGTTGAAAAAATTGAAGAAGGTTTAAAAGCTTTAAATTATCCTGGTGTTGAAGCTATTGAAATTATTTTTAATATGTTTCGTTTAAGACCTGCTGAATTATTCTTTGAACAAGCTAAAAAACATGATGTGGCCGTTATTGTACGAGTACCACTTGCAAGTGGCTTGTTGACAGGAAAATTTGATAAAAACTCTAAATTTGGTCCAGGAGATCACCGGACATTTAACCGAGATGGAGAAGCTTTTGATAAAGGAGAAACTTTTAGTGGCGTTGATTTTGAACTTGGATTAAAGGCTGTTGAAGAACTTAAAAAAGTATTTAAAACTGATAATCTAGCACCGTATGCATTAAAATATATTTTAATGTATGATGCAGTTAGTACTGTTATTCCAGGCGCAAGCAAAGAAAGCCATATTAAAAATAATGTTGAAGCTGCAGAACTGCCTGATTTAACTGACAAACAAATGGCAGAGGTTAAGAGAATATATGATACTTATATAAAATATCCTGTTCATCACTTATGGTAATGTTTAATATAGTCAATTTTTCTTAAAAATATAACTAAAAGGATTAATTATAAATTGATTCTTTTTTTATGCTTTATATTTACATATTATTATATTCTATGATATGATTATTGATGTTGTCTAAGCATATTCTAAAATAATATAGTATAGAGATAACTCAGGAGGACAATAAGTTGAGCAATATATTTGCGTTTTTAAAAAGTAATAAATTTAATATTTTATATTATATTTCTGGTTTTCTTGTTTTAGGTTTTGCTGTGAATATTATGAAAGCTTCTACTTTGGGTAATGGAGCTTGGGACACTGTAACAATTAACGTTAGAGATTATATGAATAATATTGTTGGCATTCCTTGGATTACGATGGGAATGGTTTCCTTTACAGTAAGTTTAATTATTATGTTAATTATCCTTTCTTATAGGAAAAATCTTAGATATTTACTAATGTTATTACCAATGGTCCTTGTAGCTATTTCAATTGATTTTTGGAATTTTGTTTTGTTTTATGATCGCGAAGCAATTAATCTATCAATCCAAATTACTTTTTTTATAGTTGGTATGTTTTTATTACCTTTAGGGCTAACATTAATTGTTAAATCTTATTTTCCAGCATTTGTGTTTGATGAATTAATGTTAATGCTTGTAAAAATATTTAAAGCTAAAAGAATAACTTATGCGCGATTAAGCATTGAAATAATCGGGATAAGTATTGGTGGCCTTTTCGGATATTTAACTTACTACCATATTGATGGATCCTTTGGCGCAGTTAATATCGGAAGTTTTATCTTCGCTCTTGTATTAAGTCCAATTATGACATTTTATTTTTATGTTTTAAAAATAAAAAAAGAATAATTTTGAAGTCGTTTTAAACGACTTTTTTGTTATAGTTAAAACTTAAATGATAATATGTTAAAATAAATTAGATTGATTTTTTAAAAATCTTTTTAAAAGGAGAAATTTGATGTATAAAATTGAAAAAAACGAATTATTCACTATTATTCATGTTGAACTTGAAGGGATTAAAATTAGTTTTTCAGATTATGGTGCATCTATTTATGCTTTGCAAACAAAAGATGTCTTTGGTAAATATGAGGATATTATCTTACAATATAAAAACATTAAAGATAATATTAAAAATAGTATCTATCTTAATGCTACAATCGGACCTATAGCAGGAAGAATTAAAAACGGCGTTATTAAAACGAAAGATAAAACATATAATTTGGATAAAAATTTCGCAAATAAACATACACTTCATAGCGGTCAACTTGCGCTTTCATATAAAACTTTCGATTTCAAAATTTTAGAAAGTTCAAACTATATAGATGTATTATTTACTTACCATGAAGAAAGCCTAATAAATTATTTTATCAGTGTCAAATATCGAGTTACTAAAAATCAAGTCCAAATCAAGTACACTATTGAAACTGAAAACAATTTTGTATTTAACATTACTAATCATGCATATTTTAACCTTTCAGGAAACTTAAAAAACAACATTAAAAATCACATGGTAAAACTTAATACCAAAAAGCGTCACTTATTAAACAATGATTTGATTTCTAAAAACAAAATAGTTGAAGAAGATATCTTTGATTTTTCCGATTTTAAACCTATCCACAATACTTTAAATAAATTAGAAAACAATCCAATTGGTGGTATAGATGATATATTCTTCTTTCCCAATCATAACACATCAACTCCTATGGCAATTGTATATGATCCAATTAGTAAGCGAATGATGGAAGTTTATTCAAGTTATGATCATTTGGTTTTTTATACCCATAATAATACCGACAATAAACCTTTAAAACATTTAGATAATCATCCAAGACATTATGCACTATGCTTTGAATGTGAAAAAAGTCCTTGCGGGTTTACTTTTCCTGATGCATCTAATCCAGAATTGACTAAAGCAAAAAAATACAGTGAATTTATTATTTTTAAATTTGGAATATATAACAATTAAAATCTTTAGCTATAAATTTTAAAAATAGAAAAATTCGCCAAAAAATATAGTAATTATCTAACTTTTAACAAACGTTAATCATTGATTAATTAAAAGATTAAATGTATAATATATTTAAGTATACAATAAAAAAAAGAGGTTATTATGCAAAAAAAACTAAAAATTGCTAGTGAATTAAAAACAAAAGATCCAACCAAATTTAATATGGTTATTGGATTTGATGGATTCGTTGATGAAATTATTCATGTCGTTGATAAAAGACAAGATCCAAAACATTTTTCTCGTGTAAAAACTATTAAAGATTTTTCAGATAAAATTGCTCGGGCTAGTGGTCTTTCTTCAAACATTGAATTTGTGCCTATCAACACCAAAATCGGTGGAAACGGCCCTATCATGTGCAATGCGCTTGCTAGACATAATCCTAAAATAACATATATTGGAACATTAGGTTTTCCTGAAATCCATAACGTTTTTAAACCTTTAGAGGAAAAGGCGACTATCTATACCATAGAAAAACACGGAAATACAGAAGCTGTTGAATTTAATGATGGTAAACTAATTTTGGGAAAAATGAATTCTTTAGTAAATGTCGATTATGATCATTTAACTAAAATAATTAGCGAAGAAAAATTAACTTCGCTTATCGGTGATTCTGATTTATTCGCAATGGTTAATTGGTCAATGTTGCCCTACATGACTGATATTTGGGGAAAAATTATCACTAATATTTTACCTAAATTAAAAATTAAAAAGAGTAAACCATTATTATTTATTGACATAGCTGACCCTGAAAAAAGAGAAAATGAAGATATTATTGAAGCACTAGATTTATTAAAAAAATTTAAAAGTTACTTTAAAGTTGCTCTTGGTCTAAACAAAAAAGAAGCTTATGATGTATCAATAATTTTAGGCTTATTTACTAAAGAAGTAATAAATAATAAAAGTTTAGAAGATGTTAATAGAGCTTTATATAAATATTTAGAAATTGATTATGTCATAGTTCATCCGGTTGAATGTTCAAGCGTGATGTATAAGAATCAATATTTCGAAGAGAACGGACCTTACATTAAAAACCCGAAACTTACTACTGGTGCTGGCGATAATTTTAATGCTGGTTTTATCTTAGGATTATTACTCAACCTTGAACCAGATGAAGCTTTGTTAACAGGAATGTCTACTAGTGGTTATTATGTGAGAAATGCAAAAAGCCCTGATTATAAAGAACTAATTCAATTTATTGAAGATTGGAATTCGAATTTAATATAATAAATAATATAGTAAACCCCGGATAATTAATCCGGGGTTTTTTGTATAGAAAAACAAAACTTTTATTCTTTTATTCTCAATGTTGTTTCAGTATCAAAAAAATGAGCTTTATCCATATCTAACGCCATTTCTAATTCGTCTCCAATCTGAATATCAGCACGAGCATTAATCATTGCGGTAACATCATTTTCTCCGACTTTAGCATAAACACTTGTTTCCGAACCTAATAATTCAGCCACATCAACATTAAATTTAACAATTGCTTCTTTAAATTTTTCCTTAGATTCATTATCATCATGTATATCTTCAGGTCTTATACCCATCATTAATTCTTTACCAATGAAACCTTTTTCTTTGAGTAAATCTTTGTGAAATTTAGAAACTTTAACACTTATACCTTGGGCAGAAAATATACCTGATTTATCAACAACACCTCTAAAGAAATTCATTGGTGGAGTTCCAATAAAACCGCCAACAAATATATTATCAGGTTTATCATAAATATCTTTAGGAGCACCAATCTGTTGGATAAACCCATCTTTCATAACTACTATTCTATTAGCCATTGTCATAGCTTCAATTTGATCATGAGTTACATAAATTGTTGTTGTTTCAATTTTTTTATGTAATTTTATAATTTCACCACGCATTTGAACACGTAGTTTAGCATCTAAATTTGATAATGGCTCATCCATTAAGAATACTTTTGCATTACGCACAATTGCTCTTCCTAAAGCAACTCTTTGTCTTTGACCACCAGATAAGGCTTTTGGTTTACGATCCAAATACTCAGTTAAACCTAATATTTGTGCAGCATTTCTCACTTTTTCGTCTATCATATCTTTCGGTTCTTTTCTAAGTTTTAATCCAAATGCCATATTATTATAAACAGACATATGTGGATATAAGGCATATGATTGAAAAACCATCGCAATATTTCGATCCTTAGGTGCCATATCGTTAACTAAAATATCATCAATATATAATTCACCATCAGTAATCTCTTCTAACCCAGCAACCATACGTAATGTCGTTGATTTACCGCAGCCTGAAGGCCCAACAAAAACAATAAATTCTTTATCCCTGATTTCTAAATTAAATTCATCAACTGCAGGTCTATCACCTGGTGTGTATATTTTCTTAATGTTTTTAAATGTTAAAGTAGCCATATTAAATCTCCTTTTATTTTAATTAATCTTATTATAGAAAAATCTTACCATTAATTCTATGGTCAAAGTGCACAAACCTTTACTCTAGCACTGATACTAGGGCTCTTAACCCTCTAAAAGTCTTAACATCAATATCAGTTAGTTGATAAATTTTGTCAATTCTGTAATTTAAAGAATTTCGGTGCAGATAAAGTTTTTTTGCTGCCACAGATAAATTCATATTCTTTTTGGCAATCATTAAAATTGTATTTATAGTTTCTTGTCCTAAATAATTTACTAAATGCCTTTTAAGTATTAGCCTTTCAAAATTATTTTTTGCTAACACAATTAGTATATCTACGATATCAAAAACCTTACAAGGTAATGTTTTAATCCATTTAGTAATAAATGCTTTAGATATAAAATTATAAACATTTTCCTTAAGATAAATCATAGTTGTGTCCACACCAAAATCGGTTACAATAGATGCATGAACCATATCTAAATCAATAAGCGTTTCATCAACATCTAAATCAATTTTAATCATCATTATTTCATCATCAAGGTATTCGATATTAACATGGTTATTTAGTTTCTCAAAAACTTCTTCCATGTCTCTTTTAATTGATTTCTGATAGATAAAAACATCAAAACGCATATTTTGCTCCTTTTTTATTCATCAATAACATTTACTATTGCTTCATATAGAGTTTTTGAATTGGGTCCTACCTTAATTTTGTATTTGTGATTTTCTGCGGTATGAATCATATCTAAATTGTATGATCTAAAATCATTCACTGATAATTCAAATTGAATTGTTTGTTTTTCTTTAGGTTTAAGCATAATCTTTTTATATGCTTTTAACTCATTTACTGGTCTTGCTACACTAAAAGTCAATGCTTCAATATATAGTTGAATAATTTCTTCTGCTGCAAACGAAGATTGATTTGTGCAATCTATCGTTACCAATAGTTTATCATATTTATTTAAAGTTTGTTTATCGATTGATAAATTTTCATATTTAAAAGTAGCATAAGATAACCCATAGCCAAATGGATATAGCGGTTCATTTTGACAATCTTGATATCTAGTATTATATCGATATTTAGGTCGGCTAAAATCAAAAGGTCTACCAGTTTGATAATGATTATAGTAAATTGGTATTTGTCCTTCATGATATGGAAAAGTCATTGTGATTTTACCACTCGGAATTGATTCAGCCATAAGTAGAGATTTAATTGCTGGTCCCGCCTCTAAACCTGGTTGATACGCATAAAGAACAGCTTTAGCTAATTTATCAAATTTAGTAATAATTAAAGGACGTCCTGCAAATATAACTACTACAATATTTTTATTATAAGAATAAATTTTTTCAAAATAATCGGTTTGTTCTTGTTTTAAATACAAGTTAGTTTTGCTATTACCTTCACCTGCTTCATTGCCTAGTTCTCCTAACGCCATAACAACTACATCTGCAGAACTAACAGATTCTTTAGAATCATCTGTAGTGATTATTAATGTATCACTTGAGCTAAAAGCACTTAAAATGCTTGTCACATCTTTTTTATCAGCCATCGCTGACCATTCACCTATAACATCTTGAGAGTCTATCATCGGTCCACATAGTAATATCTTCTGAGAAGTTTCAAGAGGTAAAATATTATCGTTTTTTAATAATACCATGCTTTTTTCAGCCGCTTCTTTTGATAAGGATTTGGTTAAATCGTTTAAAATATATTGATTTGAATTTTCATAAAAATAACTATATGGATTATCCAAAAGACCTAAATCAAACTTTAGTTTTAATATTCTTAAAACTGATTCGTCAAGGTCGTTTTCTTTAATAGCTCCTTCTTCAATCAAATCTTTTAAATGATTAATATATGTTTCAGATACCATTTCAATATCCAATCCTGCATCAAAACACTGATATGCAGCATCTTTTATATCTTTAGCAACTTTATGGTTAATGATTTCTTCAGTTGAAGTGTAATCTGAAATGATAGAGCCTTTAAAACCTAATTCATCTCTTAAAAGACCTTTAAGTAACTGCTTATTAGCTGTAGAAGGCCGATCAAATATAGTGTTAAAAGAAGTCATAATCATAGATACTTCGCTTTTAATAGTTGATATAAAAGGCGGTAAATACATATTATATAAAACTCTTTTTGACATATCTACAGTATTATAATCTCTACCGGCTTCACTCTGACCATAACCAATAAAATGTTTTGAACATGCAGCAATAGAGTTTGGATTTGACAAATCATTTTGTTGGTATCCTTCAACATAAGCTTTTGCAAGTATACTTGATAAATATGGATCTTCTCCATTACTTTCCATAACTCTACCCCACCGTGGATCTCTAACTAAATCTACCATTGGCGAAAATGTTAAATGAATACCTCTATGAGCTGTTTCATAAGCAACTGCAGTAGAAACTCGTTTAATCAAATCACAGTCCCAACTATTAGATAACGCTAAATTTATAGGAAAAGCTGTTTTATATCCATGTACTATGTCAAAACAAAAAATTAGAGGAATGCCTAATCTACTATCTTCAACAGCTGTTTTTTGTAATTTTAAAAGCATTTCTTCGTTATGAATATTTAATATCGAACCAACCAAACCTTTTTTTATTCTTTTGATTGTTTCTGAAGAATTATATTCGTGTCCAGTAACTATATCAGAAAAAAAGGGCGCTTGATACAATTGCCCAACCTTTTCATCTAATGTCATTTTTTCTAATAAGTTAATAACTTCTTTTGGATATTTATTCGCTATATTCTTATTCATTGTAATCTCCTAATAGCCTTCAATGTCAATTGATTTAATAACAAATTGTTGGGGAAAGGCTGAATCATCGATCTTTCCACCCAAAGTGCCTCCAATAGCTAAATTGATAATTAGATAGAAGGGTTGATTAAATGGCCAACCTTTTTGAGTAATATCTTTAGATTCTTCACCCCGATAATATGTATGTTCTTTTTTCCCATCAATAAAATAAGAAATATGGTCTTCTGTCCATTCAAAACCAAATTTATGAAATTGGTCTGCAATATTTTCTTTTTGTACTGAATAAAAATATTGGTCTTTTTGTGTGTGATTGTATTTATCAGTATGAATACATAAATACAACAAATCCTTATTATTGCCTGTATGTTCCATAATATCTATTTCACCACTTCTTGGCCAATGACCATAGGTGTTATCTTGTGGCATCATCCATATAGCTGGCCAAGTACCCTTACCACTTGGCACCTTAGCTACGATTTCTCCTTTTCCATACTTAAAGAAAAATTTATCTTTTGTGTGGATTCTAGCACTTTCATATATACCATGGGAAAAGGTAGCTTGAATAACCAAACCTTCATCACTAAAAAATATGTTTTTATCTTTATCTGTATACTGTTGTTTTTCATTATTTGAACTTTTTTTTCCAACTGCTATATTCCAAATGTTAGAATCTAAATTTTTCTCTTTAACAAAATCTATCTTTAATGTTTTTTTCATTTTATCTAGTCCTTTAAAATTTTTGTAGAATCTCCATTAATTAAATATGTATCTACTGTAATTATATCTCCAGATTGAACTGTAGCAGGATGAATTAAATACTGTAAAGTTTTTCGAGCAGCAATTTCACCCATCTTACGTGCATCCTGTTTAATAGTTGTAAGTTTTGGGGTAATCATTTGACCTATATCAACTCCATCAAAACCAACTATAGAGTAATCTTCAGGAACACTTTTCCCAACATCTTTAATAGCTTGTATAGCTCCTATAGCTAACATATCAGAAGCACAAAAAATTGCTGTAGGTTGATCTTTCAAGCGCAAAATTTCTTGCATAGCACGGTATCCATCTTCCTTTGAAAAATATTGACCCGAAACCATAAATAATTCGCGTAAATCTAACTGAAATTTACGCATGCTAACTTCGAACGCTAACTTTCTTTGACCACCAATATATGTATGACGATCCCCATATATATGAGCAATTTTTTTATGGCCTAAATCTCTTAAAAAGCGAACTCCTTGTTCCATACCTTGATTATTATTAGAAGTTACAGTAACGGCCGATGGAACTGAATAGTCAATTAGAACAGTTGGTATATCTGACTGATAAAGCTCAATCATTTCATCACTATTAAAGTCTTCACAAAGCACCAATATACCATCTACTTGTTTTCTCATAGAATGCTGTAGATATGAACCGGTTTGATTACCCATATTTTTAGCTAAAAACATAATATCATAACCTTTAGATTCAATAACATTTTTATAACTTTCTAATATTTTAGAAAATAAAGGATGTTGTAAACCATAATCGGTAACATCTTCAAAGATAATGCCGATTGTATAACTATGTTGTGTTTTTAATGATTGAGCTGAAGAATTTGGAACGTAACCCATTTCCTTAGCTAGTTTAACAATTGTATCCTTTGTTTTTACAGAAATATCTGAATAATTATTCAAAGCCTTTGACACAGTTGCTATACTAACACCTGATTTTTTTGAGATATCTTTAATTGTTACCATTATCCCACACTCACTATTTCAAAATAATTTAAATTAAACCCACCTGTTTGGGCATAAACTCTAAAAGTAAAAACTCCTTCTTGGAGAGAAAATGTTTCACTAGAAACAGTTGACCATTCTTGCAAACCTCCAGTTGAATCAAAAGATAAAGAAAATAAAGGAAAACGACTCAAAGTAAATAATTGAATTGAAGATCCATCACTTTCGCTTGCGACTCTGAAGTTAATTTGATAATCGCCAGCTTCTTCAACTTCTAAAAGATATACCATATAATCGCCATCATCAATCTCCCCAACATATATTGTATCATCATTGTCTTCAGATTGTTCAATCCTAACTCCAGAAGACTCTGAATAATCTTCTGCTTGAATTACTCCTAAAGCTACTGGAACATCTTCGGTTGTTACCGATATAAGTGCAGGTTCAGAATGTTTACCATCAAAATCTTCAGCTAGTATTGCAATATTATAAGTTGTATCTGGTTCTAAATCATATAATCTTATTGCATTCAAAGATGTAGTTTCCTTTAACTGATCATTTACATAAATATTATAATGTGAAACAAGTACATCATCAGTAGAATGTTCCCACTTGATTCTAATTGAATTATACAATCTGTCTTGTAATACTAAGTTTGTTGGCTTTGTGGGTTTTGTTTGATCCATTCCTGCATAATCTTTTTGAAAAACTCTCACATAATCTACTTGTAAAGTTTGCGGAAAAATAGAGTCATCTATGCCTTGTGCACCGCCCCAATCACCGCCTACAGCTAAATTGATTATTAAATGAAATGCTTTATCAAATGGCCAAGCATCACTATTTTCAATATCAATATTAAAATCAGCATTATAACCAAACTCAGCGAATTGTACTCCATCAATAAATAACTTAATATTTGAAGGTTCCCAAATCATTTCATAGACATGGAATTCCTCTTCTGCTGTTGGTAAAGACGTGCTATAACCTATTTGAGTACCTAACCCATGATTATATGCACCAGTATGTATTGTCCCATGAATCACATTAGGCTCATACCCAACATATTCCATAATATCAATCTCACCACTAAAAGGCCAACCACCATAAGTTCTATCAGTCGGTAACATCCATACAGCAGGCCATAAGCCTCTACCTTCAGGTAATTTTGCTCTTACTTGAATTCTTCCGTAAGTCCAATCACCTCTATATTTAGTTACAAGTCTTGCTGATGTGTATTCATTGTCTTCAAAAGATTCTTTTATTGCTTTAATATTTAAAATACCATCTTCTACAAATGCATTATCTAGATCTTCTCCGGTATAATATTGAAGTTCATTATTCCCCCAACCATCTCCTCCTATATCATAAGCCCAGTTATCAGAATTAGGTAAGCCATCTTGATCAAATTCATCACACCATACAGGTTGCCAATCATCAATGTTATCAATAACTTGACATTCTTCAGGCACCAAGCTGCGTAGATCATAAGGCTCTTTAGTTGTAGTTATTTCTTGTGTTGAAGAATCCTGTGTTGTAGATTCTTGTGTTGTTGATCCATTTGTAGTTGGCCCATCAGTTGTTAAATCAGTAGTCAGGTCATCTTGACAAGACATTATTGAAACTGATAATAACATCAGCATTATTATACCTATAATTTTTTTCATATCTATTCTCCTGTAATTCCGGTTTTGTCAATTGCCTCAACAAAATGTTTTTGAGTAAAGAAAAATAAAATAAGTAAAGGCAAAATTGTTAATATATTTCCAGCTAATTTAGCTGATTGCATTAATTCCCGTGCAGTTGATCCTTCTGGATATAAGCTTGCATAATTAACCATAAATTGTTCAACCCTTAAAGGTAATGTCAACATATCACTACCTCTTAAAAATAATCCAGATAAGTAAGTCTCATTATAATACCATACAAAACTAAATAAGAAAACAATGATGATAGCTGGCACAGCCAAAGGTATTGCGATTTTAGTAAAAATTTTAAGAGGCCCGGCACCATCTAATTGAGCTGATTCCATCAAAGAGTTTGGAATCATCCTAAAAAACGAATAAAAAATCAAAATATAAATCGCTCCATTGAATCCTTGTCCAAGAATTGCTGGATAGATGAATGTTCTAATCGAACCTAGTAGATTATAATTTGCATACATTCTAAAAGTCGGCATCATAGTAATTTGTGGCGGAATGATAAAAGTAAGAATCATCAACGCCATTAAAATTTTCTTAAAAGGAAAATCATATTTAGCAAAGCCATAACCAATCAATGCGCTTGAAAATGTCGCTGAGAGTGCAGGTAAACCGGCCAAAATAATAGCATCTTTTAAAGCATTTGGATAATCTATTGCATCCCAAACTATTTTATAATTCTCAAGAGTAAATGAAGATGGAACCCATTTTACTGAAACATCAATTATATCATTCATAGTCATGAAACTAAAAGAAATCATATACAACATTGGATAAAGATATATATAACCTAACCCTACCAACATCAAATATATAGCAACTTTAAAGAAAAGTCCATCCGTAAATTTCATACCGAACAAAAAGCGCTTAAACCTTGATTTTGAGCGATTTTTATCTTTTTTAACAAAATTTACTATTTTAGTTTTAACTCCCAATAATCTATTCATATTATTTTGCCCTCTTTCCTCTAATGTTAATTGCACCAACGAAAACCAAGATAATAAGCGCCATTACAATAAAATAGATCCAAGACAAAGTTGCAGTATATCCATATCCCGTAGTTAATGCTGGTGTTGATTCACCAAGCATTTTTCCTCTGATATAAACAATTACATCATTCAAACTAAATACACTCATAGAAACTACAGTATATATAATTGATATTGTGATTAAAGGTTTAATTGAAGGTAACGTAATTTTCCAAAATGATTCCCAAGGACTAGCTCCATCAATCATTGATGCTTCATAAATTGACTTATCAATTTTTTGTAAACCAGCCAAGAATATTAAAATTTGAATTCCTGCAAACCAAAGGATAAATAAGATCTCATCAAACAAAGCTTGAATTGGGTTAGCTAAAAAAGAACCGACATTTTCAATAATTAAATCGATAAATTGATAATTTTCAATAGACGGAAGCGTTGTTGCCCCTTGATTCATTAGCTCGCTAATTACAGGTCCAGAAGCTATAATAACCGGCAAGAAAAAGATAGTTCTCCAAAATCCTTTACCACGGATATCTTGATTGATTAATAAAGCAATAATTAAGGCAAATACAATTGTCACTGGAACATTTAATAGCATCGATAAAGCGTAATTTATCAAAATCTCAACAAAATAAGGATCAGATAAAAATGCAGCACGATAATTATTGAATAATTCGAATTCCGTATTGATATCAGATCCAGCTAAACGAACTTTAAAAAAGCTCAGATACAGACTATTAAACACTGGATACAAAGAAAAAATTAAATATCCAATAATCCAAAGAAATATAAAGCCAAAACCAGTTATTGCTTGTTGTCTTTTGTTTGTTCTTTTTATTTTAAATTTATCAAATAAAACTACATGAGTATAAGAAACATGAATAAATTTACTATGAAACATTTTATATATAACTTTTCTTATCGGTATAAAAATATATTTCTCTAATGGTAACCAAATATATTTATTACTAAATTGTAATATACTTTGAAAAGTCTTTTTAAAAACTTTTTTAAGTGAGTTTTTCATCCTATACACCTCTCACTAAGTAATTTATGGGTTGGATGACTTCACCATCATATGTATAAGAGTTCTGAGTATAATTAATGATAATTTCAATACCATTAGAATATTCTATAACGGCAATTCCTTCATCAGGAACTATTCTAGAAATAATTTCTTCGCCTTGGACATGAGATAGTGCATCATTAATCCATTGATATTCTTCTACAATGGTTTCTTTCCAAACATCAAATTCTGAAGAATAGAAATATTCCACATCAGTACCAGCTAACTTTGATGGACGTGCTTCTGTCAATAAGTATGAAGGATAAACATTATAATCAATCAACATCAACAATTGGGTTCTGCCTAGACTATTAAAGTTCATATGTTGGGAAAACATCTCAACATAACCACTTAAAACAATTTGTAATATAGGTACTAAATCGTCAAAGAAATTATATTGATTATTATAAAGCGGTATATCATAATAACTATCTAGCCCTACAAACGCATAATAGTTTGGCTGAACATATTGAGCATTATTTTGATAACTTTCAATAATGCCTTTATAAATATCTAAAGAGTCTTTGCGAGTATAAATTTTATCATCAAAGTATGTAAATAAAATTGAACCCAAGGATTCAAACAACACATCAACACCTTTTTCTTGATAATCTGCTAAATCATCCATTGCTCTTTCTAGTGAAAATTCAGGATATAATAAATATCTATTTTTATAAACACAATTTTCACAAGTTGTTTCTAACTTGAATCTGTCTACTGCTTCAGCCACATCTCTACCATATGAGAGGCTATCTGAACTATTTGAACCTATTACATAATTATTAACTAATAATAATTCGTTTGTTTCTTCAATTTTCTCAATTAAATCAATAAAAGCTTTATTTCTTCCTAACTTATTTTCAAAATCAACTTTACTTGGTAATTGGCCACTATAACCACCATCATTCCAGCCTAATAATGAAACTCGTTGGTTAGATAAACCTTCATCAATAAAGTAATCATACATAGAATCAATGTCATTAACATCTGTCATTTCAATTAACTCACGACCAATAAAACGGCTTCTCGAATCAGACATTAAATATCGAGTATGAACTGGTATCTGACTTGATTGAGTACTTATTTGTTCAAAAACTCCATCCTCAACCAATTTATTTTGATAGGCTTGAGCCATTCCAACATAATTTGCTTGATCACCATCAAGAAAATCATATCGAATATGAATATCTTGATCATTTGACTCATATACTCTCAAAGCACCACCAGTTCTATCAGTAGTAAAACTCTGTGTATACGTTTGTTTTAAGTCAAATTTGTTATATATAAGATTATAATCTACATTAGTAGCTCCATTTGGAAAAACGATTAATCTTGCGTTAGTTGAGCCAGATTCAACAATACCTAAAAAAGCATTTTGATTTACCCCATGTACTGCCCCAAAAATAGGTAAAGACAAACGATATTGATTAAATGAAGTAGTTCTTCTCGTAATACCAAAATCACTACCAAAATAGCTTGATTCATAAGGTGTTACATATTTCCCTTCATTGTCTTCGTAACGAATAAGCGCACCTGCACCATCAGGAATCATCATATATCCAGGTATATCGTCTAAATAGGTTGCTCCTAAACCAGGAAATGGAATAATACTAGATAATAAAATAACATCAGAATTACCTTCGTAAATAGAATCAATTGGTATATAAAATTCTAACCCTGACTCGGTTAAGGTTACTTCGTAAGAAAATTCTAATTTAAGTTCAGTGTAGTTATATTCTTCAATCATTTGTTCTAAAGTGATTTGCCCAGCAATGTATCTGTCATAGTAACGCGAGCATAAACGATCGGCACAAGCACCTTCAATATTTACATCAAACTTAACTGTTTGATCAACTATAGTTTGTTCAAAAGTAAATTCAGTCTCAGTAATACCGATATTTTTACGATTATTATAATTTTGACTAACATTTAGATACTCAAAGCCTATCCCACTTTCTAAAAAATCAGAAAAGGTTCCTGCTTGTGCATTATCAATGGTTGTACTCCAAACATAGCCTGTAAGTTTATTCACAACTTTCATGCCTAATGTATCTTCATTCAAATGCAAAATATATTGATCATTTTCTAAAATCTCTTCATCTTTTCTTGTAATCTCAACATAATCTTCTAAATCCACATTTCTAAGATCATCTGGATGAGTATATCTTGATGATTCAAAAAGTAAATCTTCTGTAAAATCATTCATATTTTGAGATGAACTACTTACGTTATTGATACTCGTTGTATTGACAACAACATAAGATGTTGATACTAAGCTTAAAACTATTAATATTTTCTTAACGATCGACAACACGATAGTACACCTCCATGAAGATATCTTTAACTAAGATAAATAATTCATTTAAAAGAATATATAAGATAAATACTCCTAGTAACATCATAACCATCGTAAAAGCTGAAATAAAGATTGATTTTATTGTCTCTTTGACATTATAGAAATGAGTTTCTTTAACCATAAAGAAGAAATAAACTACTGTCAACATAATAGCAATAGTATGCATAAATGAAATAATAAATGCTTCATTGTATGTTAAAACTTGTGATAAAAGCGCAATTAAAGGTAAAGTAAAAAAGTAAGGCGCTAAACAATAAATTGAGGTTATATAAACATCTTTTAGTCTTCCTTCTCCTTCTCTAATCGTTCCAATAAGGAAATTTGATACAACCCAAAGAATTATAGGTAAGATTATTTTAATCAACTCTTCTATTACATTAATGTTTTCAATTTGACGATCATTAAATAGAAAAGCTAAATTATATATATAGAAGATATAGAACAAAAAATATAACCCAAGTAAAATTGTTACAGGAAATATTTGAATTCTATTCTTTCTTTTTATTTCATAAGTTTTATCAGCTGGATTTCTCAAATATGAAAAAACATAGAGAATTTGATCCGTTGTCTTTGATTTGCTTCTAACCCATTTGATTCCTTTTTTTATTGGCATCATAGCATAAGCAACAATTTTAACTTTTATATTAACAATAAAGATCAATAACAAAACAAAAAATATTATAACAAAAGTTGCAGCATAATCAATTAACCATGCGTTTCTAACTTCCCAAAATGCATCACTATATCCATCTCTATCATTTGCTACATAATACTCTTCTAAAGCATCATCATATTCGCCTAAACTAAAGTAGGCATTTGCCATTCCCTTGTGAGCTAAATCAAAAAAGTCATTCATTTTCAATACTTCTCCCCAAGGTTCTTGAGACTCAACGTAAAAGCCTTCTTGATAATCTTTCAAAGCCTCATGAACAAAATCAGTGAAAACGGTTGGAGAATAGATTTTTAATACTTTACTTCCGCGATCTAAGACATAGATGTTAGAATTATCATCAACTGCTATAGAAGATGGTTGATTCATCAGCCCTTGGACTTGATTAGTTATATCATTTCCACCAAAGGTAAACAATAAATTTCCATCTATATCATACTCATAAATCATCCCTTCACGACTTACAGTATAAATGTTTCCAAGCGGACCAACATAGACATCAACTAAATTTTGTCCAACAAACATCTGAGGCAACAAATTATCACCACTGATATTTAATCTCTTAACATTTTGGCCACCATCGCCAAGTGATACAGTATGAATTAATCCTCTGTTATCAATGGCCATATTCGATACTTCTGGAGGAGTTAAATTAAATAAACTGTTTAATTGTTCTTCAGTAAAAAAAGTATATTGTAAAACTGTTCTTAAAGTTGGTGTAATTGTATTAGAACCAAAATAAGCTAAGAATTCTCCATCATTAGTAAATTGAGCTAACCCTTTAACACCATTATTTAATATGTAAACATTTCCCCTAGAATCTGTAATGATTTTCTTAGGTTTTAAATCTTCAGTTCCAAACAAAGGCGATTCTGGTTTTGTATAAGTTACTAAAATATTTCCAGAAGAATCTAATTTATACGCTGTTTGTCCGCTTTGATCAGCTACATAAATATTGCCTTCTTCAGTTGTAAAAACGCCTGTTGGATTAACTAAAAAATCACTGCCTAAAACAACTGCAGATTTAGTGTTCATATCATAAACGATAATTTTTCCGCTATCACCTGTAGTAGAAGCAATAAATAACTTATTATTTTTTATATCTATATCCATAGGAGTATCTAAAGAAACTCCATCTAACTCATCAATATCTGTGACCGGAATATAAGCGATTTGAGTTCTAACTAGCCGGCCATCACTTAAGGTATATGTGTTATAGTTGACACCATTTTCTGCATTTATTGTAGTGCCTATTAATAAAGATATGGTTAATACTGAAAGAAATATCAATAATATCTTCTTCATTATTTAATACCTGAATGTGCCATAGTATTCATGACTTTATTTTGTAAAATTATAAATAGAACAATGTTTGGTGCAAACATTATAAAACTTGCTGCCGCCCTCATACCTTGTCCTGCTACAGGGTTACCAACTAGAGCTGTCAATGTAGAAAAATAGAATGGCAAAGTTTTCAAACTATCACTGTCTACATAAAGCGCTGATCCTAAAGTATCATTCCAAATTAACTGGAAGGATAGAATTCCAACAGTCGCAACTGCCGGAGCAATAATTGGCATGATAATTTTCAAGAAAATTTGCATCTCACTAGCTCCATCAATTTTTGCTGACTCAATCACCTCATTAGGTGTTTGATCAATAAATTGTTTAACCAAAAACAAACCAACAGGAATAGCGATTAATGGCAAAATAAGTGCAAAATATGAATCAATAATACCAATTTTTGACATAGTTAAATACCTTGGAATAGTTACCGCAATCGGTACAAACATTAACGCCAAGGTATTTATTTCAAACAATAATTTCTTGCCCTTAAACTTTAGCTTTGATAAACCATATGCAGCTAAAGATGTAATTAAAATACTCAAAAACACCCCAACTACTGTTACCAAAATACTGTTAAACAAATAACGACTAAAAGGTATACCTGATTCCGCAGCTAAACTTACTAAATTCTTGAAATTATCTAAAGTTGGCCTTCTAACAAGAAATCTTGGTGGCCAAGCATATAGTTCATTTGTTGGTTTAAATGCATGACTAATAATAAAAACAATTGGCAATCCAACAAATATAGACATTGGAATCAATACTGCAAAGAATTTAATTTGACTTTTATGAAATTTTTTAGGGTTGATTTTAGTTCCGCTAAATTTTGACATATGTCTCACCTATTCTTTTCGCCTAGTAAATTAAAAGTTACTTTTGAAATACTATATATCATTATTAAAAGGACTACTGAAACAGCTGATGCATAACCCATTAAATATCTAATAAACCCAAAATCTTCAATATGATTAACCATCAATTGCCCAGCGTATTGTGGCGTAGGATTTGCTCCAGATAGCTGGACACCTATTGCTCCAACAGTAAACGTTCCTACAACTGACATTACTGCTCCAAAAAGCATCTGGGGTTTCATAGACGGAATTGTAATATAAAAGATTTCTTGCCAACGATTTCTCATGCCATCAACATAAGCAGCTTCATACAAGCTCTGATCAATATTTAGAATACCAGCTAACATTGCTAAAAATCCAACCCCCATTGACCCCCATAATGAAACAATAATCATTATGTTCATCAAATAATCTGGTGATTGTAAAAATTGTATTGGTTCTTGAATCATCCCCCAGTTCATCAATAAAGCGTTAAGATAACCGGTGGAATTACCAGAGAAAATAACTGTCCATACTACAGCCATTGCAATACCCGCTGTCATCGAAGGACTGTAGAGTATTATCGCAATAATAGTTCTTGCTCGATGAGGAATTTGAGCTAACATCCAAGCCAATATAAAACTTAGCATGTAACCTACTGGTCCAACAATAAAAGCAAATTTTATCGTATTAGGTAAAACATATTGCATAAACACTTCATCTCTTGTCAATAATTCAATATAGTTTCTTAAGCCTACAACTTCAGGGGTTTCAATAGTATTAAAATATGTAAAAGAAAGAACAATCGCTATCAATACCGGAATAATAATAAATGTAAAAAACAACATTACATAAGGGGTCAAAAACCACCATGGAGAATTCATTTTACTAGTCATCATCATGCTCCTTTAACCAATAGTCTATGTTATAAATTGTTGGTACAGTATATGATTTAATTACTACACCATTTTCAACATAGCCAAATTCTTCCATCCTATATAGAATTTCGCGATTAGCAGTTTTAACTGCCTCATCTAAAGCAATTCTAGGGTTAGAATCATCAAAAATAATTGTGTTCCAAGCATTAGAAATTTCTCTTTCAACCATATAAGTACCAGGAATCCTTGATGCTTCCATAGCATATTGCCATTGTTCTAAGATAACATCTAAATGTTCCTTAGGTAATGAAGTTTGCGCAAAAGCATCCAAATTTGCTGTATTCCACAAAAATTCTGTTCCATACGTAGTTTGTAATCTTTCCGCAAACATCACTTGTATTTCTGTGCTCATCCACCATTCTATAAATGACCAAGATTTATCAGGCAACTCAGTATCTGCTAAAATCATAATAGATTGTGCACCACTTGCTGCCCAACGTTCTACCTCATCAGTTTCTTCATTATATACACCAGGATGAGGAGCTATATTCCATTTCCCAGCAATTTCGGGTGCAGCAATTGTTAATTGTAAATAAGTTGCTAAATCGCCAATACCTACAGGTAAAGTTCCGGCTCTAAAATGATTATAAAAGTTTGGTACTTGGATAGGCAAATCATAAATAGTAAATAAATCCGTCATCATCCGCATTCCGTTTAAATTTTCTTCACTATTAATTAATGTTGTCATCCCATCTTCAGCGTATAATGTACCACCAAACTGATAAATAAATGGAATGGTTGCAACAAATGGTTTAAATCCTCCAAATTGTGCTAATGGTTCAAAATAATTCATACCATACCGCTGTAACTCAGGAAGAACTTCTATTACTTCTTCCCATGTATCAGGCACAATAATTTCGTCACCTTGTCTAAATGATCCAAGTCCTCCTAAAATATCTTCACGATAAAATGTTACCCAAAAGTTTTGTGTTTGAGGAAAACCATAAACACCTTCTTCAAAGACATATGGAATCAACACTCCAGGAGAAAAATGACTAACAACTTCTTCATAACCATCAAATTGACGTAAATCTAAACTTGCATTCCTTATTGCAAATTCATAAGGAATCCAGTGATTAACACCTAAAGCAATATCAGGAGCTCGATTAGCTGAATTAGCCAAAATTAATTTATTTTCATCAGGCATTAATGATAATTGAACTTTAATACCAGTCTCTTCTGTAAAGCCACTATCAATAATTTGTTGCATTATTTCAATATATTGCCGAGGATAATTAACCCATATTTCAATCTCATTTTCCTCAGTTTCTTCAACAGCATAATCACTTGACTTAAATGACAAGAAAAAACGTTTAACAGATTCATATAAACGAACAACAATATTAGCTTTAACAGAAGGAACCTCATCAACATCATTTACGATATTAATCTGTTCTAAATCAAGACCATTCTCTAATAATACTTGAGCAACAGCTCCAAGTAATTGAGAAGTTGAAGCATCCCCATCAGCAAGCATTAACATGTTATTTGGAATATCATTAACATCTTCTGCTAGTTTTTCAAGTTGTGACTTTGCCAGAGCAATATTCGTCAATTCGCCAGGGTCATCATACATACTATAAGTTAATAAACCTTCATATAGCATATCAAGAGTTTCAATCCATTCATCTAAACGACTTTTTACATCAGGTATATATGTTTCAAGTTTCCAATTTCTATAGTTATCAACAGTATTACCAGTTAATTTCTTAATTTCTAAACTTAGTTCGGTGATTTCATCCATCATTTGAGCAATGTGTTCATAAGCTTTTTGATAAGGATCTAAAACAACTCTTAAAGACAACTTATTCACACCTTTATTTAAATATACTTTATAAGGTGTTTCATCTCCAAGAACTTTATTTTTATAATCATTAGTATAATGAAAAGGAACCATTTTAAATTCTTCAAAAGGAACTTCTTCATTAATAGATATTTCTCTAAATACCGGCATTTGCATTAAAAAATTTTGTCTGTATTTAAATGAAAGGTAGTAAAACCCTTCCTCTTCAATATCTACTTGATAAACAATTGTGTCATTACCACTTCTAAAACTATATCCTTCTATAGCATTTAGTAAACGATTTTCAGCATCATAAGCAGTCGC
>JAIPGD010000032.1 GCA_021736305.1 Candidatus Izemoplasma sp.
AAATCATAGATTTTTTTTATGGAAAAATTTGAGTTATCCACAAAATGCATTAAAAACGCTATATTTGGCTATATCTAGCGCTTAAATACATTAAATATGGTATAATATATATGTAGGCGGTGGTATTATGTTAAAAGCACAAACACAAATGAGTTTGAGTAAATATTCTGAACTTTATAATATTTTAGTTCCTGAAGATAACGAGTTAAGACAAATCAATGAACTAATTGATTTTGAATTTGTTTACGAAGAACTTAAGGATAAGTATAGCGCAACTATGGGTAGGGGTGCTGTAGACCCAATTATGATGTTTAAGTATTTATTACTAAAAGCCTTATATCCCGCAAGTGATAAAGGACTTGTTAAACGAGCTTTTACCGATATTTCTTATAAGTATTTTTTAGGGTTGAATCCTGAAGATCCAGTCATTGATTCTAGTTCACTAACGAAATTTAGAAGACAAAGACTAAAAGATACGAATATCTTAGATTTATTAATTGGTAAGACGGTCAAAATCGCTAAAGAGAAAGGACTTTTAAACAGTAAGACGATTATAGTGGATTCTACGCATACAAACGCTAGGTATAATCAAAAATCACCGCATCAAATACTACAGATATTATCGAAAGATTTGCGTGAAAATGTATACAAAATAGATGAAGCATATAAAAATAAAATGCCACAAAAACCTAATCATAAAGCAAAAGGTCTGTTAGATGTCGAAATGGAATATACGAAAAAACTATGTGATGTTATTAGACAAGATGAACGTTTGATGCTCTATGGACATGTTAAAGAGGGAGTTGATTACTTGGATGAAATCATTGATGATCATATGTGCGAACTGGCTTTATCGAAAGACGAAGACGCTAAAGTAGGCCACAAAAACGCTGATACACATTTCTTTGGTTATAAAACTCATATTGCTATGAGTGATGAAAGAATCATTACTGCCGCCACTGTTACTTCAGGTGAAAAACACGATGGGAAACAATTAGAAACTCTAGTGAATAAATCAAGAGAAGCTGGTATGGAAGTTCAAGCGGTTATAGGCGATGCTGCTTATTCAGAAAAAGATAATATTGATTTAGCTAATGAAGGCAAGAATTTTAAATTATATTCAAAATTAAGTCGATCCGTCTCTGAAGGTAATAAGCGAAAAGTGGAGGGGTTCTTCTATAATAAAGATGCGGGTATGTATGTTTGCCCCGAAGGTCATATGGCTATTAAAATGACAACTTCTGGTAAAAAGAAACATAAAATTGAAGGCAAAACAATGGTTGAAACGTACTATTTTGATATTGATAAATGTAAAATATGTCCTCTTAAAGGAGCTTGCTATAAAGAAGGTGCTAATACAAAATCATACTCTGTCTCCATTAAGTCTAATACGCATAGTAATCATATGGAGTTTCAGGAGACTGCTGACTTTAAATTAAAAGTTAAAGATAGATACAAAATCGAAGCTAAAAATTCAGAACTTAAAAATGCCCATGCGTTTGGTCTTGCAGACTCGCATGGTATTTCAGGTATGAATCTCCAAGCCGCTACTACAATTTTCGTAGTAAATATCAAAAGAATTATGAAGTTAATGAAGTAATTCTCTTTGTTTTTATTATTTTATACTATAAAACTCACGAAAAAAGAGATAATTTCCACCTTTGGATTTTATCTCTTTTTAAATACCTTAATTTTTCAGTGGCTTCATACTTCACCCTGTTTTGTTTGTTTCTTCTTCATCATCAACTAATCCGAGTAAATAATCAGCTCTGCATTCTAAAGCCTCACAAAATTTTCTGATATCACTTTCTCGCATTTCTCTTCCCTTTTGAAAGCGTGATATTTGACTCTGATCTATTCCTGTAATCTTTGCAAGTTGATTTTGTGATAAATTTCTTTTCTCTCTAATCTCTTTAAGTTTGTTCTTAACCATACAAATAATCTCTCCTTTTAATAAATTTACATATGTTGATTGACATATGCAATCAAATGCGATACATTATTATAGGGTTGTGTTGTTTGACATAACTAACGTGATAGGAGCCTAGATATGATTCACCGAGAATATCGAAGCTTCTATCCTCAAGTATTCTCGGTGCTTTAATGTATGTGGTGCGGGTAACAGGACTTGAACCTGCACGTCGTAGGACACTAGATCCTAAGTCTAGCGCGTCTGCCAATTCCGCCATACCCGCATAAAAATGGTGACCCGCAGGCGATTCGAACGCCTGACCCTTTGATTAAAAGTCAAATGCTCTACCAACTGAGCTAGCGGGTCAAAAAAAATGGCTGGGCTAGGAAGATTTGAACTTCCGATCTCGGAGTCAAAGTCCGATGCCTTAACCGCTTGGCCATAGCCCATTCTTTTTAAGTAAATTGGGGCGACTGATGGGAATCGAACCCACGAATGTCGGAGCCACAATCCGATGCGTTAACCACTTCGCCACAACCGCCGTTTTATATTTGCGCACATATTAGTTTACTAAATCCTATACCATTTGTCAAGAATATTATTTTTTAGTTGACATTAAAAAAAACCCTATTAAAAACATTAGGGCTTTTATTGTTTTTAGTAAGCAATTACTGATATTCCAAAGCCCTTATCTCCTAGATGAACATAAAATACAGGGCTAACATAATCTGTTGTATAAATCTTAACTTTTGGATATTTTTCTTCAACAGCTTTTTTAAGTTTAGCTCCCCATTTTTCCATGTTTAAATTGATAATATCTAAATAAACATTTTCATATTTCTTTACATAAGCATCAATTTTTTCTAAAAAGAATTCTTGACAAGCAATATTAGTGCGTTCTTTTTGAACCATTTCTAATTTACCATCAATCATTTGAACAATCGGTTTGATTCGCAAAACAGTTCCGATTAAAGCTTGAACTCTATTAAGTCTTCCGCCCTTAAATAGATGCTTCAAATTGCTTAAGGTAAAAGCTATAAGTGGTTCCTTAAAAATCTCATAATATCTTTTTAAAACATCATCATAAGTCATTTTATTTTCGATATCTTTAGAAAGTAACCTTAAGCCATTTGCAATTCCAAAAGAAGCTGCATTCGGTGAATGTACAGTTACATTCAAATCCGATTTGATCATTTTTTTCGCCAATAATGCAGATTGAAAAGTACCGCTAATTTTTTCAGATAACACAATAACAATAACATGTGTGTATTTCTCTTTTTCAAACTCTTGCAATACCTCAACAAAATCACCAGGAGATGGTTGAGAAGTTAACATCTTCGCATGATTTTCAATATTCTTTAGCATTTGTTCCTTGGTGAGATCTTTTTCTAAAAAATTTTCTCCATCAACACTAACTTTTAAATAGACTTTCTTTATAAAATCATATTTTTCTAATTCTTTAGTTGTAAGTGATGTACTATCAATTAATAAACCTATTTTTTCCATATATTTTACCCCTTTAATTACTATGTCTCACATAATAACTTTAGCATTTATCTATTTTTATGTCAAGTGTTACAATATATAAAAAGCGGCAAAATTTTGCCGCTTTAAAATTATTTTTGTTCTTCTTCAAATTGTTTTTGTTCTTCAATTATTTTATCAATAATGTTACTAGGAACTTCTTCATATTTAATAAACTCACGAGTAAATGTCCCAGAACCTTGTGTCATCGCTTTTAAATCAATTGTATATTTAGTGATTTCTGCTTCTGGAGTTTCAGCTATAACTTTTTGATATCCTTCTATTGCAGGTTCCATACCTAATACTCTACCACGACGTTTATTAATATCACCTAAAACATCGCCTAGATATTCATCTTTAATTAAAATTTCTAATTTATAAATAGGTTCTAAAATAGTCGGTTTTGCTTTTTTACACGCTTCTTTGAAAGCAATACCTGCGGCTTTTTTAAATGCTAACTCATTAGAGTCAACATTATGGTATTTACCATCTGTTAATACCCCTTTGATATTTATCACAGGGAAACCTGCTAATACACCATGTTCTAAAGTTTCTTGAAGCCCTTTATCTACTGCAGGGAAATATCCTCTTGGAACAGCTCCGCCAAATACTTCTTGGTCAAAAGCATATTCTTCTTCTTCGTATGGTTCAAATCGCATAACAACAACACCGTAATATCCTGATCCACCAGACTGTTTAATATATCTTCCTTCAGCTTCAGCTGTTTGTCTGATTGTTTCACGATACACAATTCTTTGTTCTTCTGTTGTCAAAGCAACTTTATACATATTTTTCATCTTATCAATGATATAACCGATATGAATCATACCTTGACCACCAATAAGTAATTGCGAAGTTTCTTTGTTTCTAATTGTTTCAAAAGTACTATCTTCTAATTGTAATTTAGCAAGCGCACTTGAAAGTTTATCTTCATCTTTTTTGTTTTCAACTTTAACTGCTAAATACATTGTTGGTGTAGGTGTTTTAACATCAGGATAAACAATTTTGTTTTTCTTATCGCTTAATGTCGTTCCAGTTTTTACATTACTTACTTTAGCCATCGCGCAAATATCACCAGCAAAGAATTTATCCATTTGAATTTGTTCTTTACCTAATAAAGTAAATGGTTGTGTAGCTTTTTCTACTGATTCAGAATTAGAAACATAAATTTCTTGATCTTTCTCTACAGAACCAGATTTAATTTGCATAATATTAATAGTTCCAACAAATGGATCGATTATAGTTTTAAATACAGTTGCTGAAAAAGGTTCAGTATCTGAATATTCTCTAACAACTTCTTCATCCGAATCAACTAATTTACCTTTTGTTCCTTCTTCTTCGGACATTGCAGGAAAATATTGACTTATCATATGCAATAAAGTTAAAGGTCCAATATCTTTAGTTGCTGAACCAACAAGAACTGGAACTGCTTCTCCAGATAATACGCTTAAATGTAGACCGCGTTTGATTTCTTCCATTGTAAGTTCTTCGCCTTCAAAGTACTTTTCTAATAATTCTTCATCAGAACCAGCAACAGTTTCAATTAATTCTTGTCTTAAAGCATCAACTCTGTCTTTTTTGTCTTCATGGATTTCTCCATCAACACATTTGTCACCATCATAAATTCTCGCTTTTAAATCCACGATATCAGCGAAACCATCAAAACTATCACTTTTACCTAACGGCAAACAAAAAGGCACCGCTTCCTTACCTAGTTTACTTTTAATTTCACTTAACAATTCATCAAATTTTACATTTTCTTTGTCCATTTTGTTAACAAAGATCATTGCTGGAATATTTTGTTTCTTAATCTCCAACCACATTCTCTCAGTACCAACTTGAACACCACTTGATGCATCAACAACTAAAATCGCTGCGTTTGCCGCTGACATTGAATAAACAATATCACCTATCATTTCATCTGCTCCAGGAGCATCTAAAAAATTAATTTTAGTACCTTTAAACTCCACTGGTACTAATGCTGTAGTTAAAGAACTTTGCTTATTATGCTCTTCTGTTGTGTAGTCAGATATTGTTGATTTTTTCTCTACACTACCTTTTTTATCAATAGCACCTGAAATATAAGCTAGGGATTCTGCTAGTGAAGTTTTTCCACTCCCAAGATGCCCCAATAAGATTACGTTTTTTAAAGCATTTGCTTTATAGTCTTTCATATATTATCTCCTTCCACTTAAAACGCTTTCAATCTATTTTATTATATCATAATTCCTAAAAAATAAAAGATTTTTAAAATGGTTATTAAAAATTAAAAAAACACTATAATCTACCCTTAATTTACAATAAATATTTATATAATAAATGCACTTTATATTGAAGTATAAAGTGCATTAAAGTTTATGATTTAGCTAATATGGCAGGGGTGACAGGATTTGAACCCGTACGAACAGTTTTGGAGACTGTCGTGCTACCGTTGACACCACACCCCTAAATAGCCAAGTTACATTATCTAATATTTAGAAGAATTAGTCAAGTTATTTAGCTAGTTTTTTCTCTTGTTTAGACTTTATTAATTTTCTCCGTGTGAATTCTTCTCTTTCTTTTTCTTCAAGAGTGTCTCTAATAAATTTAATTTTTGTTTCGTAATCTGGAATTACAATGTTTTTTAATGCATTAGCTCGTTTTCTTGCTTTTCTAATTGCATCTGCTAAACGGTATAAACTATTATCAACTTCTGCAAGTACTAAAGTTAAATCTCTAACCTTTAAAAAGCTTTTATATGCGTAGTCAAACTTTGTATTTGTACTAGAAATCCCATATCTTAAAGAAACTTTTTCTTTTTCATATAAAACTTTTGGGATTTCAACCCCCATAACTGAACGATATGTAATATCTAGGTTATCATCAATAGGTATAGCTTTAGCGATATCATTGATAACACCTAATGTAATATTTGCTTCTTGTAATGTAAAATATGCTTTTTTATAAATTTCTGATATTTCATCACGTAAAGATCTAACCTTCTCAATTTGTTCTAACATTTCACGAATTAATATATTTCTTTTTTTATCCATTAACTCATAACCAAGTTCCGCTAATTTAATGGACTTGGAAAGTGCCAATAAATTCCCTTTAGTTGGAAAAACTTGTTTATTAGCCATAATTAATTACCTTCTTTTTTTAATTCTCTAATAATCGTTTTATCCTTTATGTTAAAGTAATGTATCGCTTCTTGTTGATCATAAAAACGATCTAAGACCATTTCATCTGTTCGATCTAATTCGTCTTTAGGCAATATAGATAATAACTTCCAACCAAGATCTAAAGTATCAGTGATTGATCTGTTTTTGTGACCTTGAGAAATAAAATGTTCTTCAAAAAGTTCACCAAAACTCACATATTTTTTATCTACTAAACTTAACTCATCTTCCCCAATAACTGAAGCTAAACTTCTAGCATCCATTACTCTTGCATATGAAGCGAAAAGTTGGTTAGTTAATGGTTGATGGTCATCTCTTGTATAGCCTGAACCAATGCCATCTTTCATTAGTCTTGATAATGATGGCAATACACCAATTGGTGGATAAATACCCTTTTGATGTAACTCTCTATCCAAAACAATTTGCCCTTCGGTAATATATCCGGTCAAGTCTGGAATCGGGTGAGTTATATCATCATTTGGCATTGATAGAATTGGAATCTGTGTTACCGAACCATCTGCATCTTTAACAATTCCTGCTCTTTCAAATAATGAAGCTAAATCTGAATATAGATATCCAGGATACCCTTTTCTACCAGGAATTTCACCTTTACTTGATGAGAATTCTCTTAAAGCTTCACAGTAAGCAGTCATATCAGTCATCACTACTAAAACATGAAAGTCTTTTTCATAAGCTAAATACTCAGCGGCTGTTAGGGCACATCTTGGGGTTAGTATTCTTTCGATTATTGGATCATCAGCAAGATTTAAATACATAGCAACCTTATCCAAAACACCTGCTTCTTCAAAAGATTTTTTGAAATAGTTAGCTACATCATTAGTTACGCCCATAGCCGCAAAAACAATCGCAAATTTTTCGTCTTTCTCATCTGATAATTTTGCTTGTTTTACTATTTGAACAGCTAAATCATTATGCGGCATCCCTGAGCCTGAAAAAATCGGTAACTTTTGCCCACGAATTAAAGTTGTTAATCCATCTATACTTGATATACCTGTATTAATATAGTTTCTTGGATATATTCTAGCCACAGGATTAAGTGCTGAACCATTAATATCTAAATACTTATCAACGTAAACAGGTCCTAAATTATCAATAGGCTCACCTAAACCACTAAAAACTCTACCTAAAACATTCTCAGACATTCCTATTTTCATAGCGTGGCCAGAAAATTTAATCGTTGTATTTTTTAATGATAAATCCTGTGTTCCTTCAAAAACCAAAATAGCCACAAGGTCGCCATTAATTTCAACGACTCTCCCGTGTCTTGTTTGACCATTATCTAATTTTATTTCTACCATTTCTTCAAATGATATACCCTTAACATTTTCTAAAAAGATTAAAGGACCATTAATTTCTTTTAAACCAATATATTGTAAATTCATAATTACCCCCTTTACTTAATTGCATGAAGTGCTTCATCAATCATCTTATAGTAATTATCAAATAAAACTAATTGGTCATTTGGTATATCATATTTTACTTTAATAACTTTATCAAAAATATTAGTTTTAGTTAACAAACTAAAAGCTTTACCTTGTTTTAAAACTCTATTTGCTTCTTTTTGTAAATAAAGAATTAAATTCATCATCATAAGTTGCTTATCTAAAGGAACGAATGTATCTTCTTTATGAAAAGCATTTTGTTGTAAATAACCAACGCGAATAACTCTAGCAATTTCTAAGGTTAACTTTTGATAATCAGGTAAAACATCTTTACCAATAAGTTTAACAATTTCCATCAATTTATTTTCTTCAGCAAGAATTTTAATGAATTTTTGTCTTGCATCTAAAAACTCTACTCCGACTTGCTTGTTATACCATTTACTTAAATCATTAATGTATTCTGAATAACTTAAAGTCCAGTTGATAGCTGCATAATGTCTTGAATAAGCTAACTCTTTATCTAATGCCCAGAAACAACGCACAAACCTTTTTGTGTTTTGTGTTACTGGCTCAGAAAAGTCTGCGCCTTGAGGTGAAATAGCCCCAATAATCGAAACCGAACCATTATTATCATTTAATGTATTTATATATCCAGCACGTTCGTAAAATTGTGCGATCCTACTAGGTAAATAAGCTGGAAAACCCTCTTCTGCAGGCATTTCTTCTAATCTACCACTTATTTCTCTTAAAGCCTCAGCCCAACGAGATGTTGAATCCGCCATTACTGCAACATGATAACCCATGTCCCGGTAATACTCTGCAATAGTAACGCCTGTATAAATACTCGCTTCTCTTGCTGCAACAGGCATATTTGAAGTATTAGCTATCAAAACAGTTCTTTCAATCAATGGTTTATTTGATTTCGGATCAATGAGTTCAGAAAACTCATCTAATGTTTGTGTCATTTCATTTCCACGCTCACCACAACCAATATATACGATAATATCAGCATCACACCATTTTGCGATTTGATGTTGCATCATAGTTTTACCAGTTCCAAAACCACCAGGAACTCCAGCAGTTCCGCCTTTAGCAATTGGAAATAAAGTATCAATAACTCTTTGACCAGTCACTAACGGAATGCTTAAAGGTAGTCTGTTTTTTATAGGACGAGGTTTTTTTATTGGCCACCTTTGAATCATATTTAACTCATGAATATTATTATATTTATCTTCTACTTTAACCAATATATCTTCAATTTTATATTTTCCATCAGATTTAACTTCTTTGACTTTCCCAGAAATTCCTTTAGGAACTAACAAGCGATGATTAACTAAAGTAGTTTCTTCTACTTCAGCAAAAATTTGGCCAAATTCGACATTATCGCCAACACTAATTTTAAAAGAAACATCCCATTCCTTTTCTTGATCTAAAGGCGGTACCGAAGTACCAGCTTTAATAAAACTGCCTTCAATATCATATATTTTATTAAGTGGTCTTTGAATTCCATCAAATATATTTGTTAAAATTCCTGGTCCCAAAGTAACAGAAATTGGCTCCCCAGTCGCAATTATTTCTTCGCCAGGCATTAAACCTACTGTAGATTCGTATACTTGAATAACAGTGAAATCTTCACTAATTGAAATGACCTCACCTAATAATTTGTCTTTTCCCACATATACCATTTCCATAACAGTGAAATCAGTTGCATTTTTAACCTTTACAACTGGACCATTAATTGAATAAACTTTATTCATAAAAACACCTCTTATATACTCGCAGCTAATTTTGAATGCTCATAGAGCCATTGTTTTTTCTCTTCTAAACGGGTATCAATTGTTAAATCAGTCATTACACCCAATTTAAAGCAAAGCGCAGAAAAACCACCTATTTCAATTTTAGGGATTTCCTTGATTATAAATTTACCTTTATAATTTTCCTCAATAACTTTTTTCATTACTGAGTCATTAATTTTAATTCTAAATTCAACTTTTTCAGAACAAAAGTCATTACCTAAACCTTTAATTTGTTTAGTTACTAGCTTTTTGTACTTATCAGTTTTAACAAAATCATTAAGTTTATCATGAACTTCATCAATAACTGAATTTAATAAATTGCTTCTTTTCTCAATCAACTCTTTTGAATACTCTGTTCTAACTTTATTCATTCTAGACTTAAAATCAGAATTTAATTCTGAAAGCTCAATATCTAATCCCCGAAAAATACTTTTGTGAAGTTCTTGCTCAATCCTCTTAACAGATTGTTCTTTTTCTTCGGCAATCTCATTTTTTAGTTTTTCAATTTTTTTATCTGCTTTATCAGCAATATATTTTGAAAAATATCTTAAAAGATCATCATTATTGTAATATGGCATTCTTTCACCTCACAGTTTAACGCCAATGGCGTCACTTACATATTCATCTATTGAAACACCAATCTTTTTCCCACCATGGCGGTCAGGTATTTCAACAATTAAAGGTCTTGATCGCTTTAATTTCAATTCAGAAATAACTTCCGGACACAAATCAACTAATTTTGTTGTAATCAACAGAATACCAATACTATCATCGTGTAATACTTTTTCAATCTCTTGTAAAACTTTCTTTCGGTCATGGATAATAACGCCTTCTATTCCTACAAGGCGCATTCCCATTAATGTATCAATATTGTCTGTTAATAAGAAGAATTTCATTCTATCACTCTTAACTTAAAGTTTATTAATAATAAGAATTGAAATTAGTAGTCCATAAATTGCAACACCTTCACCCAAAGCAACAAAAATCAATGACTTACCAAAGTTTTTCTCGTTTTCAGAAAAAGCTCCAATAGCTGCTGGGGCAGCTGCCGCAACGGCAATACCTGCGCCAATTGATCCTAAGCCTGTTGTTAAAGCGGCTCCTAAAAAGCCAAGACCTTGAGCAATTGAACCCGCAAAACCTTCACTAACAGTTTCTTCTGTCTCAGCTGCAAATAAGCTTGTTCCACTAATTTGCCAGATGAAAACAAATAATACAAGTGCAAAGAACAAAGATATATGAATATATAATCTTTTTCTTGCTGATTTTAAATCAACCTTACCTGAAAAAACTTTAACTAAAGGCAATACAATTAAACCCACCATTATTAATGGCACAATAATTTCTAATTTACTTAACATTGTCTAATCCTCCTAAATTACTCATTATATTTGAAAGGAATACCATTTCCTTCAAAATACCTTGAAAACATCTCATAAAACTCTAATCTTAAAACTTGAATTCCAACAATTAAACCTTCAAGTCCCATAACAAATAAATTACCGAAAATGAAAACCATTGTTTGGCCAAAACCGCCACCCATCATTTCCATAATCGAAAACACAACTAACATCATACCTGCATGTGATAATACAAAACCACCAACACGTAAGAAAGACATTGTATTTGTAATATATGATAAGACTGTCTCAAAAGTTTCGAATAAAGCTTCAGTTAGAAAACCACCGAATCCTTCTGGAAACAATCTATGTCCTTCTATTAGTCTTTCTAATGGTTCTTTAAACAATATTACAACCAAAGGCAAAATAATAAATGGAATAATAAAGAATGGCTGTAATAAATCAACTGTAGTTAAAAACATTAAAGCGACCGCAGTTAATATAAACCCATAGAAAATGAACCCAGCAACACCATTTGGCGAGAAAAACAGAGTTCCATAATCTTTTCGTTTATATGCAGTCAACATATTTAAAATCATTGAAGTCAAAATTATTATTGACCCTAATGCAACTGTCCCTATTAATAATGTCATTGTAAAATCAGCATCCATTACATGGAAAGGTAAAAAGGATATCCCCATACTTTCGTACAGAGGCGCAATCATTCCATGTTGCCCAAATACAGAATCAAAAATTAAACCGAAAAAGGCTGAACTTAAACCTATCCTAATTCCAACTCCAGCTAATTTTAACCCCTTCCATTTTAATATTCCAAAACTAAGTAATGCTAATAACAATCCTTGTCCAAGATCACCAAACATTATCCCGAACAATAAGCTGTAAGTAATCGCAACGATTGACGTCGGATCCATATCTTTATAACTTGGTACTCCATACATTTCAACAAACATTCCGAATGGTCTTGTAAACCAGTTATTTTTTAATTTCGTTGGTGGAGTTAATCGCTTATCTGAATCGGCGGGTCTAAATTCTATTTCTACACTTTCCATATGAGAGAAGTGCTCTTTTAATTCTTCAATTCGACTAGTTTCAACAAATCCATTTATATTGAATTTATCACCTAATCCAACAACATACTTTTTGGCTTCGTAAATTTTTTCTAAGAAAAGTAGTTCCGCTTTCATTTCTTTTAATTTATCAATATTGTTATTAAGAATTTCGTCCATTTCATTTTGAACACTTTTCAATGTTCCTTCGGCCACATCAATTTCCATTTTTAAAGTTTCTTGAGCAGAAATTGGAGTACCGTGAACAAAATCAGGTATATGAATTCTTTCAAAAAATAAAGAAGAAAAAACGTTATCAATTTCATGTTCATTTTCAATTGTTGTAAAATAAATACACCAACAATGACCTCTAGCAACACGTAATGATTGAAATATAAAAGGTTTAGAACTATAAAAATTGAGTTTTTCTAAACTATCAACTGGAATTCTTCCTACTTTAACCTTTAAATATTCGCAAGCAAATAAATCATCTAAATTAATATCTAGATTCTCAATGTCCTTTACTTGATCTAATGCATCACTATATTTTTTTATTAAAGCTTGAGCATCCTTTTTTTGATTATACAAATTTTGAATTTTATCATGAGTAGTTTGAACATACTCCCGCATATTATCAAGTGAATAATCTAATGAATTAACACTAATTGTTGGCAATTCAACATTATTTTCTTTTTCTATTTCTTCTAATTCTTTTAATATAATATTACAAGGATTATCTGTAGAATAAGAAGTTAATCCTTTAACCTTATCAACAATCTCACTAGCTACTACTGGATGAATATAATCGACTTGTACAAACTTTTCTAATATTTTATCTAGATTTTTATTACTAGATGTTATATTAAATAATTTTAATTTTGATATAGACATAAATTCACCTCAATATATTAGCATTCTTTTAATATCTCGTTTATCAATATCGTAGCGGATACCTTCGATGATATTAAATATATTTGCTTGTTCAATTTCATTCAAAAAAATAAAAACTGTATATACAATAGCCGGCACAGAAGAAAAATACATATATCTTTTAGCTATATGGTATTTAATTCGTTCAGCTTGATACTCAATGTAAACATAATCCTCTTCATCAATAAAATCCGAGTATTGTGAATTTTCCATTTGTAATAATACATCATTTGGATCTTTAAGCTTTATTAATTCTTCTAATTGTTTCTTGCTCATGCGAATATCTTCTGTAATTAATGCTTTCCAAATTTCTTCTTCTGGTGAATCATAGAATTTTTTTAACCGATAAATTTTAATAACATTATCAATTTCAACCTTTGTTTGATAAATATCCATTAATCTTCTTCTAGTCTTTCCAGTAAAATATTTATCAATTCTCTTTATAACAATACTATGATATTTCGCCATCATTTCATGTTCAATATCGGTATATTTAATTAAAGTTGGATTTTCTTGATAATAATGTCTTAAAATATCATAATAACGAGTATCCTTTAATGCGTATAATAAATCACGAAAAGTCAGAGATTTAGTAACCTCTTCGATATCAAAACTTGCGTGTTTTTTAAAAAACATTGGCAAATCTCTAATTGATTTTTCAATGTTTCCAGATATAATTGATCTTAAACTTGATAAGACAATTTCAATTTCCCGTTTAATCATATCTAATTCGTAAAACTTCCGATCATTTGTACTAATAAAGCTGACAATTTTAGCGACATTAAAAAAATAACTTTTTTTAATTAAGTCTTCTAATTGTCCGCGATGTAAGTCATTTTCGTAAACTTCACTTAATGTATTCTTATATTTATCATTCTTTTTTAGATAAGCCACAATATCAGCTATAGTATTAAATTTCAATAACTCTTCGTAATCCTCAGGCTTTAAGCGGTGCGAATACATAGATTTCGCCTTAGATATAATCGCATTCCCAGCAAAATTCAATGTTACTCACCCTCTTTTTCGATACTAGTACAAAAATCATAAAGAGAATCAATCCATTCTTGCCGGTGTTTATTAAAAGTAATTTCAATTTCTTTTAATGAGATTTTATATTTATCTTGAGCTTTTTCTTCTGCTTCTGAAATCGTTTTTTCAATTTCTGTTTTTCTTTTCGCGAAAATTTCATCTGCTTCTGCTTTATACCTTTTTTCAATTTCTTTCCGTTTTTCTCGCAAATAAGCTCCTATTTTCTTTTTTTCTTTTTCTAACTCTTCTACTTCTAAACGCTTTTTCTTATCAAATTCTATGATATCTCGAATTAAATTTTCCAAAAAAATTCACCTCTTTATCATTTGGCCTATTATATTATAACGCTCAAAAAATATTTTTCAAGAACTATTTATAGTTATCTACAATAAAAAAAGCTCTTTCGAGCTTTAGTTTAAGACTCGGAAAGAAATTTGTCGATCTCAAAACTCGTTCCTTTTAGAGCCTGCTCTATCACTCTTTTCGATACATAACCATCATAGACAACCGAGCAATCTTCTTGAGAAACGACAACATTTTTTATCCCATAAATATTATTAAAAATATTTTCCAATTGTTTTTGACACCCTTTGCAACAAATGCCTTTTATAAGAACTTTCTTCATATCAATCACTTCCTATAGTTTATACCTTAATTATAGTACCAACTAAGTTATCTGTCAATTAAATCAACCAGATTAAATCATTATTTGTTACTCTATATAAAAAAATAAAAAATCAGCCATAAGCTGATTAAAAAATGGTGGAGGGGGACGGTTTCGAACCGCCGAACCCGATGGGAGCAGATTTACAGTCTTACTACTAGTATTTTCTTTGTAAGGACAGATTGAATTTTGACAACTTTAAAATGAGTTGTTTTTATTTTATCCAAAGGAGCTATCTAAATGAGAGAATTGTACATGAATCCATCTGGAAGAGATCAATGGATCCAAATCCATAAAGGTGGAAAAATAATCATCTTAACTGATATTCAATCCGGTTTCTATGAAGTCATACCTTTTCTAACCAAACAAGCTGCGAAAGAGAATTACCTGGAATGGTTAGATAAACAAGATATCAGATTACCAAGGTCTTTCTTAGTCAAAACAGATCATGTAAACAGATCTTTACTGATTGCTCTTAAGAAAGCAAAACTACCATGGCCTGATGCAAAGAAAATAAAGACTCAGATCTTCTATCATAAGTCTTTAGA
>JAIPGD010000033.1 GCA_021736305.1 Candidatus Izemoplasma sp.
TAGTTCCTATTAGAATTGTTTGGCAATAATATTATACCATTTTTTAATCAACATTTTATTTTAAAAATAAAAATCTTTATTTAAACCTAAATATAGAACTATATCCAATGTACTAACAACACTCTTCACCAAACGTTAGTTTTTTTTTATGTTTAGTTTTAAATATATATTTTATAAACAAAATCAAACAAAAATATTCAAGTCAATTTCATTTTTAATTATAGGAATAGAGGATCTAGCCTTATCGATTACTTTTAAATCAATATTAGCTTCAATTAGCCCTTCTTTATTATCTAACTCATGAATTATTTTACCAAAGGGATCAACAACTAAAGAATGACCATATGGCTCGTAATTTCCAAAAGAATAATAACTAGGACTTGCGCCAACGAAAAAGATTTGGTTATCAATTGCTCTTGCTTTAAAAGTTGTATGCCAATGCATTGGGCCAGTATATGTGTTAAAAGCACCAGGGACAAAGATTATTTTAGCACCTTTATCTCTAATTTTCTTTGATAATATAGGAAAACGTATATCAAAGCAAATTATAATACCCATTTTACCAAATTCAGTATCAAAGGTTATGATTTTGTTTCCTGGACTTAGTACATCAGCTTCTGAAAAAGTAGTGTTATCTGGATAAGTAACTGAAAACAAATGAATTTTACGATATTTAGCAATAATTTCGCCTTCGCGATTAAAAATATAACTTGTATTGTAAATATTATTATTGAATGCTTCTGGAATACTTCCACCAATAACATAACTACTATATTTTCGTGATATTTCTTTAAGATAATCAAAAATCGGACTATTCTTGTTATGTTTATATTTTTTGAAATATTTTAATTCATAAGGTGTAACAAACATTTCTGGAAAAATTATAAAATCATATTTTTTAGATTTAGTTTGAGATAATAATTTATTTAAATTAGTAATGTTATCAGAATATTTTTCCTTAACACTATTTTGTATAACTAATATTTTCATAACTTCACTCCCTACATGTATTTTAACATTTCATTAATTATAAGCAAAGATGTTTTATATAATGATATTAATAATATATAATGGTGGTATGAAAGTAAACTGCGCAAATTGTATCTATGGTAAGATAAAAAGTCAATATGAAGAACACTTATCAAAGTCAATAGTTTTTCTAGAAGGTGAAATACTCAGAAAAGTATATTCTATCGAGAAAGGATATATTAAAATTAGCAAATTTTTAGAAAATGGCGATGAATTTATTATTGGAGTTCTAGGACCAGGCGACTATGTTGCTCTTTTAGCTGTACTTCAAGGTAACGAAAACTATATTGCTTCAGCAAGCTGTTTAACTAAAGTTCAACTACGAGTTATAGATAAAGATGACATTTTATTAGCGTATAAAAGTAGTGATGAATTTAAAGATAAATGCTTAAACTGTGCAATTACGAGATCAAATCTTTTTCATGATCAGTTACTAATTTCAGCAAATTCTGAGACTCAAGATAAAATTTTAGCTATTTTAAAAAACCTTTTTCAAAAATTTGGTGTTATAAAAGATAATCGGTATGTAATAAAATTACCATTTTCTAAAACAGTACTAGCGAACCTGATAAATATCAGAAGGGAAACTTTTTCAAGACATCTAACAAAACTACAAAACCAGGGGGTATTAACTGTTAATAACAATACATATATATTAAATTATGTGATTTAAATCACATAATAAAATTAACTTATTGTTTACAATATTTATATGGAGGTATTTTAATGAGTGAATTTATTAATAATGATTCTAAAAAAAGACAAGAAAAACTTAAAGCTTTAATAAAGAAAATACATGCAGGTATGCCATTAGATGAAGCTAAGGCTTTATTTAAAAGAGATTTTAAGGAAATATCTACTGATGAGATAGTTAAACTTGAACAAGCTTTAATGGATGATGGAATGAGTATGGATGAAGTTCAAAGTTTATGTGATGTACATGCTGCAGTGTTTGATGGTTCAATTTCTGATATTCACAAGCCGAAATCAATTATGGATATTCCCGGACACCCAGCAAAAGTTTTTTCCGACGAAAATAAACGAATTCTAAAATTGATTGAAAAAGAGATTAAACCATATATTGGAAAAGAAGATTCAAATTCATATTTGATGTTACGAATTGGTATTGAACGCTTAATGGAAGTATCAAACCATTATGCGCGAAAAGAAAACTTGTTTTTTCCAAGTTTAGAAAAAAAAGGAATTACATCTATACCTAAAGTAATGTGGGGAGTTGATGATGAAATAAGGCGAGATTTAAAAGCTGTAAAGACTTTATTAGATGATAAATCATCAAATTATCAAGAAATAGTTAAACAAGCAAACCAAGTAATTCAAAGAGTTGAAGATATGGTAATGAAAGAAGAAAATATTTTATTGCCAAAGTTAAGTGACTTAATGAGTTATTATGAGTGGATATTAGCTGATAAAGGAAGCGATGAAATCGGTTATTTTCTTGAAGCTCCTAAAGAAACTTGGGCAGTTCAAGAAGAAGATGAAACTGAAGAAGAAGATATTATTGATGGTGAAGTTAAACTTGATGGAGGAAGTTTGAACATAAAAGAACTAAACTCGATTTTAAATACATTACCCTTGGATTTAACTTTCGTTGATAAAGATGGTTATGTTAAATTCTTTTCTCAAGGAGAAGAGCGGATATTTAATCGTCCTATAACTATTTTGGGAAGACATGTATCTTTATGTCATCCTCCTAAAAGTGTTGATATTGTTGAAGGGATTATTGAAAGTTTCAAAAGCGGTGAAAAAGATAATGAAGACTTTTATATTCAATTAAAAAATATGTTTGTTTATATTCGTTACTTTGCTGTTAGGGATACCGAAGGCGAATATTTGGGCGCTTTAGAAATAACCCAAAACATTAAGCCAATAAGAGAATTAAAAGGTGAAAAAAGATTAGTCAGCAAGTAATGAAAATTATTATAATTACACTAGCTTTTATATCTTTAGGTTTAGGGATAGTAGGAATAATATTCCCTATATTGCCTACAACACCATTTTTATTGTTGACAACTTATATGCTTTCAAAATCATCAAAACGATTTCATGATTGGTTTACTAACACAATAATATATACTAAATATTTGTCGAATTTTATTGAGACTAAGAGTATGACTAAAAAGCAGAAGTGGTCATTGTTAATTTTTGTAGATATAATATTACTTGTTTCATTTTTTAGTATTGATTCGCTTTTCTTAAAAATATTGATAATTTTAATATTTTTATTTAAGCATTATTATTTTTATCGTTATATAGAAATTAAAAATTAAACTATAGTTTGTACTATGGTTTTTTTTAATGAATATCAAAAATTGAAATTACATTAATTATACTTTTATGTTAAAATAAAACAGGAATGAAAGTGGGGTATCTTATGAATAATATCTATGATGTAATAATAATCGGTGGGGGTCCTGCTGGGTTAAGCGCCGCTATATATGCTAAAAGAGCAATGCTCAAATTTGTTGTTTTAGAAAAGTTTTTGCCTGGTGGCGGAATTGCCAATACATTTGAATTAGAAAATTACCTAGGTTTAGGGAAAGTAACTGGAATGGAAATGGCTGATAAAATGACAAAGCACGTAAATGATTTGGATATTGAGATAAACTCAGAGGCTGTTGAAAATATTACAATAGAAAAAACTTATAAGATTGTTAAAACAGATAAGCAAGAATATAATACTAAAACTGTTGTTTTAGCAACTGGAGCTTCTCCAAAAAAACTTAATTGTCCTGGTGAAGACAAATATACTGGTAAAGGCATCTCATATTGTGCAACTTGTGATGGATTTATTTATAAAAACAAAGTAGTAGCTGTTGTTGGCGGTGGAGATGTTGCGGTTGAAGATGCGATTTATTTGTCAAGGATTGCGAAGAAAGTTTATTTAATTCATCGACGAGATGAATTAAGAGCTGTAAAGTCTTTACAAGAACGAATATTTAAGATTGATAATGTTGAAATTTTATGGGATTCACAATTGAAAGCTGCTTTAGGTGATGAATATTTAAAACAAGCATTAGTAATAAATAATAAAACGCAAAAAGAAAAAAAGATTGATGTAGATGGTATATTTATGGCAGTTGGTTATATTCCAAACACGCAATTTCTTGGTGATTCTATAGCTTTTGATAATGGGGGTTGGATTAGAACCGATGAACGTTGTGAAACAAATGTGAATGGTATTTATGCAGTAGGAGATGTGAGAGATACATTTTTGCGCCAAGTTGTTACTGCGGTGAGTGATGGAGCGGTAGCTATAACTGATTTAATGAAATATTTATAATTAAAACTGTAACAGAAATCTAAATTATTTCTAAAGTTAATTTTTAGTCTTGTATACAATTATAATGTTATGGTTTAAAAAAGTTTATGCTGTTAAAAACGCTTATTTTCATACTGAACCTATTTATAATCTATAAGTATTCTATACAACTTAATTTTAAAGGAAGGAAACTTCCTTTTTCTTTTGGAATATTGTTAGCATAATAAATAAATGTTATAATAACAATTAAGTTATAAAATAAATGTTGCAACAAATTATCTTAATAAAGGATAAAATTGTGGGTAAATAAATGAATAAAATGCATATTAATAAGACAATCAAATTTTTAATAGTTATTAGCAGTGGACTAGGTATATCATTGACATTGATAGATCTTGGTTTTTCCTTAAGTCCATTTAAGTATTTTACTCATTTATCCAATTTATTTGTTTTAAGTATATATTTAATGATTTTTTTTAAAATTAAGCATAAATCTAAATTGTTTACAATTATTAAGTATCAAGCCGTTGTAAGTATTGTACTTACTGGATTAATATATAATTTTGTCTTAAGACCCTCAATAAATTCAATTGACTATGAAGTGAATTCGTTAGCGGATATTTTAGTACATACTCTAACACCAATACTTGTGATTTTTGATAATTTATTCTTTAGCAAAAAAGGAATAATAAAACGAAAATACCCTCTATATTGGCTTATATTTCCTTTGATTTATTATTTATGCACTTTAATTTATAGTTTTTTTGGTGGCAAATTTCATTTAGGCACTTCTTATGAATCAAATTATCCTTATTTCTTTTTAAATATATCTGAATACGGATTTGGGTATTTTATTATTATTGTATTAATTATATTGGTTATTGGCTATACAATTTTTTATATAAATAACTTCTTATATAAAGATAAAGAGGAGAGAAAAAATGGAAGTATTTAAATACAATAAAGAAAGAATTAAAAAAATTAATAAATTTATGAAACGTTTGATAGATTCTAATAATACTAAAGAAAAAGTGAATCTATATAACGAATATCTCGAAGAAATTAAAAATATTACTCCTATCGATATATTCTATTTAGATTTTTATAGTAATCATTCTAATCTATCAATTCAAGAAGTAAAGAAAACAGCAAATAAATTTGTTAATGTTTTCCACAAGGGGTTGGAGAAACATGTTAAAGATTATAAGCATATTTTATTAAAAACTCTGGTTTTAGAAAACAATAAAATTGAAGAACATTTAAATGAATTAAAGAAGTATTACAAGAACAAAGATTTGGTTACGAATAAAAAAGCTTTACTAAAAGGTTTAAATGAATGCTTAGCTTTTGAAAAGAAATTTATTAAGTATGAAAATATCATATTTCCAAATTTAGAGAATAAACTACCTTCAAATAGACCATTTGAAGTGTTATGGGAATTACATGATGATGCCAGATGCCTCTTGAAGACTATCATTGAAAATTTAAAAAAAGATAATATTGATAAATCTACAATAATTAAACAAATTGGCGAGTACTATTTTTTAATCTATGGCATTAATCAAAAAGAAGAGTTAATAATTTTACCATTATTAAATCAAATCGTATCTAATGAAAAGTTAAATTTGCTATATAATGAATGTTTAGATTACCAGTTTGTGTTTATTAATGAAAGAAAACCTATTGATGAAAATACTGAAATAGAATATTCAAATAAGCTATTTAAAACTAAAACAGGAGAACTTGACTTTAAACAGTTAGAACTTGTGTTAAATAAAATACCTATTGATATAACCTTCGTTGATAATAATGATACAGTAAGATATTATAATAACCGATTAGAGAGACATTTTCCTAGAAATCCATCAGTTATAGGCCGATTGGTTAAACATTGTCACCCGCCTAAAAGCATAAAAATTGTCGAAAAAATTATTGATGATTTTAGGAATGAAAAACGTGACTTTGCAGATTTTTGGATTGAAATTAAAGGAACTTTCTTGTATATTATATACTATGCAATTAGAGATGAAGAAAACCGGTATCTAGGTGTTTTAGAAGTCTCGCAAGATATTACGAAGTTAAGAGAATTATCAGGGGAAAAACGATTAGATAGTGGCGAAAAAATTTAATTGTTTTTTTAAACAATAGAAAACTGATAAGTTTATTTAAAGTTTAAGATATGCTATAATAACAATGGTGATTTTCGTTATCATTGTTATTTTTTTAGGAGGTATTATTATGAAAAAAAGTGGGAAAACACCGCTTTTACGAGCGCGAAATATAGAAAAAAAATTAGGCATTAAAAGGATATATATTAAACTTGAAGGAGCAAATCCAAGTGGATCAAAATTTGATCGTGTTGCCCAAAGAATAGTCAATTCTGCAATAGCTTTAAATTATAACTCATTAGTGGCTGAGGGATCTAAGCCCTATTTAAAGTCAATTGCATATTTTTGTAAAATTAAAGCTTTACCATTAAAAGTTGTTCAATATAAAAATGAAAAATGGAAAGCGAAGTTTTTTAAGAAAGATGAGATTGTTGACTTTACACATCTCAATAAAACAAAAGGACATAAAAACACAATAAGTTTCGCGGATAAAGAAAATGCTTATTTAGCGATTGAAGCTGTCAATAATCGGAGTTTATCTGAAGCTGCTTTTTCTGAGATATCAAAAGAAATTATTGAAAAAATTAAGTATCCTGCTGATAGTGTATATTTTCATTCAGATTATGATTTTTATTACAATAGTATTTATAATCGTTATTTAAATGATTATATTGAAAATTCTAATCCTTTACCTAAGTTGTTTCCAACCCATTTTGTAAAAGACAAATATTATTACGAAAAATCGGATGAAATAGTTGTTGAAGAAAATGAATTATCTGAAGCATATTCATTATTAACTAAGCTTGAACATTTAAAATTAAAAAGAAAGGACGCAACTGCATTTGCGGCATTTTTAGATAATCATAAAAAGGGACTAGTTAGTAAAGGCAATCATGTTATTATTTTAGATTCTGCAAAAACTAGAATTGATATTAGAAGACTAGAAAATTTTTCTGAAGTTTCTAAAGAAAAATTAGTTGAGTATGTTGATTTTTATTTGGATAGATACTCAGATCCAATAAATGATACAATAGATGCTTTAAATAATGCCATGAAGGATGGTTTTATATTAATAGCCACAAGAGAGGAAATTGTAGATGGAGTATGTATTGTTGTCAATATGGGATTTGATAACTTTATTCCGACTTATCATCTAGCCTATATTGGAACAAATCCACATAGTAAGGGACGAGGATTAGGAACTGAATTAATTGAGTATGCCATAGATCTTGCTGATGGTAAAATATCGCTTCATGTTGACTTAGATAATTATCGAGCAAAAAAACTTTATGAGAAAATGGGCTTTAAACATGTTTATAATCGAATGATATTTCAAAATGAAGAGTAAAATTTAAAGTGCAATGAAAAATTGTGCTTTTTTTTATGATTTTTAATATGATATATGATAATATAATACATGCTATGAAAAATGATAAACTATATAATAAAACAATATATTTTGTATTAATAAGCTCATTTGCTTTTATGTTTTGGTATAATGGACTTGATTTCTTAGGGATGACACTTTTTGTGATTGCTAGTTTTTTTGTTCTGTTTTTTGTTCGAAACTCTGTTCATGTATTACCCTTTTTGTTTAATATGCTTTTTTTGATTAGTCGTACAGAATGGAGTTTGGATACGATACCTAATTATTTATATATTTTGCCGATAGTATTATTACTAGGTTTTGTTATTCATTACTTTAAATTTAAAGAAAATGTTAAAAAAGGACAATTAACTTATCCAATATTTTTAATGGTCTTGGCGATGTTTCTCTCAATATTGAATAGTGATATTATTAATATTAATTATGGTTTTTATCTAATTATCGGGATTTTTTATGTGACAATTTATTTGTTTTTTATTCAAACTATTAAAGGAAAAAATCTTATTTACATTTTACGTCTATTTGTTGTTTTAGGTGTTTTGATTTCAACTCAGGTATTTATATATTACTTAAATATCGGAGATATTATTAACGCTTTGGAGACAAAGGAAATTGATTTAGGTTGGGGGATTTCTAATTTTATAGCTACTTATTTAATTATATTTATTAGTTCAACTGTTTATTTTTTGAGACATAGTAAATTTAAAATTATTTTTTCTATAATAATTTCATTTGAAATTTTTATGTTATTATTTACATTATCAAGAGCTGGAATACTGGCTTTTGTTGTAATCTTACCTTTTTTAGTTAGCTATTTGTTTCATGATTATCAAAATAAAAAGCAAATGTTCCTTTATACAATTATAATAATTATATTATTGATACTTGTAATTGGGACAAAAACAGATTATTTTATTCCTATATGGAATCGCTTTGTTAGACTTCCAGATCAACATCTTGCAAGAATTGACCTATGGAAAGAAGCGTTTGTAAAATTTAAAGAACACCCAATTTTAGGGGCTGGATTATTTGCTAGAGTAGAAGATAACTATTTTGGATTTTATCATAATACTTTTATGCATACATTAGCTACTTTAGGCATAGTTGGATTTATTTCTTTAATGTGGCAAATTGTTATAGTATTTAAAGTTTTCTTAAAAGAACATACTCCAGAAAAAATTATTTTACTGATAGCTTTAATTGGAGCAAATGTACATGGTTTGGTTGATAATGTATATTATATGCCGCAATTTATGATTCTGTTTTTTGTAATTATTGCAGTTGTTGAAATACATAACCGCAATTCTTTACCTGTTATTAAAATTTGGAGGATAACAAATGAAAACTAAAATGAAATCAGAAAAAAGAATGTTTTTATCTTTTGCGTTAAACTTTATTTTTACCATTTTTGAATTTGTTGGTGGAATACTGACTGGTTCCATTGCTCTTTTAAGTGATAGTGTTCATGATTTTGGTGATTCAATTTCAATAGGAGTAGCAATATTTTTAGAGAGAAAGTCAAAACAAAAACCTGATTTTAAGTATACTTATGGTTATTATCGTTTTTCATTGTTAGGTGGATTAATTTCCTCATTAATTCTTATTGTTGGATCGACAATAATTGTCTATAAAGCAATTGAAAGAATTATTAATCCTGAACCACTTATAAGACCTGAACTATTAATTTGGTTTGCTATTATTGGTGTTGTTGTTAATGGGTTAGCGGCTTATAATGCATCTAGAGGGAAATCCATTAATGAGAAAATTATTTCCCTTCATTTATTAGAAGATGTATTTGGTTGGATAGCGTTGTTAATAGCTGCAATTTTTATAAATTTATATAATATATCTATTTTAGATGTTATATTATCACTTTTATTTAGTGTTTATATTGTTTTTCATGTTTTTAGAAATTTAAAAAGTATTTTAGAAGTTTTTTTAGAAAAAGCACCAAAAAAGCCTTCAATTAAGGAAATAAAAAACAATATTTTAGAAAATTCCGCTATTAAAGATGTTCATCATATTCATTTCTGGAGTTTAGAAGGGTCAATTCCAATTATAACTTTACATATAGTGTTAGGAAAGAATAATTCACCAAAAGAAATCAATGAGATTCAAAATGATATTTATAAAAAACTTCACAATTTGGGTATTGATCATGCAACAATTCAAGTTGAATTTGTTGGAATGGATTGCTTAGGAAACGAATGCGATGATATAGACTTATCAAGCAACTAAAAAAAAGCGTTAATATTAAGGGTGCTGATTATGAAAAAGTATTTAGAATCATTAAAAGAAAGACTATTGGATTATCAAATTGACGAAACTTTATTATTAAAGATTTTGTCTGATTATAAAGAGAAAATATCAAAAATTAATGAAGATGACTTCGATGCTTTAGTAAAAAAACTTGGTGATCCAAGAGAAGAAATCAATAAAATTGTTATAGAATATAAACTCAAGTTAAAAGAAAACGAAGGGAAGGAAACTAATACGATTATTGCTATGGTTCCTTTTATTTCTTTAGTTATCTATATGGTTTTGGGATTTGGTTTTGATTTATGGCATCCTGGATGGCTAGTGTTTATAATTATTCCTTTACTTGCTTTAGCTTTTACAGTTTTTTATGATAATTTAATTGCAGGTATTATCGCAATTTCTCCATTTGTAATAATAATTAGTTACTTTTTTGTGGGGTTTTATTATGGTATTTGGCATCCAACTTGGCTCGTGTTTTTATTACTGCCACTTATTGGGGTTTTTTCAAATTATAGAAGTATGTCTTTAAAATCTTTTTTGTTTGTAGTAAGTCCATTTGTAGCTTTAATAGCATATATGTTTTTGGGGAGTTTTCTTCATATATGGTCAAGAGGGTGGGTTATATTTTTATTGGTTCCTATGACAGGAGTGTTGCAAGAAAATAACTCTAAAAGATTATTGATTTATGAGTTATCGCTTTTGTTAGCAATTATAGTAGGTATTATAACCCCTTATTTTACTAGTTCATGGGGATATTCGTTTTTTGGGCTTTTAATTCCGGCTTTTGTTTTTATAGGTTATGGAGAAGATAGTATTATAAAATTTACTAAAGAGACGATTATTGATTGGTTAGTGTTTTTGACTTTAGCATCGATATTTTTAATTATTGGTATTTTATATAATGCTTGGGGATATATTTGGATGGTTTTATTAATTTTTCCTGCTTATGAAATTATTAAACAAGCACCTGATAATGCTAAAATATATTATATAATGCCGTTTGTTTCACTTGCTATATTTTATTCTTTAGGATATTTTTATGGTTTTTGGAAGTATTCTTGGCTTGCAATTATATTGATCCCTATAGTATACTTTATAGAAAGAGATTAATTAGAAAGTGAATTGATATCTATGACAACGAAAACTCATCAAAACAAAAGAATTTGGGAACTAGATTTTTTAAGAGGTTTGGCAATAATAATGATGGTTTTCGACCATTTTATGTTTGATTTTGCTTTTTTTGATAATTATTTTTCTAACTTTAGAGAAGTTGATAATAGTTTTTTTAATTGGATGTATGAATTTGCTAATATGTATTGGGATTCATTTTTGCGGTTCTTAGGGAGAGAGTTTTTTGTTTTACTATTCTTAATAATCTCAGGAATTAGTTTTACTTTTAGTAAAAATAATTTTAAACGGGGTTTTAAATTATTGTTAGTAGCCTTATTAATTACTTTTGTGACTTATATGATTGAATTACTATTAGGAATTAGAGTTTTGATTGTATTCGGTGTAATTCATATGTTTGCTTTTTCAATCATAATTACAGCATTAATTAGAAAATTTATTAAAAATGAAATAATAATTTTGTTTATTGGAATGGCAATATTAACAATAGGATTTATTTTTGGTATGTTTTCACCCCATTTTTTACCATTGAATTTATCAAATTTACCAAAAATTATTATTGGGGTTGGAAGATACGGGGCTGACCATTTTGGGATTGTTCCATATGTTGGGTTTATATTAATAGGAACTGTTATTGGAAATGCCTTTTATAAAAACAAAGTATCTTTATTACCAAAACATAATTTATCTAGTAATAATATATTTCTTATTGCGGGTAGAAAATCGTTGCTTGTATATGTTTTGCATCAACCATTAGTTTTGATTTTTGTTTCAATAATAGCTTATATTTTTGGCTATAGATTTTAACAAAGGAGAAGTAATAGCGATATTACTAATTGATAATTATGAAAGTAGATTTAACACTTTATCAAATGTTAAAGAAGAATGCTGCAAAACACAATGCAAGAAATGCATTGCTTTTTCGTGGCAAGTATTTAACTTATGAAGATTTAATAACTAAAATTGATTATTTAGCATCCGGATTAAATAGCTATGGTTTAAAAAAAGGAGATACAATTACCTTTGCTTTGCCAAATGTTTTTGAAGCTGTTTTTGGTTTTTATGCTAGTTCAAAATTAGGACTTTTATGTCACATGGTTCATCCGATTACTCCTGTAAAACAAATGCAAAAATATATGCATAGTACAAATTCTAAAACCCTTGTTATTATGGATACTTTCTATGACCATTATAAAGATTTACTTAATGAAAAAAATATTACTATCTTTTTAGTTAATCCTGTGACAGAATTTAGCCTTATTATGAAGTTGTTATATCATTTAATTAATTTTAAAAAATTAAAAAATGTTAAATATAATAAGCAAGTTAAAAAGTTTTCAGATTTATATGAAAAGAAATCAATGAATGTCACTAATATTAATCCTGTTTCAACTGCTGTATATTTACATAGTGGTGGAACCTCAGGCGAACCAAAAACTATTGAGTTATCACATAGTTCAATTAACTACTTAGCTTCTTTAACTGAATATATTATGGGTATTAGTGATTTTAATAAAAAGCATATGTTAGCTGTATTACCGATGTTTCATGGGTTTGGATTATGTATGGGTATTCATGCTATGTTAATAAATGGTGGAGTTAATACTCTTATGCCTAAATTTAGTCCAGATGAAACGATTAAATTAATTTCAAGAAATAGAGTAAATTATATTATCGGTGTACCTTCTTTATTTGAAAGTTTGTTAAAAAACCCTAAATTCAATTCGCCAAAAATGAAAAATATAGATCAAGCCTTTGTAGGCGGTGATTATGTAAGTATGGATTTAAAAAAACGTTTTGATAAACAAATGCGAAAAAATGATTCGCCTGCAAGATTACTTGAAGGCTATGGGTTGACAGAAGTTGTTACTGTTTGTTCGGTAAATACTTTGAAAGAACATAATCAAAGTTCGGTTGGCAAACCGTTGCCAGGAATTGAAATTTTAATTAAAGATTTGACAAGCGATAAGATATTACAAAAAGAACAAGATGGAGAAATTATTGTTACTGGACCAACAGTTATGAATGGGTATTTAAATGATGAAACTACAACAAAAGATACATTCTTTAAGTTTGATGAAAAAAATTGGGTTAAAACTGGTGATTTTGGATTTATTGATTCAGAAGGATATTTACATTATAAACAAAGATTAAAAAGGATAATAAAAGTTTTAGGTATGCCAGTTTTACCTGCAGAAATAGAAAGTTTGTTAATGGATTATGATGAAGTAAGTGAAGTTAGTGCAATATCTATTCCCGATGAGGAAAAAGGAAATGTTGTAAAATTATTTATTGTATGGAATGATAAAAACAAAAAATTATCAGACAAACAAATACGACAAATAATTAAAGAAAATATTTCGATTTATGCTATGCCAAAAGAAATAGTTGAGTTAGAGGAATTACCTAAAACAACGATAGGCAAAACAGATGTATTAGCCTTAGAAAAACTATAATAAAAAAAGGAGTTGTCGGAAAATAGAAAAAACCGATAATTTCAAGGCAAAATAATAAAACACCCTAAAATAGCGTATAGCTAAGATAGGGTGTTTTTTCTTTTTATAGGTGATTTTATAAAAATGTGGAAAACTTTGCATACTTAAAAAAGAGATAATCTCTTTTAGATGGTTTCCTATAAAACAATGTAATTATGCAGTTATTTTATGATATTCTTTAATTTTACCGTTTTTAAATCGCTGTAGTTTATTGATGTTTCTGGCAAAGACATATAAGAATAATTCTGTTTCAACTTTATCCATCAAACGATGATTAAATTGTCTAAACTCATCATTATACTTCATATCGCCAAATGTGCCTTCTGTTTGAATTGAGCGAATAATCATATTCTCGAAACCTTTTTCAGTATGAATATTATCATTGGTTTCTTTCTTTAATTCTATCCACGTATGGTTAACTTCCATTCTTTTATTTCTTGTTTTATCTTTCGTTTCACTATAATTATAAAGACATTGTTTTTTTAATCCACAGTCCTGACAATTCTTACAAGCATATACTTTAAATGTTTTTCCATATCTTCTTTTTGTTTCTTCGTATTCTAAGTAACGTCCATCAGCGCAGGTATACCTATATTCATTATTTATTGTTTCTCTTCTCATATTGTAATGTTTTGATATATCATTGTGATATTTTCTGGTTTTTTGTTTTTCGTGTTCTTGGGTTTTTATATAAGGTGTTATTTGGTTTTCTTTTAAAAACTTTAGGTTACTTTCACTACAGTATCCGCTATCTGCAGTAACCTCAAGAAGGTTAGCTTCTGTCATTAAGATATGTTTTGAAACAAGTGGAATCAGCGTATTATAATCGGTTCTATCTTGACTCACTGAGTAATCAACCACAAAATAATTTTCGACACCTATCTGAACATTATAAGCCGGTTTTAATTGACCATTTCTCATATGATCATCCTTCATTCTCATAAAGGTTGCGTCTATATCAGTCTTTGAAAATGAATTTCTATCATCTTTCATAATTTCATATTTTTCTTTATAATCCATTAATCTTAAACCATATCTGTAAATGTCATCATATAGCTTTAAAGCCATTTCTTTCTTTTTTCCTCGTCCAGATTCCCTTGATATCCCTTCGTTTCCTATAATCATATCAAGTGTTTCTAACATTCTTATCATTGTATATGGTCCTATGTTATTGATCTTTAAGATAACATTATTTGATAATTTCTTTTTATCTTTTTTCTTTCTCTTACGATTTTCTTCGATAATTTCTTTTGCTTTTTCACTTCCTTCCACATAAAACATCTCTTCTTTTCGTGCTAAGTATTTTTTGTCGTATTGTTTTTCTTTAATCCAAGCGTTGTAAGTGTTAAAGCGCTTACTGATATTATCCAGTAAATTAACTAAATGATAATTGACTGATCCTCTCCATACAAAAGTATATCGGTTTGCGTTCGCCTCTATCTTTGTCCCATCGATATATAGCTTCTCTAAACCAATATACTCTTTTTCTTTT
>JAIPGD010000034.1 GCA_021736305.1 Candidatus Izemoplasma sp.
AAAATAGTAGGTTATAGTGAAACTGCCTTTGTTATGAGTAGCGAAACAGCGGATTACAAAGTCAGGTTTTTCACACCGACATCTGAAGTAGACTTATGTGGACATGCAACAATCGCAACTTTTAATCTGCTAAAAATACTTGATAGAGTTGAAAATGGTTCATACACTCAAGAAACAAAAGTAGGAATTTTAAATATCCATATTAAAGATAACTTAGTTTATATGCAACAACCTAATCCGATATATTCAGAGATAGTAAGTTACGAAGAATTAAAAGAATGTTTTGAAAATGTTGAATTTAATAAGCAGTTTATACCTCAAGTAATATCAACTGGCTTAAGAGAAATTTTTCTTCCAGTTAAAGACTTTTCAACTTTGAATGACCTAATTCCTCGAATAGATAAAATCAAAGAAGTGTCATTAGCACATAATGCAATTGGAATTCACGCTTTTTGTTTTGATGAAGAAATTGATGCTTATGGAAGAAATTTCGCTCCAGTTGTTGGTATTGATGAAGAAAGTGCAACTGGAACATCTAATGGTGCTTTAGCTTGTTATTTTTTCAAACACGCCTATAGGCAATCTTACTATGTCTTTCGTCAAGGCTATAGCATGAATCTACCATCTGAAATTACTGCATATATTCAATTTAGTAACGAGATAGAAGAAATATGGGTCGGTGGAAGTGCACTTCTACTAGATGAAGAAAACTATTAAGATTAAGTTATGAATAATTCCAATAACCGTTATATCAATTAATGACTATATGTTAAAATATATGCTACTTAAAAATCTCACATTGGAGGAACTAAATGTTAAAACTAAAAAAAGTTAGTAAATACTATTTTACAGAAAATAGTGTAGTACAAGCTTTAAGAAGAATTAATTTAGAATTTAAAATTGGTGAATTTGTAGCTATCACTGGTGTCAGTGGAAGTGGAAAAAGTACATTGCTAAATGTTTTAAGCGGATTAGATACCTATGAAGAAGGAAAGTTAATCTTTAATGACGAAGATATTTCTCACTATACTATCGAAGAATTGGAACATTACCGAAAAGATTATATTGGTTATATTTTCCAAGATTATAATATTATAAATAGTTATACTGTATACCAAAATATTGAACTCGCTTTAATTATTCAAGGTTATTCAAAGGAACAGATCAAAGCAAGAGTTTTAGAATTGATTGACCAAGTTGATTTAACTCATGTAACACATCAAAAAGCTAGTAAACTTAGCGGTGGTGAAAAACAGCGAACAATAATTGCTCGTACTTTAGCTAAGGATTACCAAGTTTTAGTTTGTGATGAGCCTACCGGAAATCTTAGTAATGATGCTGCTCACGGAATCTTTCAATTACTACAAGAAATAAGTAAAGATAAATTGGTAATAGTCGTAACTCATGATATTTCATTATTACAAGATTACGCAACTAGAAAAATCCGTCTATATGATGGTGAAATCATGGAAGATAATTATTTGAAACCAGTTGAGCCGTTAGATATTGAAGTTAAACCAAAATTATCTAATACAAGCTTTTGGAGTTCTTTTAAAATTGCTTTAAGAAATATTCTTTCCGTACCTAAAAAATCAGTATTTTCTTTTATAACCTTATTTTTTATCTTTTCAATGATTTTCTTTGCGTTTAGTGCTGGTTTATTTGAAACTAATAAGTCATTAAATGCAACTAATGATGCTTTTACAAACACTAATCCCAGTAGAATTATATTAACAAAGAATGACAATACTCAATTTAGCGAGGAAGAACTAAATGCATTATTAGATATTAAACATGTCAGGGGAGTATATAGTAGAGATATTGTTTTTGATACTATTTTAATGAACAAAAAATCAAGTTTAGAAACAGTGAATAATTTATTATACTTTAAACCGTTACCAGCTATTACTTTAGATAATTATGATTTAGTATCTGGTAGATTACCCGAAAACAAATTAGAAGTCGTTGTTGGAGATAATGGGCTTTTTCAAATTGGTGAAGTAATCGAAGTTGCTAATAGTCATTTACTTAATCCTGAAGATATTAGAAATACTGAACAATTCAGCTTCGAGGTTGTTGGATTAACAAAAGAACCAGATAGATTAAGCGACAACCTTCACTACTTCTACTTATCTCAAGAAGGATTAGATATAATCTCAACTTCTAGTGTTTACGAACACTCTGATATTGAGATTAAGATCAAAGGAACCAAAAAATATGATATGAATACCAATGAGTGGATTACACCCGAGGAAGATTCAAACGTAGAGCTTGGATTAAAGACTTACCGTCTATCTTATCCTACTTGGATTAAAATTGATGATTCATTGGATGAGAATGAAATTATGACTTTTAACATGATGTACTTTGATATTTGTCGTGATTTTGGCTATAAAAAAGAATTAAGAGATGACATGGATGCAGGGTTATGCGACGCAGTTTCTTTCATTGAAAGCCATCAAATATCTTATCGAGCTATAACGCCATTTGAAAATGATAAAATTTTTAAAGATATTCATCTAAAAGCATTACCAACACTTTCATTTCGTGCCTTGCTCTCAGAAAAATCTTTGTCTGAATACTATATTCCTGGTCAAGATAATTCAACCATCCTTTATATGAATGAATCAACATATGATAAATTCTTTGATGAAAAGAACTATCAGATAACTGTTTTAGTTAAAGATTATTTTGATGGAAAAAGGGTAGTCGAAGATTTAGAAGAGTTAGGATATAACTATTTCTATCCTGCACAAATAATAACTCCTAGTCAAAGCAAAGATATTGCAGTTCATAACTTGCTAGTATCTTTAGTAGTTTCTGCAATTATTTTTGTAGTTTCTTTTGTTGGATATTTCATTTTAAGAAATCTAATATTTAGTAAATTAAAAGACTATTTGATAATTAGATCAATTGGCACTTCTAAAAAAGCAATTAAAAAAATAGTAAGATCAGAATTATTTATTTTAAGTATATTTTCAATTGTTTTTATTGCTATTTTTATTTTTATCTCAGAAAGATATATATTTACTATTCCTAAGCTTTTAAGATACTATAGTTGGAGTAATTATTTGCTATTATTCCTAATTGGCTTCATATTGATTCAAATTATGGCTTCTAGATTTACTAAATTAATTTTTAAAGCGAGCGTTGTTTCTGCTCTTAAAGGAGTGGAACGATGATAAAATTAGAACATATATTTAAATACTATAATAAAAATAGAAGAAATGAAGTTGTTGTTTGTAATGATCTTTGTCTTGAATTTCCTGAAAAGGGTTTAGTAACTATTTTAGGGACCAGTGGAAGCGGAAAAACCACTTTATTAAATGTTATTAGTGGAATGGACAATTTTGATAGCGGTACTTTAACCTTTAATGGAATAACCATTGAGAAATATAGTCACAAAAAATGGGATTATATCCGCAAAGAAAAAATTGGCTATGTTTATCAAGATTATAATCTACTAAAAGAATTGTCTGTAGCAGAAAATATTGAACCTGTTATTAGAATGCAAGGAATCAAAAATGAATCGGTAATTAGAGAGAGTATAAAATATTTATTAAAATCAGTTGGTTTAGAAAACTATGAAGATCGTTTAGCTAAGCAACTATCTGGTGGCCAACAACAAAGAGTGGTTTTTGCTCGTGCTTTGGCTAATAACCCAAAGGTTATGCTCGCTGATGAACCAACTGGAAATCTTGATGGTAAAACAACTATTGAGTTAATGAATGTTATCAAAGAAATTTCAAAATCTCGTTTAGTTATCTTAGTAACTCATGAAAGAGAATTATGTGAATATTATGCCGATAGAATTATAGAAATCGAATCCGGCACTATCAAAAAAGACTATATTAATGACAAACAAAAAAAATTAAAATATTTGCAAGAACACATCATCAATCTTAGAGATTTTAAAAAAACTAATTTAACTAAAGATCAATTAAATGTTTCTAGATATTCAAATGAAGTAAACCCCGAACCTCTTGACATTGATTTAATTGAAAGAAATCAAACTCTTTATGTAAAAACAAACTCAAAATCGGTTAAAAGAATAAAATATCTTGATGATAATAGTGAAATTGTTATTCTTAATTCTACAAAAGAAGAACAATTTCAAAATAAAGATTTTAATTTAGAACATCTCTATCCCAAAGATTTAGTTAAGAAGAAAGCCAATGCTTTTAGTTGGAAAGAAATATTTAAGTATGCTTTAAATAAGCTTAAAAAATTAAGCAATGCTAATAAAATGCTTTATTTAGCAATGTTGCTTCTTGGGGTAATAATAAGTATCAGTGTCGGTCTTCTAGGGGAAATTTATTATTTAGAAGAATCATATAATGAGTTACACTCTAATTATATAACAGTCGAGTTAGATAGATCGATGTATAATGATTATATGGAAGTTGAAAATGTTGATGGCGTTGAACAATTGATGCTAGTTAGTGAACCATTCGAGTTTAACATTAAGACTCCAACATATTATGAAATCACTGGTAGTGTCAAAGTTACCGCTCAACCAATAGACATTAAATTCTTTGATGAGGAAACACTTATATACGGGAAACAAGCTGAAGATTATGAAATTATTATTGACAAAAGTGTTGCCAATCAACTAATCCAGGATTACCGAAAAATTGGTGTGTTAAGTTATGAAGATGTGTTAAACTGTCAATTTAAAATTCAAACAAGCGGTTTAGATAACTCTGTGTCAATAGACACAGGTTTATACTTCAAGATTAGTGGGATAGCTGACACTAACTCTAGAAGTGTCTGGATGAAAGAAAATTTAATTTACAGCTTTGTCACACCAACATTATTGGATTATGAAATACTGGGTGAGAAATTTCAAGTTGTTTCGGGAACACTACCCTCTTATCCAAGTTATGCGATGCTTAATGATCAATTTCATTCAATTCTGCTTGGTAATATACCAAATAATATCGGATTGACAACCGGACAATATAATATTTCTGGCGTTTATCGTTATGAAGTAGATGATATCGCTTATGATTTTTCTAAAGTACTCATCTCAAAAATGGAGTATATGAAACCTAAATACTTCCAACATTCTAACTATAGTTTTCAAGACTTTGAATTATTAGTATATGCTAATGATGTAGAAAATACTCTTAATAATTTAGAAGAAGCTGGGTACACTGTATCTGCTAATATCTATGAACCCGAACTAGCTCAACAAATAAAATTAGAAGAAAATCAAACTTTCTATATCCTTGCCATTGCCGGTATTGTTATATCAGCTTTATGTATTTTATTTATTATGAGATCTAATCTCGTTTCTAGAATATATGAGGTAAGTGTTTACCGAAGTGTTGGTGTTTCAAGAAGAGAGATAAGAAGAATATTTTTAGTCGAAGTCCTTTTAGCAACTACTATTAGTAGTGTTTTAGGCTTCTTAATTATGGTAGTGCTCATAAATCAAGCACAATCTAACCTATTAGCATCTTCTATCGCAAGATTTAATTTCTTAACTATAATTATTGTTGTCTTTGGTATATATGGAATAAATACATTATTCGGATTAATGCCAATCAACCTTCTTCTTCAAAAAACACCAGCAAACATTTTTAAACAAAGCGATTTGTAATTAAAGACCTATCAAAAAAAAGTCAGTTCAAATTGAACTGGCTTTTGTCTTACTCATATTTAGTTATTATTGTCATCAATTTATAATCGTGTAAAAGTTTTTTTCTTACTGAAGTTAGTTTTTGATTTGAGTATCTTTCCATATCAAAAATCAAGAGGAAAATATAGAAAAAGCCTTATTTAAGAGAAAATACATGATACAAATTGTATTAAACCTATACCTTATATATGAAGGTATCAAAAAGATTTGAACACCAGAGAAATAACACAAGTTGCATATATTTATGATACGGTCAATATAACAAATTTAATTGAAACTTATTATTTATTTCATGTCAATCAATTTCTTTATAAATATCACATAAATATATTATTACTCATCAAATTGATATACTCGAACGTAATCAACAATCATCACAACAGGTTCATCAAATATTGAACTATTTGGTAGTCGATAATCATCAAAATGTCCACCAACAGCAAGGTTTAATATCATGTAAAATGACTCATCAAATGGTGCTGGAAAATCTTGTCCTTCTGTATACCAATCTGTTGCTTCCCATACTAATATATCATCAAAATACCATTTAATAGATGTATTTGTCCATTCTACAGCATATACATGGAACGTATCAATACCTTCTCCTTGTGGGAAAGTGTGAGAACCATGCTGATATATATTATCCGGCCATTGTCCACCATAATGGATTGCACCAGAGGCTTCATTAACAATACGTCCTCTTGCTTCCATAATATCGATTTCTCCGCTCGCTGCCCATCCACCATATACATTATCTTGTGGCATCATCCAAAAAGCAGGCCATAAACCGTCTCCAAGTGGAAGCTTTATTCGCGCTTCAAAGCGACCAAAGGCTTGAGAAAATTTATCCTTCGTAACCAATTTCGAAGAAGTATATGCACTTTCTCCATATGATTCTAATTTTGCTTCAATAAATAATAAGCCATTTTTTACATAAGAATTTTCTTCTCGGTAATACTGTTGTTCATTATTTCCCCAACCAGGAATACCATATTCACTACCATCACCATTTTGATATCCCCATTTGTCCATATCTACACCTTGAGCATTCGTATTTTCAGCCTCATTAAAATCATCGCAAAATGTAAGTATAAAACCTTCAACTTCAATATCACATGCAATAGAAGCTTCATAGATGATTAAATAACGTTCTTTCATTGTGATATTACCATCGGTATCAACCACATAATACTGTATAATAAAAGTTCCTGTTGTATCTAATAGTCCATCTGAAATCGGCAAATCTGATAGATTTTCAATTGTGACTTCTTCTGTTAAGTCACCATCTTCTTCATCAATAACAAATACATCTTCAAACAAGTTAATTGATTCGCCTAAATATCCGATTAAGGAATCCATATCACCAAAGACAGGTTTATTGATATTTTCTTCAGTCGTAACCCCTGTTGTTGGTGTTCCTGTTGTTGGTGTCTCTGTTGACTGTGTTTCTGTTGTTTGTGTTTCTGTCGTTTGTGTTTCTGTCGTTTCTTCTTGTGTGTTCTCTAGTGTTTGCGTATTAACACAAGCAATGAGTGTACTACTCATAAAGATAAACAACATAATAATTATTTTCTTCATATGCCCTCCAAAGTATTGTAAATATATAAACATATATTTATAAAATATTATTATTGAGATATTTTTATCATCTCTTTCAATTATTTATGATACTGCTCATTATACCATTTCTTATTGAAACTTTTTATTCTTTTTTTATTCTCGAATAATAAGGATATTATTACTTAAATAACATTACTCTAATACTTCTCATTTAAAAATCCTCTTGAAGTGATATAATGATAATAACATAAATATAAAAGAGGTATTTTATGAGCGGATTTATTATCTATATTTTGGTTTCGATTTTTACACCCGGTCCAAACAATATCTTTTCGTCTGCTTCAAGTTCAAAGGCAGGATTTTTCAAAACACTTCCATTTATGGTTGGTGTTCTAATTGGAACTTTTATCGTATTTTTTATCACAGGATTATTTAATGTGTATTTGTACGAGAATGTCCAATTCATCAATCAAGTTATTGGGATTGTTGGAGGTCTCTTTATACTATACTTAGCATTAGCAATGTTTCGCTCTCGCCATCAAAATGATAAATTAATGATAAAGAATGGGAAATTATTTACTATGGCTATCGCACTTACATTAATTAATCCCAAAGCAATCATATTTGGATTAACTGTTGCGACATTTTATTTGAATTTAGGATACAAACCAAGTGGAATATTTTTATTATCGGTAATAAATGCTATCCTCTGTTTTTTAAGTGTTCTTGTGTGGGAATTTTTCGGTCACGCGATGCGACAGTTATTACATCGATATCAACTACAGTTTAATATTGTCATGGCTCTACTTTTAGCCTATAGTGGCATATTGATTATCATTGAAAGCATATGAGCAAGTTAAAGATAATCATTTCCTAACACTGGTATATAAAAGAGATAAATGATGAATAAACAAGCAATAGTTTCTTTGGAATCTGAATTAGATATTTTGAAAAAAGGCTACGATAATTGTTATATTATCGGAGCCTTTTTATATTATAAAATAAACCTTTCAATATTTATGGAATACTAAAACTAAATACTTTATTAATAACCCCATGGTGATTAAGTGGAACACTATCGACTTTTTCTTTAGTAAAATTCATCAAACCTATTTTCAAAATTTTTGTTTTCTTTCAGTAAATCTAAACCATACTTTGTTTCACCTTTATGATAATCTATATATTCTAGTCATATTCAAACCAGTTAAAACATCCTTATTATGTAATTTATAACATCTGTTGCCCTATTTATGATACGGCTCGATGTAACAAAACAAATTGCATTTAAATATGTCTACCATATGATGCATAGCTTTAATGGTGAAGATTTATAAAATTTTCCAATAGTTTAAGTATTATTTCATTCATCTCTTCAATGCTTTCTCTAGGTTCTTTTGAAATCCATATTTTTACAATCTTTAGAACACCAAACAATATAAAATTATACAAGTACTCTTGATTATATTCCATGTTTGCTTCAGTTAATTCTTTATCGTATGATAATGTTTCAAAACCTATTTTAATCAACCGTTCAAAGAATTCATTTCCAGGTGTATCTTCCAAAAACAATCGAAACACATCGAGGTTTTTATGGACATATTCAAGTAATATTTTTATTACTTTTGATTTATCATTGTATGATTTGTAATATTTTTCTATAGTTAGTAAATATTCGTTTTCAATCTCCTTTAATAAGTCAAATTCAGTATTATAGTGATTATAAAAAGTCGATCTGTTTATATCTGCATTTTCGCAAATTTCCGTAATGGTTATCTTGTAAATGTTTTTCGTTTTCATTAAATCAATAAGGCTGTTTTTCAATAACATTTTTGTAATCCTAACTCTCTGGTTTTGTTTCATTGTTTCCCCTTTCCAACAAAATTATCTATCACTATTTTAAAATCAACAAATCATCAAAAATTGTTTATTTAACAACCGTTCTATATACGACTGAATGTTTTTATTTCTACACATGTATATTATAATTTAAAGTGAAGTAGAAATCAAATAAATAGAACGGAGCAGAAATATGCGAAAAATATTCAATTTTATTGTCGATAAGAGATATTTCTTTTTAGCCTTTTTTTTAATAGTGACAGGTGTTAGTGTCTATTTGATGGGAAATGTAGATATCAACAATGATATGTCCAAATATCTTCCTAAGGATTCTCCAACTGTTGAGGGCGTTAACATATCTAATGAGGAATTTGGTTATTCAAGTACCTTGAAAGTTGTTTTTGAAGAGCTGTCTGCTTCCGAAATCAATTTAACACTTTCCGAACTTCAATCTCTTCCAAATGTTTCTAATGTCGAGTATGATTCGTCTTCCAATTATAACAAAGAAGGGTATACCCTATTTGTAGTTCACATTCCATACAATTCTACGTCTCCTGAAGCAGTAGATTTGTTAAATCAGATTGAAACTAATTTCCCAGACAGTATAGTTGGTGGAGATATTTATTCAGCAAATCAGCCTATTATCCCAACATATCTGCTAGTCTTGGCTTTCATCATTTTTATCATTCTTTTGGCTCTATTCACTAACTCCTGGGCTGAATTAATAATTTTTATATTTACCATTACGATGGCGGTTTTAATAAATTTAGGTTCGAATATTGTTTTTGATAGCGTTTCTTCAATAACATATGCAGTCGCAGCCATATTACAACTGTGTTTATCAATTGATTATTCAATCATACTACTTAATAGATATCGCCAAGAGAAACATACTGAAACCGACAATGTCAAGGCAATGAAAAAAACATTAAGAAATGCTTTTCCTTCTATTGCCGGAAGTTCCCTTACCACAATTGCCGGTTTATTATGTCTTCTCTTCATGTCATTTCAAATTGGAGCAGATATGGGTCTTGTGTTGGCAAAAGGGATTCTAATTAGTTTGTTAACGGTGTTCACTGTATTACCTACACTTATTCTTGCATTTGATAACGTGATTGAAAAAACAAGAAAATGGTCCTTACATGTTAAGGTTGCTCACGTAAGTACATTTGCTTATAAAACAAGAAAAGTAATGCCAATTTTTGTTATTATAATATTTGCTCTTAGTTTCTATTTAAGAGGAACTATAAATACAAGTTTTGTTCTTCCTTCTTACTTTGAAGATCAAGCAAGTGAGATTTTCCCAGACAATAATCTGGTTGTATTAATTTATGATAATCAAGATGAAGAGAATACCTTAGCAGTCGTTCAACATCTATCATCAGATAGTAATGTATTGGATATCACGAGTTACTCCACTACTTTAGGCGCGCAACTGAGCGCAGAACAGTTAGCTCAAGTAACAGGATTGGATGTTACACAGATTTCAGGATTTTTGGCAGCTACTAGCAACCAAACAATGTCGATTTATGATTTCATAAATCTGGTCCTAAACAACTATTCTTCGATGTTGACGAACGAACAACTTCAACAGTTGAATACAGTTCAAACGACGATGAATGAAACCTATTCACAACTAGTAAGTTCCGATTACTCTAGAATGATTATTACAATTAGCTATCCTATAGATTCAGACAAGACTTATACATTCGTCAATAACCTTGACACTGTTGTTCAAAATAACTTAGTTGGTGAAAATTATCTTTTTGGAAATTCTGTCATGTCACAAGAACTATCTGAGTCTTTTAACAAAGAGTTCATCTTGATTACGTTACTAACAATTGTTGCTATATTCGTAATTGTTGCAGTTACATTTCAATCAGTAGCTATTCCAATTGTTTTGGTGATGATTATCCAAACCGCCATATTTCTCTCTATGGCTACACTTGGTGCATTCGGTTCCAATATATACTTTCTTGCGTTGATCATTGTACAAGCAGTTTTGATGGGAGCTACTATAGATTATGGCATATTGTTCACTTCTTATTTTCGAGAAGCAGCAACTCATACTTCAATAAAAGAGGCCATTGAAATGGCTTATGAAAAGTCAATTCATACAATTTTGACCTCCGCTTCGATACTTTTCTCTGTCACTGGATTGCTTGGATTTATTTCTAGAAATCAAACAATCTATCAATTATTAAGGGCATTGGCCGTTGGAACTGCTAGCGCGGCATTCCTAATCATCTTTGTTTTACCATCAATACTTGTGTTAATTCATAAGTATATCATTAAAAACGTTAATCAAAATGTTGTAGTATAATGTAACTTTAAATTAATCACTAAAGTCAAGTTTATTGTAAACCTAAGAGTTTCAACTAAACGTGTACAAATTAAAAAAAGAGCTACTCCCGCAGTTCATTGGGAGTAGCTTTTCTGTCTCTTTTTTATTACTATCCGTTGTCATTGAGATATTGTAAAAGGTTTTTGTTGTGCTATTCATATCATTAGTTGCATTTATTTGTGATACAGCTCGTTGTAACGGTAGTTGGTTGCAACTTATTCAATATAATCTATCAACTTGAAAATCTCTAATTTCACATCTTTAAAATCAATACAATCTACATAATGGTTCTTATTAGTGAAATTATTCCATCTCGATACAAAACTATTATCCTCTTCTAAAACCCTCAATAACTCTTTAAATTCTGTTTTATCAATCGTCGAGTTTCGATATTCAAAAGTTGTCTTAATTGCTGTATCCAATACCTTAATATCGAATAAATTCTTATGCAATTTCATTAATATGTAAATATCATAGAAATCTTTCATTCTACTATTTCCAATTCTTTTGTCCATAATAGTTTGTAATTTCTCAGCTAATACTGTTTCTACAGTATAACTCTTAATCTCAATTATATTTCTGTCTATGATTTGTTTATACTTATAGGTTATCTTATCTGGAGTTATTGGATCTCCAGTTGCTAGATCAATATGAAATGGTACTTTAATATTGTCTAACTTACCAATTAATGATATCTGATATCCTACGTATGTACTTAACGCTATAATTTCAGTAATGTCTGATATTTGAAATGATATATCATCTTTTAAATCTACTTGAATAATTTTATGTATTACTTCTCTCATATTCTCTTTATTAAACTCAATACTAGAAACAGAAAAATCCATGTCAATGGTGGAACGTTCTGTTATACCAAGTAAAGAAGATAACAGGAATCCACCTTTTAAAATCAATGATTTTTTGTATTTACTATTTGCTAATCTATCTAAAAATCGCTCAAAGAAATACACTTGTAGTAGGATATTAAAAGATACACCCTTTTCCTTAGATACTTTATGGATTAAAGCTGTTAATTTGTGCTTATTCATCATATCACATCCAATAGATCATTGATTTGTTTAGAAATTCGCATAGTCTTTGCATATTGACGTAGTTTTTGATAATCTCTTTCTGGATGGCTTTTATACCCTACAAGAGCTTTTCCAAATATCTCGACATCAATTTTATCTCTAAAACGCACAATGTCACATATTGTTCGTTCCATATCATAGCACGCTACTTCATTTCCAAACATCGTCTCTATTATAGTACGACCAAGTGCGTAATATTTCTCTATTACTTTATGAATAATGACGTCTTCATTAATGTGGCTACTATTGTAAGAACTAGGTAATGTAATTTCCATTTGGTAAGGAATCCGATCTGTTAGACCATGAAGATAAAGAGCACTAGAAAAAGAAAAGATTGCTCTTTGGTTTTTTTGGTATAGAAGGTAATATTCATCAAGAATTACTTCTTCTGTACTATAGATTCCTCTATCTACTCTTTGAAGTTTTCCTTCTTTTACCATTCTAGTTAGATAAATAGATGGAATCTCCTTATCTTTCAGCATTTGACTAGTAATAATACCATTATTCTCATTTGCCAGTTTCATTATCATATTATAATATCCCATATCAATCTGTTCCTTTCGCGCTTGTATTATACACTATTTTAAGCGTATTAGCAACAAATATTTAACAAAATATTTAAAAACAAATGAAAAGGTGCTAAAAATTTAGCACCTTTAAATTTTTCTATTCATTAAAAATTAACAAATCAAAAATTAGAGGGTTTTTTTGATATAGAATCTCATATGATTCCGCTCGGAATCGAGTTGCCAATGTAGAACCATAATCATTTATATAAAGTGCATCATAAAAATTGTTAAATGTTCCAACTTCATCGACTGAACTATATTCGGATGTGACAAAATCACTTGCATAATTTGATATCCTAGTATTATCTCTGCCCATTGTTGAATCTTTTGTAATCATCTTTGTACCATAAACAGTCTGATTAAAAATTGAGTAGAAGTCACCATGTTCCATGTAGGTTCTTCCACGATAATTAAAGGAATTGCGTTCAATACCAGGATTAAGTAAATTTTCATATGAAGTATGTTCACTGCTAAAAACTAGCGGATAATCCTCAAATGTTGAATAAGTTACATACCTTCTTTCATCTTCACCATCTTGATAGTGATAGGTTTGATAGTCATATGTAATCCCTCCAGCCTTATAATAACTTACATAAGCGTATATATCGTTATAATACTCAATTGGATCAACGGATTGTAAGGTACCGTCAGTCATACCCTCCTGAATTGAACAATACTCATCATAACAGGAAGCGTCATAAACCCTGAGTATCTCAGATTGCCCATTTGTGAAGGTACTATCATCATAAACGATTTTTTGTGCAACAATCTGGAAAACTTCTTGATTTGATTGACTTAAATAATAATCCTGCCTAGTTGACTGATAACCAACATAACTCGCAAGAAACTCATCACCGGTATAATGATTAACATTTTCGTAATTATCATAATCATAAAAATGATCCTCAAGAACTTGAACTGTCATTTTAGTAGTAAATTGATTGATTGATTCAGATAAAGTATCGAAGTATCTAAAGTTTTCTATATATGTGTGGAAAGAATTATACACTTTGTAATTCTCGTCGTCGCTATGCAATAGGATATTGGTGCTTTTTTTAGTGTCTACACTTTGTATTGATCCGTCCAAGAAATATTGAATCATAATATCTATTCGTAATTTGGCATCTAGATTATAGCTAGTATTGTTAGAAATCATATATCCTGGTTCAGACTTACCAGAGATACTTTCGTATACTCTAAAAACAAGTTCATTATCGGTTTTTGCTAAAACTTCCAACTCAGGACATTGGTTGCTTAGTTGAGTGTAATAGATTGAATTATTATACTCATCGTAATATGAACATGCCTGGAACCCAGATGTTTGATATGTTTCTATTGCATAAAGTTGTACATTACTAAACAAGAACAAAAGCGCTACAAATATAGTGATTGTATATCCTTTTAAAGCGGTTTTCTTGTAGATTCTTTTTTCTAACCTATCGTATCCTAACTTCAATAAATAGTAAATAAACATGGCCATAAATAAAAACAGGCTAACATGTTGAAGATAGAAATAGATAGGATTGTAAAATGGTAAAAAGAGGATTGATATGGTGAACACCACAGCAAAAAAACTCATTATACCAACGTATAATTTCCTAT
>JAIPGD010000035.1 GCA_021736305.1 Candidatus Izemoplasma sp.
GATTATCATGATTTATCTGAATTTGATGGAGATGAAACTGAATTAGTCTCTTTGATTGGTCAGGATTTATATGATGAATTATATCAAGATATTTATGATAAAAATATGAATGATAACAGTTTTATCGCAAAACATTTAAAAACTTACCGAGAAGATAATGGGTTTGAAATATTAGATTATTACTTATATTTAGATTACACAAGTGTTACTCCAGAAGATATTGAACCAAATAATTTGAATCAATACAGTGATATTATTGCTGTTTATGATGATGAAATGATAAGCGTTGGCGATTTATTAACACATAGTTTAGGACAAAAAACTCCTCTATATCTTGTTCACGCAGTTCAATTACAATTATTAAAACACCATCATTTTGATGATGTATATTGTGATGAAGATAATAATTGTGTATTAGATTATGAAGAGAATGATTCCGATGCTATGAATTCACACGTTGAAGATTTGTTTGAATTAGAGAACGGATTTGCCTCAAGCTATTATGCTAATTATTTTTCTTTTGAAGATTATTTATATTTAGCATATGGTGTTAAATCTGGAGAAGAGTTAGTTGAAAATAATTATATTAAAAAAACTTTAGAACCACTTTATGTTTATGATTATATTCAAGCAAATGAAGTTGATGTCATCAACGACATGCTAGAATTGATCCAGCCTTATTATGATAATTATTTTTCTTTAGACGTTAATCATATATTAATTTATATTGATGAAAATGATGATGGTAAACCTGATGATTTTGAAGAATATTATCAAGAGTTGGACGATCAAGTTGGATTTGATACTTTAGTAAATAGTTTTAAAGCTGATATTGAAACTTATTTATCGGCTAACGAAGATGATTTAAGTAGTTTTGTAACTGCATATAATGAAGCGAGTGGAGATGATGAAACTTGGGGAAGTTATAAACTTTTTGGTTTGAATGTATTAACAGAAAACCTTTCATCTGAACAATCGTTAAATTATATTAACTCATATCGAAATTTTGAAGAAGAGTTTGTGAATGGTCTAATTGAGATTTACACAGATTATCAAAGCGCTGAAAATAGTGATAATGATTTTATTTATGGTCAAGATTATATTGAAACTCCTTATGGACTTCATTTTATTAAAGCTGAAAAGGGTGACCATTTTGAAATGCCAAGCGCAGAATTTACTATAGATTCAAGTTCAACAAATAATTATTTGTCAGGATTAGAAAACTCAAATACAGAAATTAGTGATTCCCAAATACAAATTTATCTTGATTATCGTATATACGAAATAACAAGTTCATTTGTTGACCTAGATTCGATTTACGGCATGGAGCAACCAGAAATACCTTCAGAATTACTTGAAACACTTAATTTCTTCTTATCTGAAATTTATGATTCATACTTTAGTGTTGGCTATCTAAATGCTGCAATGGTGGATGAATTATTATCAGGACAATTAGTAGATCAAAGCTATGATGTTTCAAGTTTCACTAAAGCTGAAATTGATACATTTATGGAAGAATTAAAAGAAATATATATTAATCAAGTTTCTTCACAATTTGACCAATAAATAAAAAGCGCTTTATGCGCTTTTTTAACGGAGATAAAAAATGAAAAAAGTTGAAGAAAAAATTATTAAAAAAAATACGATATTAACAATTATTATTAACTCATTTTTAGCAGCTGCTAAACTAATTGGCGGTGTTTTTGGTAACTCAGCTGTTTTGATAGCTGATGCAGTAAACTCTGTTGGAGATATTGCCACAAATATTGTTGTTTATATTTCTGCTAAATTTTCTAAAAAAGAAAATGATAAAGATCATCCTTATGGCCATGAAAGATTTGATAGTATGGTTTCAATCTTTCTTGGATTAGCTTTATTGATAACGGCTTACTTATTAGGGAAAAATTCTGTGATTAGGTTATATGATGTTGTATTTAATAGTGCAACTCTACCAATACCAACTTGGTATACATGGGTTATTGCTCTAATAACTATTGGGGTTAAAGAATTTCTATTTAGAAAAACAACTGTCGATGCTAAAAAAGCTAAATCACAAGCATTAATGGCTCAAGCTTGGGATCACAGAGCAGATACTATTACAAGTTTTGGTGCTGTTATTGGTATAGTAGGAGCGATATATGGAATTCACTTCATTGATCCTTTAATTTCAATTATTATAAGTTTATTTATTTTAAGATTAGGTTTAAAAATTATAAAAGCAGGGATTTCTCAAGTTGTTGATGAATCAGCTAATGATAAACAAATACAACAGATAAGAGAATTAGTTTTATCTAATGAACATGTTCTAAGTATTGATGAAATTAAAACAAGAATGTTTGGCTTAAGTATTTATGTAGATTTAGAAATAAGCCTTGATGCAAAGCTATCATTAGAAGAAGCTCATGCTATATCTGAAGAGATTCATGACTTAGTTGAAGAAGAAATGGCAGATGTTATACATTGTATGATTCATATTAACCCAAAGGATAAAAACTAAAATCTACCTTGATTTAGTCTTTTGATGGTGATATAATAATTGATTACACAATTACTAATAAATTTTTTCAGAAATTAGAGGTTAGTAATAATTTGTTTTTTCTTTTATTATTTAGAAGAGGGACCAAGTATTGTTGAGATTTTTCTAAGAATGGGGTTGACAACTCTTTTTGTTGGTTTTATTGTAAGCGTCAAACGCAAAGTATCTTGACAAAAGAAAAACCCTGATTTTTAATCAGAGTTTATGAAATGTTTAGATTTATTCTTTATAATTCCAAGGTAGTAAGCTTAGAATATCAGTTTTTTGATTACCTAAGTAAATAGGCGTTTATTAAGAAAATTAGATATAGGGCATTAAGAAATATTTTAAGATTAGGAGATATATATATATGAAAATTTTTAAGGATCGAAATAAAGAGTTAGAAATGGATATTGATTTATACTTAAATAGCCTACAAAAAGGTTCTAATACTTTTTTAGAAGGGGTTAAATCATATCTTCGTGATGAAGTTGAGCAGTTTAATGATCGTGTTAAACAAATCACTGATGAAGAGCGAGAAGCTGATGAGCACTTAGTGAATATAAAATATGTTCTTTTTAAGTATAATCTTATTCCTGATTTAAGTGCTGATCTTTTAGAACTAATGGATTCTATGGATGACATTAATGATGCTGCCAAAGAAGTTCTTTTAAATCTACAAGTCATAAAACCAAATATTGATCCATCATTAATTGATGATTTTGGTCATATTGCTAAGAAATCAAACAAAGCAGTCGAAACTCTTATTAAGGGTGTTAGACTTTATTTGACTGAATTTAGGACTGTTGAAGATTATATAACAAAAACAAATCTTTTTGAATCGGAAGTAGATACTTTATTACACAATGTTAAATTGAAAATTTTTGGTGGACAGATTGATTGTACCTTTAGTGAAAAACTTCTTCTAGAAAGATTTGCAAATGAATTAGCTGATTTATCGGATATAGCAGAAAAGGTAGCTAGTAAATTATCTGTGTACAAATTTAAAAGGAGTATATAATGCTGTTTAGAATCAAGGGGGTTTATAGCCTATGGATTTTTTAGTCGTTGGTTTGTTTCTATCAGCAGGCCTTTTTATGGGATGGTCGCTTGGAGCTAATGACGCAGCTAATATTTTTGGAACTGCTGTAGGTACTAGGATGGTTAGTTTTAGAAAAGCGGCTTTAATTTGTAGTGTGTTTGTAATCATTGGTGCTGTCTCAGGAGGGTCTGGGACTTCACATACACTTGGAAAGTTGGGCGCTATTAATGCTCTAGCCGGAGCTTTTGCTGTTTCTGCTTCCGCAGCTTTTACTGTTATGATTATGACTAAAAGAGGATTGCCGGTATCTACCTCACAAGCGATTGTAGGCGCCATCATTGGATGGAATGTATTTGCTGGTCTACAGACAGATACTAGTGTTGTAATTGATATTATTCAAACTTGGATTTTCACACCAATTTTAGCGGCTATTTTTGCTATTATTATCTATTGGATTGTTAAGTATACTATAGAGCATACGAAAATTCATGTTGTTAAAATGGATAAATATATACGTTGGGGACTTATTATTGCTGGTGCGTTTGGGTCCTATAGTTTAGGTGCAAATAATATTGCAAATGTTATGGGTGTTTTTATAAAGGTATCACCATTCAATGATATTGTAATTGGTAGTGTGACTTTTACAGGAATTCAACAATTATTTTTACTTGGAGGTATTGCTATAGCGGTGGGTGTCTTTACATACTCTAAAAAAGTAATGAATACAGTGGGAAAAAGTTTATTCAAGATTTCACCGATTAATGCTTTTGTTGTGGTGCTGGCTACTGCGTTTGTACTATTTGTATTTTCATCAGAAGGCTTATATAACTTCTTAACTTCTAGAAATTTACCAGCCTTACCGCTTGTTCCTGTATCGCAGTCACAAGCAGTTGTAGGGGCGATTATGGGTATTGCACTAATAAAAGGTGGAAGAAATATTGACTTATCCAAGATAGGTAATATTAGTATAGGATGGGTTTTGACACCTCTCATTTCAATGGTGTTTTCATATGTCGCATTAAGCATTCTACAAAATGTTTTCTTGCAAACTGTAGTAGGTTAGTTAAGATAAATTATAAATCAAGCAAAAATTGTGAATTAAGCTCAGTTTTTTCTTACTTCATTATACTCTCGGTATCATGTTTTCTTTGTTTGCATTTATTTTCTTAACCGTATTCCGAAAAATATTAGGAATAACATCATTAAAACATACAAAAAGCCCAGATATAATTGGTTCTGAGACGGTAGATGAATAAGAGATTCTTTTGAATCTCTTTTTTTTATGATTAAAAAATTAAACATTCATATATTTTGCATAATATAAGAAAATAAGTTAGAATATTTATGGAAATCTGGAGGTTAAAATATGGTGCTAGAATTTAAAGATTTATATGTTTCTGTTGAAGGAAATAGAATATTAAAAGGTATCAATCTCAAAATTATGAGTGGTGAAACTCATGCGATCATGGGGCCAAATGGAACTGGTAAATCTACACTGGCTCAAGTTTGTATGGGACATCCTAAATATAAAGTAGAATCAGGCGATATTCTTTTAGATGGCGAAAGTATTATAGATTTGTCAGTTGATGAACGATCTCGAAGAGGAATTTTTCTTGGAATGCAAAATCCAATTGAAGTACCGGGAGTTACAAATTTCGATTTTATAAAATCTGCAATCCAAAAAAGAATGCGAAAAGATGAACATTTACGGATTGGTAAGTTTATCTTAAAATATGAAAGTGCTTCACAAGATTTAGATATGGGAAAAGGTTTGGCTCATCGCTATTTAAATCAAGGTTTTTCTGGTGGAGAAAAAAAACGGAATGAAATTTTACAAATGAAAATGTTGAATCCCAAATTTGCATTTCTGGATGAAATAGATTCAGGTTTAGATGTTGATGCCTTAAAATTAGTGGGCGAACATGTGACAAAACAAAAATCAGCTGATTTAGGATTAATTTTAATTACTCATTATCAAAGGTTGTTAGATTATATTGAACCTGATTTTGTACATATAATGATTAATGGACAAATTGTTAAAACTGGCAATACCGAATTGATTACTAAAATTGATCGAGAAGGTTATGATTGGGTTAAAACAGAACTCGGAATAGATGATGAAGATGACAAACCTTACTCATTAGGAAATTGCCCGACTAAATCTTTGGTATGATGATGAAGATACCTAAATATATAAAAAACCATAATAATGTGATTGGTTTTTCAGAAAAAGAAATAGATAACAACTCAAAATTTGATTATAAAAATAATCAATTATTTTTGTATGGGACTGATAGTGTATATCTATATTTGAATAATTTTTCGATAGATAAATTAAGAATTAATGTCAAATCAGATTCAAATATAAAATTATTTTTTATTAGTTATAATACAAAAATTACTAATATCGATTTTAATATAAATATTCATGACAACTCTGTAGTGAAATTATATAGTAATTTTATTTCAGGAAGAAGAACAAAACAAAATGTATATAGAGAATTTAACTTAGGCTATAAGAGTTCATTGATTCTTATAAACAACCTTACCTATAGAGGTGAATTTAATTTAACTGAATTTATATATTTAAATAAAGAAATGTCGAATTTAGATATAGATTTACTAAATATTGGTTCTAATGATGATATAACACATGTAAATCAATACGTTTATCATAACGCTAAAAAGACTTACTCTCAAATCCATAATTGGTTAATAAGTAATCAATCTTCAAAATTGACTTATAATGTTAATGGAACGATTAAAAAAGGTAAAGAAAATTCTAATTGTCAACAGTTAAACAAAGGGATAATTTTGTCGGAAAACGGTGAGATTAAGGTTGAACCAAAACTGTTTATAGATGAATACAATGTTAAAGCAAGTCATGGAGCTGCGATTGGCCAAATAGATGAAAATCAATTGTTTTACCTTTTGAGCAGAGGATTATCAGAAATAGAAGCAAAAAATTTAATTATTTCGGGATATATTAACCCGTTTATCAAAAAAATAAAACATAAAAGATTAGAAACTCAGTTAAAAACAAAAATAAGAAAACTTATTTAGAAGGTGAGACGTTTTGATAGAAAACAAATGGAAACAAGATTTTCCACAACTTAATGGAGATTTTTATTATTTCGATAGCGCTGCAACAAGTTTGAAACCCGAAATAGTGATTAACTCAGTTAATTACTATAATCGAGAATTAAGTTCAAATATTAATCGTGGGATGTATGATAAAAGCCAAAAAGCAACTGAACTCTATGAAGAATCTAGAAAGACAATCGCTAAGTTTATTAATGCAAAGAATGATGAAATAATCTTCACAAGAGGTACTACGGCTTCTTTAAACTTTGTAGCAAGCGCATATGGATTAACTAATTTAACCGCTGATGATGAAATTCTTACGAGTGAGTTAGAACATCATTCAAGTGTTTTACCTTGGATAAATGTAGCGAGTAAAACAAAGGCGAAATTAAAATACATTGAATTAGAAAAGCCAGGAAAGATAACAATAGAAGCGTTTAAAAAAGCGATTACAAATAAAACAAAAGTTGTAGCAATCAATTATGTTTCAAATGTTATGGGTTATATAGTTCCGATAAAAGAGATTGTGGAGATTGCTCATAAACATAATGCTATAGTGATTGTCGATGGCGCACAAGCAGTTCAACACATTCCTGTAGATGTAAAGGCTCTAGATGTTGATTTTTTTGCTTTTTCTGGCCATAAGATGTTAGGCCCGACAGGAATAGGGGTCTTATATGGAAAACAAGAGTTATTAGAAAAAATAAAACCAATTGAATTTGGTGGCGATATGACTATAGATGTTGAAAAAAACAGTTTTGGTTGGAAAGTTAGTCCAACAAAATTCGAAGCAGGAACAATGCCAATAGCAGGTGCTATCGGTTTGAAAACAGCAGTAGATTATCTTACGAATATCGGGATTGACAAAGTAAGTGAATATACTAAGGATTTATATAATTACTTTCTTAATCAAGTAGAAATGATTAAGGGATTGATTATCTATAATCCCAATTCAGATGCTAATATTTTTACATTTAATTTAGAGAATGTTCCAAGTCATGATGCGATTTCCTTTTTTGCTGAAAAAAATATTGCGCTAAGAGCTGGACAACATTGTGCAAAATTAATCCACGATTATTTAAATATAAATGCTTCGTTAAGAGGAACAATTTATATTTACAATACTTATGAAGAAATAGATTTTTTAGTTGAAACAATTAAAGAGGCAATAGATTATTTTAAAAAACTAGGATTTTAGAGGTGAGATTTTGAGTAATTTAGATAATTTGTATCGAGAAATTATTATGGAACATTATAAAAACCCAAGAAACCATGGATTAGTGGATAATGAAAATTATAAAAGTAATCGAATAAAAAATCCATCTTGTGGTGATGATATTACTGTTCAAACCTTAATAGAAGATAATAAAGTAAAAGATATTAAACAAGAAGCTACAGGTTGTTCTATATCAGTGGCATCAGCTTCAGTTTTAACTGAAATTATGAAAGGTAAAACTGTTGAAGATGCTAAGAGAATAGCTGATGCATATCTTAATATGGTAACAAATAAAGAATATGATCAGTCGATAGATTTAGAAGAAGCGTCTGTTTTTAGTGGAGTTAAAAAATTTCCCGCTAGAATCAAGTGTGCATCAATTGCTTGGGTTGCTTTTAAAGACACCTTAGAATAGAGGATAGTTATGAGTGAAAAAAAAGATTTTGATTTTAAAAAAGATTATAAATATGGTTTTAAAACAAAGACAAAATCTATAAGAGAGACTAAAAGAGGTTTGTCTGAATCAGTTGTAAGGGAAATATCAATGATAAAGGAAGAACCTAAGTGGATGCTAGAAGTTCGTTTAGATGCTTTAAAAACTTTTTATGAAATGGAAAATCCAGGTTGGGGGCCAGATTTAACAAGCATTGATTTTAATGACATAATTTATTATATAAAACCTTCTAATAAAGTTGAAAAAGATTGGAAAGATGTACCTGAAGAAATCAAGGATACTTTTAATAAGCTTGGGATACCTGAAGCTGAACAAAAGTATTTGTCAGGTGTTACTACTCAGTTTGAATCAGAAGCTGTATATCATAGTACAATTAAAGAATTAAATGATCTGGGTGTTATTTTCTTAGATACTGATAGTGCCCTAAAAGAATACCCGGAATTGTTCAAGGAATATTTTACTAAAGCTGTTCCATATAATGATAATAAATATGCTGCATTAAATACCGCAGTATGGAGTGGGGGTTCATTTATCTATGTCCCTAAAGGTGTAGAAATAAAAAAACCACTTCAATCATATTTTCGAATTAATTCAGAAAGAATGGGTCAATTTGAAAGAACAATGATTATTGTAGAAGATAATTCAACGTTAAACTATGTAGAAGGCTGCACAGCACCGATTTATTCAAATAGCTCATTACATGCAGCAGTTGTTGAAATCTATGTTAAAAGTAATGCTAAGTGTCGTTATTCGACTGTTCAAAATTGGTCTACTAATATTAATAATTTAGTAACGAAAAGATCAATTGTTGAAGATTATGGCCATATGGAATGGATTGATGGAAATATTGGCTCTGGAATAAATATGAAATATCCTAGTTGCATTTTAAAAGGTGATTATTCTAAAGGAACAACAATTACAATTGCTTTTGCTGGGAAAAATCAATATCAAGATACTGGGGCTAAAATGATACATATTGGTAAGAATACAACTAGCAAAATAGTATCTAAATCAATCGCAACAAAAGGTGGTAAAGTTAATTACCGAGGGTTGGTTTCTCAGGAAGGTAGTGCCGAAAACGCTAAATCGACAATTGAATGTGATACGATTTTAGTTGATCGCGATTCTACTTCAGATACAATTCCAACAAATATTGTTAAAAACTTTAAGGGACAAATTGAACACGAAGCAACTGTATCTAAGGTTAGTGATGAAGAGTTATTTTATCTAATGAGTCGTGGCCTTACTGAAGACGAAGCAAAAGAAATGATAGTGATGGGATTTATTGAGCCTTTTGCTAGAGAATTACCAATGGAATATGCAGTTGAATTAAATCAGTTAATTAAATTAGAGATGACAGATTCAATTGGCTAATATAGGATGACTCACAATGAATAAAGTTGTGAGTTTTTTTATTTAAAATACTTTTTGTAAAAAATACAAAAAGTTATTGTGTTTAACACAATTATATGATAATATGATTGTGGGAGGTAAAATTATGAACTCGCAAATGAAAAAAGGCGTAATAGAATTATGTATTATGAAAATTATTGATTTGAAGAAATCATCAACATATGAAATATTAAATCAAATTCATAATTTGAAAGTAAATGAGAATACAATCTATCCAATTCTAAGGCGCTTAAATAAAGAAGGATATTTAGATCAAGAAAAAGGCAATAATGCAGTAGGAGCTCCTAGGAAATACTATAAATTAACTGAAGTTGGTGAAAAAAAATTAGAAGAACTAAGTCGGTCTTGGGAGGAATTTTATCATTCTGTAGAAAGAATATTGAAGGGGGAAATTAACGATGAATAAAAATGAATATTTAAAGAAATTAGAGAGTTATTTAAAAGAATATGACTTTGATGATGATAGCATATCTGAAATTATTGAAGAATACGATATGATTATTGACGAAGCTCAAGAAAACAATATTTACGATGAAGTATTAGAAGAAAGAATTGGCACGCCAAAAGAAATTGCTAAAAACTTAAAAAATACTGGTGTGTTTAAACGTGCTAAGGAAAATAAAATAGTTGCAATATCTCCATTCGTTGCATTGATATTATTTTTTGTTTTAGGTTATGGTTTTGGATATTGGCATCCTGGATGGTTAGTGTTTTTATTAATTCCACTTACTGCTATATTATCTGAAAGAAAAGTTAATACTAAGTCTAGTATTATTGAACTGACACCATTCATTGCTTTGCTTATCTTTTTGATTATTGGTTTCAGTTTGGATGTTTGGCATCCAACTTGGACAGTTTTCTTTATTATACCGGCTGTTGGAATTATTGGAGAAAATTCTAAACATAAAATATTTACTGCAATAAGTTTTATTCTTATTCCTTTAGTATATGTTTTATCTTATTATTTCTTCCCTTTTAAATATAACTGGTTTATCTTTTTATTATTATTTTTACCAATTTATTATGGAAGATGGATTACTTTTAAGGTAAATTCAGAGCGAAATGAACGATTAGAAAAGCAAGCAGGAGTCTTTTTGTTTTTATTAGCAACCACCTACATTGTATTAGGTACAATATTTGGAATATGGCATCCACTTTGGGTTATATTCCTGTTGTTTCCTATGTATGCAATATATGCTAGTAAAAAGGAATTGAACTTTAAAGAAAAAATTCCTCTTGTTGCTTATACACCGTTTATAGCTGCAATATTGTTTTTTCTAGCAGGTTATTTCTTTGATGGATATCATTGGAGTTGGTTATTTTTCTTGATTATTCCAATTACAGCAATCTTAAAAGAATAATTAAATTTAGCACAAAAGGAAGGATTAGTTCTTTCCTTTTTATATTAAAGCAAGTTTATTTTTCTTTATATTTGACAAAGTGACTATAGATTGTGGTAAAATGAATAAAAGGGAGGCTATTGGCTATGAAACTTGTAATGGCAATTGTTTCTAATGATGACGCTAATCAAGTAATTAAGAAATTAATAAAATCAGATTTTTTTGTTACTAAGTTAGCTACAACTGGTGGGTTTTTAAAAAGTGGGAATACAACTGTAATTGTTGGTGTTCAAAATGACCGCTTAGATGAGTGTATAGAAGTGATATCTGAACATTCTAAACAAAGAACAAAACTTGTTCCTAATGCTATTTCGAGTGAGTTTGGTATTTTCTCTTCGACACCTGTAGAGGTTCAGGTTGGAGGAGCAACCATCTTTGTTATGGATGTTGAACAGTTTATTAAGGCATAAAAAAAGAAGGATTTCCTTCTTTTTTTTTGATAAAATTGTTTTAAAACAAGTTAGTTATCTAATAATTAAAAATAAATTTGTAAAATTGAGGGTTGAATGATTGATTATATTATTAAAAATAATTTTAAACTTATTATAGCTGAAGACAATCACATAGAGATTAATGACATACCTATAACTAGATATTTTAATGATTTGTTAAAGCCTTGTTTAACTGATTTGAAATCGCGTGAAAAACAAACAAAAAGATATTTTAAATTTAAAAGCAAAATTCCTATATATATAGATAAAAATCACTTGTTTTTAGCTATTTATAGTTATCGGTTAGAAAAAGCAGTTTACATTAATTATTTTTCTATTTGTTCGTGGACAAAAATTGATAATAAGGTCATAGTAAAGTTTTTGTCTGGTCATTGCATAAAATTAAAATCTTATTATAATTTCATTAATCAAAACAAAAAAGTTGAACGAATATTATTAGATTACAAAATTAAAATAAATTAATTTTGATAATTATATTATATAGTGGAAAAAACCATTTTTTTTTAGTATAATAGTCTATGTGAATAAGGAGGATTTTATGAAAAAGAAAGTCTTAGAAGACTTACATGTAAGTGGAAAAAAAGTATTGGTAAGGGTTGATTTTAATGTTCCGATTAAAGATGGTTCTATTACAGATGATAACCGTATTATCCAAGCTTTACCTACAATAAAATTTCTAATTGAAGAAGATGCGAAAGTTATTTTATTCTCTCATTTAGGAAGGATAAAAACTGAAGAAGATAAAAAAACTAATTCATTAGAAGTTGTTTCAAAAAGATTGGCTGAGTTACTAGATATGGAAGTTACTTTTGTTCCTGTTACAAGAGGAGAAAAATTAGAAAAAGCTATAAATAAAATGAAACCAAAAGATATAGTCATGGTTGAGAACACCAGGTTTGAAGATCTTGATGGTAAGAAAGAATCTAAAAATGATCCTGAATTAGGTGAATATTGGGCAAGTTTAGGCGATGTTTTTGTTAATGATGCTTTTGGAACTGCTCATAGATCTCATGCTTCAAATGTAGGGATTGCTAGTAGATTGGAAACAGCCGCTGGATATCTAATGGAAAAAGAGATTAGATATATTGGCTCGACTGTAGAAAATCCTGAAAAACCATTTGTTGCTATTTTAGGTGGAGCTAAAGTTTCCGATAAAATAGGTGTTATTGAAAATTTATTAAAAATATCGGACAAAGTATTAATAGGTGGAGGAATGGCTTACACCTTTATGAAATCTTTAGGTTACAATATTGGTGATTCTATTGTTGAAAATGATAAATTAGATTTAGCAAAATCGCTTATCGAGAAAGCTAAAGGTAAATTAATTTTACCAGTTGATTTGGTAGTTGCGGATGAGTTTTCTGAAGATGCTAATTTCCGCGTGATTAAATATAAAGATATTAAACCTTATGAAACCGGAATGGATATTGGGCCTAAAACTGTTAAACAATTTAAAAAACATCTTAAAGGCGCGAAGACAGTTGTTTGGAATGGACCTGTTGGTGTATTTGAGTTTGAGAATTTTGCTAAAGGAACAAAAGCTGTTTGTGAAATTTTAGCAAATATGAAAAACGCTAAAACAATCATAGGTGGCGGAGATTCAGCAGCCGCAGCTATACAAATGGGTTATAGAGATGACTTCACACATATTTCAACAGGTGGAGGAGCATCATTGCAATTTTTAGAAGGAAAAGAATTACCGGGAATTGAATCTATTGACGATTCAGTTGATTGCGGTTGTGATGATTCAAACTGCGATTGTTAAAAAATATATTTAAAGGAATGATTTTATGAGAAAACCAATTATCGCTGCAAACTGGAAAATGTTTAAAACTAGAGATGAAGCATTGTTCTTTATTTTAAAAGTTTCAGAAGAAATGCCAGATAATAATTTAATTGATACAGTAATTTTTCCGCAATCACCAATGCTAAGATGTTTAATTACAAGACAAGGTGAAGAACTTAAAATAGGCGCACAAAATATTTACTATGAAGACGAAGGAGCTTTTACAGGAGAAATCTCTGGCCCTTTGCTAAAATCATATAATGTCGAATATGTTTTAATTGGGCACAGCGAAAGAAGACAACATTTCCATGAGACAGATGAGGATGTTAATAAAAAAATAAAGGCAGCTATCAGAAATGATTTATTGCCTATTGTTTGCGTGGGTGAAAAATTAGCAGATCGAGAAAATAATAATACAAATAAAATTTTAAAAAAACAAGTCAAAAAAGCATTCAAAGACATTAGTGCAATTGAGTTAAAAAGTATTGTTATTGCTTATGAACCGATTTGGGCAATCGGAACTGGTAAAACAGCCACTGCTAAACAAGCTGATGAAGCTTGTGGTTATATAAGAAGTGTTATTAAAGAGTTACATGGGGAAGTTGTAGCTGATGACTTACGAATTCAATATGGCGGATCTGTAAAACCAGAAAATATTGATGAGTTGATTTCTCAAGAAAATATTGATGGTGCTTTGATTGGTGGTGCTTCTTTAGATCCTGATAAGTTTATAGCAATGGCAAATGCACCCTTAAAAATTTTAAAATGATATAATTAAAAATATAAAAAAAACCGAGAAAAATTATCTCGGTTTTTTATTAGTGTGCCGGGCATGGCATATAACTAGGTGGTGAAAGACCACTGTGGGGGTACTCATAAACCAACCACTAAGGAAGCACAAGGTATCCATCGTGAGATGTGAATTGGAGGAAGTGTGGAATAAAATCTTGGCGTGA
>JAIPGD010000004.1 GCA_021736305.1 Candidatus Izemoplasma sp.
ATTTTTTAGTTTTTTTAGAACCGAAATATCAGTTGAATATCCGCTTTTAGTTTTTTTCTTTGCTGGCAAATTAAGTTTTTCAAATAATATTTCACTTAATTGTTTTGGTGAATTAATATTAAATTCTTCACCTGCTAAATTATAAATATGTTTTTGAAGTTCTAATATTTTTTTATCTAAAGTTTCACCAAATTCAATTAATTTATCTTTATTTATAGTTATACCAGCATATTCCATTTTTGCCAAAGTATTAGCGAGAGGAAGTTCAATTTCATAATATAACTTTTCTTGTTGATTATCTTTGAGTTTTTTTAAAGTTTCAGCTTTTAATAACTTTATTGCTTTTACTTTAGTAATTATATGTTTGATATATTTTTCTTTATCAGGTATATGCTTTTTTGCTCCTCTTCCATAAATTAAATCATCTGATAAAACTTCATAATGGTCTAAAGATTTTACTACTAGTGAAAATTCATCTTGATTAATACTAGCATCAATTAAATATGCCGCTAATAATAAATCAAATTTAATTCCAGATATATCTAAACCATCCCATAAAAGAATTACTTTTAATTTTTTCAAATCATATACGTATTTGTGCTTAGATTCATCCTTTAACCACTCAATAAATTTATTTGACTTTATCGCAACTTCATAATCAATATAATATGTTTTATCATTTGTTATTAATCCAAAACCTAATTTATTTGCTTTATGATAGTTATCTTCGTATGTTTCTATAAATAAATATCCATCATTTAAGGCTATTTTATTTAAACTATCTATATCTTCAACATTTATAAAATTATATTTTTCAATTTTTTTATCCTTATTTAATTCTCTCAAAAAAGAATTAAAATTCATTTTTTGATAAAAATCTCGTAATTTATCAATATTAAATCCATTGTATTTTGCTTTTTCAATGTTTAAGTCATTATCAAAATCTGTTTCTATTGTCGCAAGTTTTTTAGAAAATTTTGCAATTTCAATGTTTTCTTCAATTCTTTCCTTTAATTTGCCTGATAAATTTGAAATATTCTCAATAATATTTTCAACGTTATTGTATTTATCAAGTAATTTTTGTGCTGTTTTTTTCCCTACACCTTTTATTCCCGGTATATTGTCTGAACTATCACCAACTAAACCTTTATAATCAGGAACTTGATTAGGAGTCAACCCCATTTTTTCATAAAGAGACTTTTTATCTAAAACTTCTACTTCACTAAGTCCTTTTTTCGAAATTAATTGATATACATTCTCATCTATTAATTGCATTAAATCTTGATCATTACTATAAATAGTTATTTTATCAAATTTACTCTTAAAATGTTTTGTAGCATAACCTATAACATCATCAGCCTCATATCTTTCTTCTCTATAGCAATAAACTCCTGCAGCTTCTAGATATTCTTCCATATATGGAAATTGTTCTTTTAATTCTTCAGGAGCATCTTTTCTAGTACCTTTATATTCTTCGTATATTTCATGTCTATGTGTTTTGCCTATCGAATCTAAAGCAACAATTATATGAGTATAATCTCTATTCAATAAATTATTCATTGCTCTAACAAAGCCAAAGATTCCATTAGTATATCGGCCATCTTTAGTTTTCATAAGATTCCCTGAATAGGCAGTTGCATAGTATGACCTAAACAATAAATTACTTGCATCAATTAATAATAAGTTCTTTTCCATAGTCCACCTCTTTGACTTATTTATTTTATCATAGATATGAAAAAAATGCACTTGGACAAGTGCATTTTCATTGCGAATATTTTTTAACTATTTTTTTTCAAAATAATAAGTAATCCTTTTAAAATCAACAAATCATCTCGAATTATATCTTGATGACAAAGTGAATGAATAAATCTTGCATGTCCACCTGTCATAATCACTTTTAAATCTTGATTGTTAATTTCAGTTTTAATTCTTCCTACCATTCCATCAACCATTGATGCATGGCCATAAATTAAACCTGATTTAAATGCATCAACAGAATTCTTACCTAAAGTATTCTTTGGAGCTTGTAGTTCTACTTGAGGTAATAAAGAAGTTTTTGAAAATAAAGCATCTTTACTTGTTGTTAAACCAGTCGCTATTGCAACTCCTTTAAGAATCTTATCTTCAATATAAGTAAAAGTAGTAGCTGTTCCTAAATCTATAATTAAACAAGTTTGACTATAAATATTTGTAGCTGCAACTGAATTACCGATTAAATCAGCTCCTACTTCTTTTGGATTATCTGAATTAATTTGAATGCCAGTTTTTACTCCTTGGCCCACAAATAAAGGCTTAATATTATAGCGGCTTAAAAAATAATCTCGAAAAACTTCATTTAACTCTGGAACTACTGAAGCAATTATAGCTTCATTACAATCATCAATATAATCATTTAAAATTATAGTGTATTCATCAGCTGATCGAGTTTTATCTGTATTAATCCGATAAAGTTTATTTATTTCTTCACCAGTATTTGAAAGACCAATGGCAATTGTTGTATTTCCAATATCAATCGCTATCTTCATAATCCACTTCCTATCTTAATATTCAATTAATCTTGAGTAGTTGTATCTATATTGTTCAAATCAGAATTTGTCATGTATTTTTTTATTCCAAAGTCCTTTGCTAATCTTAGAACAATGACCGAACCAATTAATCCAGCTGCTGCAGCTTCAAGCAATTGTATCCACGGAAATCCTATTAAGAATATCCAAGTAAAGATAAAATATTCAAAGGTTTCTTTATTATAAGGTAATTCAAGAACCATTGGGAACACAGTATAAAGAAGACTTAGAGTAATAATGGTATGAACCAAACTTAAAATAAAAAAACTGACAAAAATTGCAATTGATTTTGATGAGAAAAGTTTTAAAGCAAAATCCACAAAATAAACAATTAAAAAACCAAAAATAAATCTTGGTAATATCGCTACCCAAGGATAATAAAACAATGGTGATCCATAAATAAATGCAGCAATATTAGATATAATACCAAATGCTAGTCCTAAATAAATACCAAATCGTTTTCCCATTAATGCAGCCCCAATTAAAACAGGAATATGAATAATTGTTGCTTCAACTGTTCCAACAATTCTAAAGAATCCCCAAGTAGTGCCCCATGGTGCTGGTACTAGGCCTAATAAAGCAATGATGGCTATAAACATAGCTAGAATAGTCATCTCTCTAGTTTTTTCTTTGTTGCTTAATACTTTTTTTTCTTTCATTTTCTTTTCCTTTCCAAGCCACTTACGTGGTCTCATAAGAACTATATTTTAAAACGAATTTTAAACGTTCGCTTTAATTTCTTTTATTATATCATAATCAATGGTTTCTAACATAGCTAAAACCATTTGTTTAACGGCTTTATAATCATCTTTGTGTATCATCGAAGTCGTTGAATGAATATATCTAGCTGGCATTCCAATCGTACACGCCAAAATTCCGCCTCTTGACAATTGTGCAGCCGCTGCATCTGTTCCACCTTTAGAACTGTAATATTGATATTTAATGTTATTTTTTTTAGCTAATTCTTCAATAAACTTTTTTAATCCTTGATGCATTAAAGTTCTTGGATCATAAAAACGAATTAAAAACCCATCTCCTAAAGTTCCACCAACATCAGTTTTTTCAAATGTATCACTACAAGGCGAACAATCAACTGCAATGAATAAATCAGGATTAATTTTATAAGAAGAGGTAATTGCTCCCCTTAAACCAACTTCTTCTTGAACAGAAGCTCCAGCATAAAATTTAGATTTTAGTTTGCTTTTATCAAGACTTTCTAGAATGTCTAATGCCATAGCTGATCCAAAGCGGTTATCCCAAGCTTTAGAAAATATCTTTTTACCATCAATTGATTCTTTATAGTCATTTTCAAATACAATTTGTTGCCCGATTTTAATTCCTATTTCTTTTGCATGTTCATCATCATCGGCACCAATATCTAAGTGAAAATCATCAAAACTTGAAACTTGTTTATTTGACTTATCTTTCATTAAATGTGGTGGTTTAGCTCCAACAACTCCCGGAACAAAAGAACCATCATCTCTCACAACATTCATATGTTGGGAAACAACTACTTGTGGGCTAATACCACCTATAGCCATCATTTTAATGGTTCCATTTTTGTTTATACCTACAACCATTGCGCCAATTTCATCCATATGGCCCGCTAACATTATCGTTGGCCCTTTTGAGTCTAAATTTATCCCACCAAATATTGAACCTAAATTATCTTCAATAACTTCATCAGATAAATCTTCTAAATGCTTTCTCATGTAACTTCTAACATATTTTTCGTGACTTGATACACCTGGAATTTCTACTAAATCTTTATAATATTTTTTCATTTTAAACTCCCTTGTGAATCGATTTTAGATAATATATCGATTTGTTATCTTCGACAAATTTTATTTCAAATTCCGTTTGAATATTATTTTCTGGAAGATGCTTATATAAATCTAAAGAAACATCATCTACGGAAAAATGAATTGCATTATTTAGTTGCATTAATGAGTATTCAAACAAAGGATAATTATCAGTTTTTAAATAGATATGTCCTAAATTTTGTAGGATATTATGATATCTACTTAAATATCTTGGTGAAGTTAATCTTCTTTTTTCGTGTCTTCTTTTTGGCCACGGATCCGAAAAATTAAGATAAATATTTCTGACTTCATTTTGGCCAAATATTTCTGTGATGTTTACTGCATCAAAACGAATAAGTTTTATATTGTTAAGTGGTTGAACAATCAGTTTTTCTAACGCTCTTACAATGACTGAATCAAACTTTTCGATTCCAATATAATTTATATTGGGATTTTTTTCTGCTGCTTCATAGATAAATTTACCTTTTCCACAGCCAATTTCGAGTTCAATCGGATTATCATTGCCAAAAAACTCATGCCACTCGCCTTTATGTTTTTTAGGCTTCTCAACAACATAACTTGGATAAGAATTAATTAATTCCTTTGCATATTTAACATTTCTTAATCGCATATTTATTCTCCCGCTAGTTTTACTATTCCTTCTGCATAAATCGCAATTGCAGTAATCATATCTTTAATAACTAAATATTCATTTGGTTGATGTGCTAGATCAGTATTTCCAGGTAAAGCAGGCCCAAAAGCTACCGCTTTTTTTAGTGCTCTTGCATAAGTTCCTCCACCAATACTAAGGATTTTGCTTTCAGTATCATTGGTGTATTTTTTATACGCTTCATGCAAAGCTTTAACTAAATAGTCGTCTGGTGAAACATAGTGATGTTTTGAATTGAATTTTTTATTGTAGTTAAGTGCAAACTCTTTTCCAGATTTGATAATTTTCTTTTCGCCTTCTTCAAAAACATAATTTTTCGGATAACGAATATTAACACCTATTTCAACATCTTTTCCATCATAATGAATAAAAGCTAAGTTTAAAGTCAAATCATCCATTTCTTTATCCGTGATATCGATATCAAGTTTTTTTCCTAGATAATCATTCGTTAGATATTTATTTAACATATTAATAAACGGGTTATTTGTTTGTCTCTTTAAAAACTTAACCATTAGAGAAATTGCATTAATCCCTAAATGTGGCCAAGCAGCATGAGCATTCTTTCCATAGACAATATATTTGTCTTCTTTGATTTCACCTTGAATTTTATTTTCTTTTAAAAATTTATTAAATTCTTTTTCTTTGTCTTCACTTAATACCGCTACACATTCATCAGGCACTACATTAAATCTATCTCCTGAATTAAGTGATTTAATCAATTTATCTGTTGCTCTTCCAGTATATGTAAAAGCATAGATTCCTTTTTCTGCATAAATAAGCGGAAATTCAGCATCAGGAGCGAAGCCTAAATCTGGCATAGCTTCCTTTTCTAAATATCTTTGTAAGCCTCTCATTCCTGATTCTTCATCACATCCCAGAATTAATCTTACTTTTTTATTTAATTTAATTCCATGATCTTTGATCATCTTCATGGCTATATAAGCTGCTATTGTAGGACCTTTGTCATCCATAGCACCTCTAGCATAAATTTTGCCATCTTTTTCAAAAGCAGAGAAAGGGGGTTCATCCCATTTTCCACCTGCAGGCACTACATCTAGATGACCTAGGACTCCCAAGACTTCTTCTCCTGAGCCAAATTCTATGTGACCTGCGTAATTATCGATGTTTTTTATAGTAAAACCATCTTTTTTAGCTAAATCTAACATAAAATCTAGAGCTTTTTTGATATCCTTACCAAAAGGCTCTTCTAAATTATCAGGATTATGTTTTTCTAAAACAGTTGGAATTTGTAGTAACTTCTTAGTTATATCAATATATTCTTCTTCATATTTTTTTGCTATTTCTAACCAATTCATTAATATCACATCCTATCATAGTTATTTTATCATATGGTCAAGGTTTTGCAAACACTAAACCCTACATCTTTTTATTAAACTCTATTTGACTTTAATATATAAATATTAGTATAATATTAAAGAGACTCAACAGGAAAGGAAAAGTGGACAAGATGGTAAGAAAAATCAAAATGGAAAACCTTACTTGTTCTAACTGTATTGCTAAGGTTGAACGAAGAACCACTAGACTTAAATATGTTAATAGCGCATCTTTTAACTACGCCAATCAGATTTTACTAGTAGATTTTAAAGATAACTATAACGAAGAGAAAGCTTTAGAGGATATTAAGGGGATAGTAAATGTCCTTGAAGATAATATAATTACCCATTATTTAGAAGATAAAATAGAAAAAAAACAGAAAAAATTTGTTAATGAATATAAGTATGTATTAATTGGTATTTTTATTATTTTGTTAGATATAATTGGATACCGTTTATTTCCATTATTTAATAACCTTTTCGGAATAAATATCCCTCAAATAGAATCACCTATTAGTGATATTCTATATTGGGTAGGATATTTATTTCTAATTTCTAAGATGGCAACTCTTCAAATTAAAGGAATTAAAAACTTTAATATTTTCAATGAAAATACTTTGATGATAATTGCAACTATTGCTGCAATGGCAATTGGTCAATATGAAGAAGCTATAGCTGTTGTGATTTTTTATTCAGTTGGCGAATATCTTCAAAACCGTGCAGTTCAAAAATCACGAGATGAAGTATCATCTTTAATAAATTTGAAAGTTGATTATGCTAATGTATTAATCAATTCAGAAGTTGTGATTAAAGAACCTACTCAAGTTGAAATCGGTGATATTTTAGTCATTAAAAATGGCGAACGAATACCTTTAGATGGAGTAATTATAAAAGGTTCGACTTCACTCAATACTTCTGAATTAACTGGCGAATCAAAATTGCGCACTGTTAACAAAGGTGATGAAGTCCTTAGTGGGAATATAAATGTGGGCGATATTATTCACCTAAAAGTTACTAAAACTTATGAAAATTCAACTCTTGCAAAAATTATTGAGTTAATCGAAAACTCAACTAACAAAAAATCAAGAAGAGAATTATTGATAACAAAATTCGCTAGAGTATATACACCTATAGTTGTAGGCTTGGCGGTAATTATGGTGTTATCATATTTTGTTTTTGACTGGAGAAATGAAGGTAGTGTAGAACCTTATATCTATGCTGCAGCAATATTCTTAGTTATTTCTTGTCCATGTTCACTTGTTTTATCTGTGCCTTTATCTTATTATGCGGGTATAGGAACTGCCGCAAAACACGGAATCTTGTTTAAAGGTTCATCATATTTACATTCAATTACCGAAGTTGAAACTATCGCTTTAGATAAAACTGGAACTTTAACTCATGGTGATTTTTTCATTCAAGAATATAGTAATGATGAAACACTACGTTTAGCCGCTTCCATTGAAAAATATTCAAATCATCCAATCGCAAAAGCAATTGTTGATTTTAACCATCAGCCTACCTTAGATGTCAAAGACATCCAGGAAGTTCCTGGTTATGGAATTAAAGGTAAAATTGACAATGCCGTAATTTTAGCAGGAAGTAAATCTTTCCTTGCAAAAAACAATATTTTAGTAGAAGATGAAAAACTTCCGATTGGATCTTATACTTTTGTTGCTTATGACAATAAATATATTGGTTATATAATTATTAAAGACGAACTAAAAGAAACCTCAATGCAAACTGTAAGAGACTTAACCAAGTATTACGATACAGTTATGTTAACAGGTGACAATGAAAAATCAGCTAGAGATATTGCGATGCAATTAGGTGGCATTGAATATTACTCAGAATTATTACCAGAAGATAAAATTCGTCAATTTGATAATATAAGAACAAATTCTATTTCAATGTATGTAGGTGATGGTATTAATGATGCACCTTTATTAAAAAATGCGGATATTGGTGTTTCAATGGGTTCTGCTTCTGATATTGCTATTGAAGTGTCAGATGTTATAATTATTAACAATGATATAAGATTACTTGATAAAGCATTTAGGATTGCTAAAAAAACTCGCCAATTATCTGCCGAAAATATTATTTTTTCAATTGCAGTAAAAGTAATATTCTTAACAATGTCAGCAATAGGCTTTATGTGGATGTGGCTATCAATCTTTGCTGATGTTGGTGTAGCAATTCTCTGTGTCCTTAATGCTTTAAGAATCATATATCAAAAAAAATATTTAACCAAGAAAAAACACAAAAAACAATTTAGTTAATAATCTTTTAAAGAAGGAATATATATGGATGTTGGTCTGATTTTAATTTTTATAGTAATTTTAATATTTATTAATGGGTTTTACGCTGCAAGTGAAATGGCTCTAGTATCATTAAATCCTTCTAAAATTGCTCAACTTGCTAAGGAAGGCAACAAAAAAGCGCAATTAGTAAAAAAAGTCCAAACTGATTCAACAAGATACCTTTCTACAATACAAGTAGCTATTACCTTAGCTGGTTTTTTATCAAGTGCTTTAGCTGGTTCAAAACTAGCTGGACGTTTTGTTGATTTTTTCTTACTAATTAATCTTCAAATCCCAGAAACTGTTGCGGTAATTATTATCACTGTGATATTATCTTATATTACTTTAGTTTTTGGCGAATTAGTTCCTAAAAGAATTGGTTTAGCTTTTCCAGAAAAACTATCGATTTTTTCTATTAGAATTATATATATAACAATGATAATAACTAAACCACTGGTATGGCTATTAACAATTACAAGTAAAGGAGTATTAAGTTTAATCGGTTTTGACAAATTATCTCGTAATAAAGATATTTCTGAAGATGAAATTAAAAGGCTGATTAGGCATGGTCATTCTGAGGGATTATATCAAATTGAAGAAAAAGAAATGTTAGAAAATATTTTTAAATTCGATGATATTCGTGCAGAAGCAATAATGACACCTAGAACAAATGTATATGCAATCGATATCGATGAATCTAATGATGAAATATTATCGATAATTATCAACTCAAGTTATTCAAGAATTCCTGTATATAAGGATAAAATAGATAATATTCAAGGTATCATTCATGTAAAAGATGTTTTAATCCAAGCCAATAAATATGGTTTTGAAAATATTGATATATCTAAAATCTTAAGAGAACCATACTACATACCTACTAGTATAAAAATCAATGCTCTATTTAAGAAAATGCAAGACAATAATTATCAAATCGCTATTATATTAGATGACTATGGTGGCATGGAAGGTATCATAACTATTGAAGATTTAATTGAAGAAATTGTTGGAAATATTTATGATGAATATGATAATATTGAAGAAGAGGTTAAAAAAGTAGGACCTAATCAATATTTAGTGAATGGAACTATTCCAATCCAAGATATTAATCGTTATTTAAAATTAAAAATCAGTTCAGATTACGAAACGCTAAGCGGTTTAATTATTGATAAGTTAGAATACATTCCAAAAGCTCATAAAAGCGATATTGTATACTATAAAAACCTTACAATAGAGGTTAAATCAGTTGTTAATAATCGCATAGAAAAAGTTTTATTAACTATAGAAAAAAAATAGTTTGGCAATTGCCAAACTATTTTTAATTATGTTTAATTACTCCATATTTTTTCTTACCTTTTCTAATAATCGTATACTTTTTACCAAAGGCTTGATTTTGATCTATTTCATAGTAAGTATCATTTATTTTTTCACCATTAATTGAAACGGCATTATTTTTTATCATCTCTCTTGCTTCGCGTTTTGAATTAACTAATGATAATTCAATCAAACTATCCACTAAAGTTATTGGAGTTTTAGTTGAAAAGGAAGGAAGGTCTTTAATCCCCATTTCAATTTCATCAATAGTTAAGTTTTTAATATCACCACTAAATAATGCTTCGCTTACATTAATTGCTTTTTGTAATTGTTCTTCTCCGTGGACAAGTCGAGTGAGTTCTTTTGATAGGGTTATTTGAGCTAATCGTTTTTCCGGTTCTTTATTCAAAGATTCTTCAATAGCATCAATTTCATTTTTAGATAAAAAAGTAAATTGTTTTAACCGATTGATAACATCTTCATCACTGGTGTTTATCCAATATTGATAAAACTCATATACTGAAGTTTTTTCCTTATCTAACCAAATTGCTCCGGATTCTGTTTTACCGAATTTAGTTCCATCTGCTTTAGTAACTAAAGGAAATGTTAACCCATATACTTTTGCTTTTATAGAGTGGACTCTCCTAATTAGTTCAGATCCTGAAGTGATATTCCCCCATTGATCTTGTCCACCAATTTGTAGGGTGCAATCATAATTTTTGTACAAATGTTCAAAATCCCATGCCTGAATTATTTGATATGAAAATTCTGTAAATGAAATCCCTTTTTCTATTCGAGATTTTACGGAATCTTTAGCCATCATATAATTTATACTAAAATGTTTTCCAATATCTCTTAAAAATTGAATTGCATTTAATTTAGAAAGCCAATCATAGTTGTTAACGATTGTAGCTGTTGGCAGTAATCTTTTCACCTGCTGCTTAATACCACTTGCATTTTTTAGCGATTCCTCGATGGTAAGCAATTTCCTTTCTTCACTCTTAAAACTAGGATCACCAATTAAACCCGTGCCACCCCCAATTACTAAAATTGGATGATGCCCATATAATTCTAATCTTTTAGCAACGAGATACGCCAAAAGATGCCCTACATGTAAACTATTAGCTGTTGGATCAGCTCCTAAATAAAAGTTAATTTTTTCATTATTTAGTTTTTCTTCTATATCTTGATCAGTGACTTGATAAATCAAGCCTCTCCATTTTAAATCTTCATATAAATTCATATTGCCCCCTTGGATGTCTTTATTTTTTTGTTGAATCTCTATGGATAATGCTATGTGGTAATTCAAAGTATTTTTGTTTAGTTTCATTTTTGTCGATTTCTTGTTTTAATAAAGACATTGCTTTTACACCAATATCTGTAATAGGAATATCTATACAAGATAATCTAGGTCTTGATAAAGAAGCATATTTAGTGTTTTGAAAGCCAAAAACAGAAATATCTTTAGGAACCTTTCTCCCTTTTGATATCATTGAATTAATGAATGAAACAGCAATTGAATCTCTTACCGCTACAACACCATCAAGTTTTTTACCTGCTTCAAGGTATAGTTCATCAAAATGAACTGTATTAATTGATATGTCACCGCTTGTTCTATAAATATGCGGTTCTAAATTAGCTTCATCAATTGCTTTTAAATAACCTGACTCTTTTAAATCATTAACCATATATTTCCTTGCTGTTGTGAGCATATAAATATTTTTTCTGCCTTCTTCGATTAATTCTTTAGTAATTTCATATCCAGCTTTATGATAATCAATTGAAACAGTTGTTAATTTATTTTCAAAAGGATATAGTGTATTTGCTAAAACAATTGGAATACCATAATCTTCTTTAATTTTATTTAAAGTTTGATATTGTTCTTCATTAATTTCATCATTCATATATAATATACCATCTGCTTGAGAAGCAACTACTTCTTTTAACATTTCAGATTCTTCTACATATTCATCTTTTAGCACATATAAAATTAAAGAATAATTATACTTTCTTGCTTCAATTGCGATTCCATTAACCATCTCAGCAATTGATGATCTAGTCATATCTGGAACCATAACTGCTACCGAAGTTGATCTTCTGCTTGCTAAACCACGAGCAAAAGCATTGGGTTTATAACCCAATTCTTCGATTACTTTTAAAACCTTTTCTCTTGTTTCTTTTTTAACTTTTTCTGGATTATTTAATGTTCTTGAAACTGTTGCTAGTGATACATCAGCTCTCATTGCAACATTATAAATGGTTGCTTTGGTCTTAGCCATGCTATCATCTCCATTCTTATTACCTTATATTTTACCATAAAATAGCAATCTTTCAATTAAGAATGTAAAAATTTTCATTAATTCTGTTGAAGCAAAAAAAAATGAGACAATATTTGTCTCACTTTTTTTAACTTAGCGTCTTTCTTTAATTCTTGATTTTTTAGTAGATAATCCACGAAGATATCCTAAATAAGCTCTTCGCACTTTACCACGACGTTTAACTGTTATGCTGTCAATAACTGGTGAATGAACTAAGAAAGTTTTTTCGATTCCAACTCCGTAAGAAATCTTTCTTACAGTGAAAGTTTCACTAACTCCTCCACCTTGTTTTTTAATGCATAATCCTTCGAAAACTTGAATACGTTCACGATTACCTTCTTTGATTTTTAAGGCAACTTGTAACGTATCTCCAGAACGAAATTCAGGTACGTCTTTTCTTAGATATTCTTGAGTAATATCTTTGATTAATTGCTGCGACATTTTGGTCAACTCCTCTTTAAATCTCCTTGGTTCTTAGTTTTCCAGCGGAACAAAGGGTTATTGAATTCTTTTCAGCATTACGATTATAGCATATGCACGTAGTAAAAGCAAATATTATTTATTGTTTTTTTGATACTTTTCCAATAAATCTGGACGTCGTTGCTTGGTTCTTTCTATCTGTTTTTCCTTGCGCCATTTATCAATCAATTTATGATTTCCATTTAACAAAACTTCTGGCACTTTTTTTCCTTTAAAATCTCTTGGTTTTGTATATTGAGGATAATCTAATAAACCACTATAAAATGAATCATTAATATAAGAGCCTTCATCGCCAATCACTCCTGGAACCATTCTTACGACAGAATCAATTATAGCTAAAGCTCCTATTTCTCCACCAGTTAATACATAATCACCAATCGATATCTCCACATCAACGTAATCACGAATACGATCATCAAATCCTTCATAGTGGCCACAAATCAAAATTAAATTTTCCTTATAAACTAATTTATTTGCTAATTCTTGATTATAGGTTTTTCCTTGGGGAGTCAACAATATTTTATAAGCAGTTTCATAATTTTCTATACTTGTTAAAGCATAGTATATCGGCTCCACAGACAATACCATTCCAGCACCACCACCATATGGAGTATCATCTACTGTCTTATGTTTATTTGTTGAAAAATCTCGGTAATTAATTATTTCAAAATCAACTAATTGTTGATCTTGAGCTCTTTTCAGTATCGATGAATTTAAAAGAGGTTTAATCATTTCCGGAAACAAAGTTAAAACTGTAATTTTCAAAATAATCCCTCCATTATAACTACGTCAATACGGATATCATCCATGTAAATAATAAACTCATCTCGAAAAGGTATAAGAACATTTTTATTAATTGTTTTGACAACTAAATAGTCTGAACCAGGAAAATTTTTTATATCGATCACTTCTCCCTTTAGCTCTTTGTTTTGATAGACTTTTAAACCAATTAAATCATCTTCGTGAAATTCATTTTCAGATAAAGAAAGTTGGAAACTTTCATCCATATATATATTATATTTATTATAATCTTCAACTAATTCGATATCATCAAGTTCTTCTAAAATTAATAAATGCTGTTTTCCTTTTAAACTGTAATCTTTAACTTTCTGTTTTATGTAATCTTTCCCGTTACTAAGATAGATAGTATTTCCAGGTTTTAACCTTTCAAATAAAAAAGCAGAAAAAGGTCTAATCTTAATTTCCCCTTTTAATCCTTTAAAGCCAATTACCTTAGCTATTAATTTATATTGCATATTTATCACCTATCTTATTCTTCTATAAAAATTATACTATATATTAACATATAATAAAACAATTAGATAAATTATTCATAATTCTTAATTTATTATTTATAATTTTATGATTATAAGATATAATAATAAAACATAGAGAGAGGTCCTTATGAAAAAAGTATTTAAAATTTCATTTATTACTATATCAATTCTATTGTTTTTTATTGTTGGATTTGTTTTTACTTTACATATTTTTGAATTTACTCCTGAAGAAATAAAAACTATAGCCATTGAAAACAATCAAGATAATAGCTCTGAAAATTATGTTGAGTTAAATTCAGAAATTTCGATTCTTACCTTTAATACTGGTTATGCTTCCCTAAGTGAAACAGAAGATTTCGTTATGGATGGCGGAAATAATACCCGTATGAGCTCTAAAGAAGAAGTTGAGGTAAATATTGATGGAATCAAAACAATTTTGACAAGAGAAAGCGTTGATATATATCTATTGCAAGAAATTGATACTGATTCAAAGCGTTCTTATGAGATTAATCAACATGAAATTTATAAGGATTTATTAAATTACAATTCTGCATTCGCATATAATTTTCGAGCAATATTTGTACCTTTCCCTGTTAATCCGACTAAAATGATTGGAAAAGTGAATTCAGGTATAGCAACATATAGTAATTTTTATGTTGAAGAATCTAACAGAATACAATTACCAGGTAGCTTTCCTTGGCCAGTAAGACTAGCTAATTTAAAAAGAGCACTTTTGATTAATAGATATCCAATTGTTTCTACTGATAAAGAATTAGTTGTTATTAACCTTCACTTATCTGCTTATGATGATGGCAGTATGCGTGTACAAGAAATGGAAAAACTTAAAGAAGTTATGTTAGAAGAAAAAAACAAAGGTAATTATGTAATTGCTGGCGGTGATTTTAATCAAAGCTTTCAAGAAGTTTATTCTGAATACAACGATACAAACGACTATACTTATAAAGAATTATACGAATTAAAAGACAGTGATTATTGGGAAGCATACCCACTTGAAAGTGATTGGTTCTATGAGAATGAATTCCTATTCGGAATTGATTCAACCACTCCAACTTGTAGATTATTAAATGAACCTTTAGACACTGATAATATGGGTAATAATCAATATTATTTAATTGATGGATTTATTGTATCAGATAATGTCACTATATTATCAGTAGAAACTCTCGATGAAGAGTTTAAATACAGTGATCATAACCCCGTTAAGTTAATTGTCAAACTAAATAATTAAGTTAAAAAAGACCAAAGCTTGATAGCTTTGATCTTTTTATATTATTATTTCTTAGCTTTTTTAAAACACATAAACCAATCCAAGCAATAAACATCTTCTGATTTATTGTTAACACGTTCTTTTGCTGAACCGCAAGAGCCCGGAGGTGGCAATATAACATCATCTCCTGGTCGCCAATCAGCAGGAGTTGCAACGCCATCAGCATCAGCTTTTTGTAAAGCTTGTATGATACGTTTAATCTCATCAAAATTTCTACCCATTGATAATGGGTAATAAAGGATAGTTCTAATTATACCTTTAGGATCAATCACAAACACTGCTCTTACAGCTTGTGTTGAAGATTGATTTGGTTGAATCATACCAAATTTATTCGCCACATCCATTTTGATATCTTCTATCAAAGGGAATGTTACGTCTAAATTTTTCATGTCTTTCCATTCCAATTCTTTTATTTTTCTTAACCACGCAATATGTGAATGCAATGAGTCAACAGATAAACCAATTAACTCTGTGTTTAAAGATTTAAATTCATCTAACATCTTTGTAAACGTCATAAATTCAGTTGTACAAACCGGTGTGAAATCGGCAGGATGAGAGAAAAGAATCACCCATTTTCCTTCGTAATCTTCGGGAAATTTAATTTCCCCTTGTGTAGTAACAGCAGTAAAACTTGGAGCCGGATCCCCTATTAATGGCATTGAATAAAACTCTTTTTTTTGTTCTTCCATAATAACCTCCTATAATTTTATTTATTTAAAAATATTATAGCATAATATGTTAGAAAGGTCTAACATTTACGCTTCGTGTTTTCCCTCAAGACATGGTTCTTGATTTTGTTCTAATTTGCCGTTAATAAAATCATTTACTACTTCTTGTATTTCACCATCTACATTCATATAGCATTCGATATCTAATTCAGTTAATAAATCGGCTGCCATTTTCCCTATTCCACCAGTAATAACAACATCTACTTCATTTTCTTTCAAAAATTTTGGCAAATACCCCTTTTTATGTGGGGGATTTTTTATAACTGTTGAACTAATTATTTCCTTTTCAGAAATATTGTAAACAACAAAATAATCACAATGGCCAAAATGCTGAGTAATCATATTATTCTTAACACTTAATGCTACTTTCATATTCCTCACTCCTGACTAAATTTATTAAATGCTTTTCCTTTACCTCTTCTATGTTGTTTCTGTCCATGTTTACAATCTTTACCTTCACAAAATATATAGTCTCCGCCTTCAATCACTAAAATCTTACCATTAATAATCGAATCAGCAATTTTTTTCCTAGCATTATTATATATTCTTTGAACTGTTGTTCTAGCAACGCCCATTTTTTTTGATGTTTGTTCTTGTGTAAGCCCTAATTGATCCATGAGTCTGATAGTTTCATATTCATCAATCAACAATGATATTTTATCTAAACTATTCGCTCTTTTACCCTTAGGTCCATACATATGATATCTTGGCATTTCATATATCATTCTTGGTTTATTCGGTCGTGACATAACTTTCTCCTTAACTAAATTATATAAGCGTTTTTGACATATGTCAAGTTAAAGCTTAAAATGTTATACTATTTTTTTTAAAACAAATATAGTATAATAAACTCAATAATAAATATCGAGGTGATTTATGAATACCATTAAAAACTATCAAGATTTTCAAGAAATAATCAAATCGGAATTAGTAGTCATTATCGCAAAAACTAAAACATGTAATGTTTGTAAACCTTTAACTGATAAATTGAATACATTTATGCTAGATTATCCAACTATCCCAACTTATCAAATATATTTAGAAGATGTAGAGATATTTCAAGGACAACATTTGGTTTTCACTGTACCTACAGTGATTGTTTTTAGTGAATCAAAAGAAATTTTAAGAGAATCACGGTTTATCGACTTTGATAAAATTGAAAGATTATTTAATCTTTATCTAGGTTAAATTATGTTTTTAAGTTTAGCTTTAATAATAATATTAAGCATTATCTTATTTTCAATTTTCACTAAACTAAATCTTCCGGGTTTACTTGCTTTTATAATTACAGGTATTATTTTAGGTCCTTTTGTTTTAGATTTAATGGCTGATAATATCTTAGATATTTCTAGCGATTTAAGAAAAATAGCCTTAATTGTAATTTTGATTCGTGCCGGATTATCTTTAGATTTATCTGATCTAAAATCCGTTGGGAAACCAGCAGTTTTATTAAGTTTTATTCCAGCGACTATAGAAATCATCGCAATTGGGTTAATCAGCCCCTTATTATTTGATATTACCACTATTGAAGCCTTTATTTTAGGTAGTGTTATAGCCGCAGTTTCACCTGCAGTTATTGTTCCTAGAATGATAAATCTTATAAATAAAAAAATTGGAACTGACAAAAAAATCCCTCAATTAGTATTAGCTTCTTCATCAATTGATGATATATTTGTGATAATAATCTTCACAATTTTACTTCAGGTATACGAAACTAATACAGTTGAATTAAGTCAGGTCTTATTATTGCCAGTTTCTCTCTTATTAGGTGTAGTTATTGGTATAGTAAGTGGTAGTTTTTTCGTTTACCTTTTTAAAAAATTACATTTTCGAGATACTTTAAAAGTTTTAATATTGTTTGGTTGGTCATTCTTGCTCATTTATATGGAAGATATAATTCCTTTTTCTGGATTACTAGCAATCATAGCTTTAGCAATTACTATTTTAGAACTTTATCCAGTCTTAGCAAATCGTTTAACTTCTAAGTTTTCTAAAATATGGGTTATGGCAGAAATGATGCTATTTGTTCTTATTGGTGCTGCAGTTGATATATTTTTATTTGAGGAAATTGGAATTTTAGCTTTTATATTGATTTTGATTGGTATAACTTTTAGATCTGTTGCAGTTACTTTTAGTCTTATTAAAACCAAATTCTCCATTAAAGAGAAAACCTTTGTCTGTTTTTCTTACTTACCAAAAGCTACTGTTCAAGCTGCTATTGGTGCCATTCCTTACTCAATGGGAATGCCTGGAGGAAAATTAATTCTTGCTATATCTGTTCTTTCTATTTTTGTAACAGCGCCCGTTGGTGCTATATTAATTGATAATACTGCAGAAAAATTATTGAATTCGAACAAATAAATACATATAAATTTTAAAAAATCTCTTTAGATTACTGAACAACCTTTTATATTGGATTATTACAATCTAATATAAAGGAATTGCTCTTCTAAAGAGATCTTTTTTAATTTGGTTTTGGGCCATAAAATTGATAATAAATTGTTTTTATTCTACCATTGAATAGAACTCGTTTACGATCTGCCTTTATTTTTAAGTACTTTTCTAAGTTCTCTTCATCGGTAATAATATATTTTGACCAAGTCTTTAATCTTCTAAATATTTTTTTCATATCTGTGTATAACTCATCTAAACTTTCATTTTTTGAAAGTCTTGTTCCATAAGGTGGATTAGAAATAATTAATCCATACTCTCCCTCATATTTTGCATATTTAAAATTACAATGTTCAAAATTAATTGCATCTAAAACCCCAGCTTCATCAGCGTTTTCTATCGCTGCTTTAACATTATCTTCATCTAAATCAGATGCTCTAATATCTAATTTAACATTAAAATTTATTTTTTTATAAGCCTCTCTAATCGCTTCTTTCCAGATATCTTTCCCAATAATGGGCCAATGTTTCGAGGCGAAATCCCGCGATAAACCAGGAGCTATGTTTCTACCTATCATTGCTGCTTCTATCGGAATTGTGCCTGAACCACAAAATACATCTTGTAATATTCTTTCTTTATTCCAAAAGCTTAACTGTATTAAACCCGCTGCTAAAGTCTCTTTAATTGGAGCTGTAACAGCATTTACTCGGTACCCACGTTTATGTAATGCATCTCCAGAAGTATCGATTGTAAGTGTTGCAATGTCGTTTAGAAGCGATACTTTAACCGTAAATTCAGGTCCCGTTTCTTCAAACCAGGAAATATTATATTTTTTTTTCATACTTTCAACAATAGCTTTTTTAACTATCGCTTGAGAATCAGAAATACTAAATAACTTTGATTTAACGGATTGACCTAAAACAGTAAATTTACCATCTTTAGTAATATAATTTGTCCAATTTAGTTGCTCAGTTTTATCAAATAATTCATCAAACGATGTGGCTTCAAATTCACCTATTTTGAGCAATACTCTATCAGCACACCTTAACCAAAGGTTTGCTTTTGCTATACCAGACAAATCACTATAAAAAGTAACTTTCCCGTTTTCAACTGACTTTATATCAAAACCTAACTCTTCAAGCTCATGTCTTACTACAGCTTCTAATCCAAAAGTAGTTGTTGCAATTAATTCTAATTTTTCCATTGTATCTTCCTTTATTAACATTATAACTAATTATAGATGCTTAATCAATTTTTATAAAGCTTATTTTTTTGATTTATCAACATAAACATGTTATAATTAAAATAAGATAGTTTATATTATTCTTTATACATGAATATATTTAAATAATTATTAAACAGATTCATTTATTAAATAGGTTATATCGAAACGAGGTTCTTCATTATGAAAGATAGAAAGAAAAATGTTCTCTATTCAATTAAATCTTTTTTAAAAGAATATGGTTTAATAATCGCTATAATTATTCCGATTATGATATTAATTAATTGGGGTTTGATTTTTATTATTGAAAGAGATAAAGAAAACATTGAAATTAGACAAAAAGATTTAGTAGAACAACAATTTAATACTATTGATTTTATTATTTCTTCTGGTATAGCAAATACACACAATGATTTGCATGTTATTCAAGATGCTGAAGAAATGACTAATTACATTGCTAATCCAAACGCCACTAATCTAGAGAGTCTTGAGCAACTTATCTATAGAATCGCAAATAACAAGCCAGAATTTTTAAGTATAAGTATTGTCGATCTTCTAGGTAATGAAATCGCAAAAATAAACCGTGTTAATGACTCTCTTAGTATTTTAGATGAAGACGATTTATCAAATATCAGTGACAATCAAATATTTGTTTTTGCTCAGTTGTTAGAACCTTTAGAATTATACATGTCTCCAATTGAATTATCTATTGATTCCATTCCTACTACAAAATTTGTTGTAAATATGTATGATCAAGAAGATAATTTAAATTTCCATTTATTAATAAAATATAATGCAAATACTATATTATCTATATTTGATGAATATAAATCAACAAATATAAAACATATAACACTTGGTTTAATAAATAATAATCAGTTGTGGACAATAAATAATTCAGCTAATGAAGCAAACATCTTTGAACTTTCTGAATTACCTAGCAATTTTGATCAAGATAATGTTTTTATCCATAATCTTAAAATAGATGATATGATTGAACATAATGTCTATAATGATGAGGGATTTTTAAAAATATACGGTAACATTAACTACCAAGGAGCTTATAATGAATATGGTTCATATTTACTAAAATACCCTGTTCTTATATATCTTATTAATATAGCTTTATTTATTGGTATCTTTTCATTAGCCCTAACCTTGAAAAGCAAAAATGAGAACCGACTTTTGTTAAATGCAAATATGTATCTTTCCGATAAAAATAAAGATGGGGTTTTAATTACAGATAATAAATTTAGAATTAGTTATATTAATGAGGCCTTCACCAATATCTATGGATATACACTTTCTGAAATCAAGGGGGAATTACCTCATGAGATATTTTATGTGCATCAATTTCAAATTGATCCAAACGATATATCTACTACTAATATTTTCGCTGAAAACATTTGGAATAATAGTAAATCAGGTATTTTTATTCTAAAATATCTGCGGATTAGGCCCGAAACAACAGCTAGTGGTAAAAACAAACATTATATTGAAATATTTTCTGACCCCAAACTTGAAACAAAGTCACTTTCAACTAGTTTGCTAAACCAGAATTCTACTGATTTAGATTTAATGATTAGTGCTTTTAGGCATTTACCTTTTAATTCAAAAACCTCATGTTTTATGGTGTTGAAATTATATAACGAAAATAATGTAAGTAATTCAAAAAGTACATCTTCTAAAATAAATGACGAATATAAATTTGCGAATTTCTTAAGAAAAAATATGGATAAATCATTCGATATAGCTGCGCCTGGATTTGATTACACAATTGTTTATTCTCAAAAAGAAAATACTAGTATGTGTATTAAATCTTTGGAGTTACTGTTAGAAAAATACAAACATTTGCCATCGACTAATCCGCGTTTAGAATATCATTTCGGTGTTGCATTAACTAATCCTGAAACAAAATCAAAAAAAGAATTATTTTATCAAGCTGTTCTTGCATTAGAAATGACAATTAAACAAAAAAACACAAAACATTTAGTTTACCAAGAATCTATGCGGAAAACTCTAGATAGAGAAAAAGAAATTTATGCTGAATTAGAAAATGCTTTTAATAAAAATGAATTTCAACTGAATTATCAAATCCAATTAGATAGTTTAAGTAAGGAACATATTGGGGCCGAAGCTTTACTTCGTTGGAATAATCAAACTTTAGGTAATATTAGGCCAGATGAATTTATTCCTGTTATCGAGAACAGTTTTTATGTAAATAGACTTACTTTAATGGTCATTAAGCTAGCTATAAAAGATTTTACTCCTTATGTGAAATATTTCAAAGACAATTTTAGATTATCAATTAATCTTACTTCATTTGATTTTTCAAACGAATATATTATCCACGACATTATTCAAACCATTGAAAAAAGCAAGATAGATACTAAGCATTTTTGCTTCGAGATTACTGAAAGCGGCTATTTAACAAACAAAGAAAAAGCTAATGAAGTAATTGATTATTTACATAGCAAAAACATAATAGTTGCTATTGACGATTTTGGTACAGGATTTTCATCAATCGGCGCATTAAAAGATATAAAAATTGACATAGTAAAAATTGATCGAACATTCATTAAAAATTTCCCAAATAATGATAGTGGTTTAATGTTTAAATCGCTTACTCAACTTGTACATAATCTTGGAATAGAAATTTTGGCAGAAGGTATTGAAACTAAGGATCAATTAGACTTTTCTATTGATAATAATTGCCGAGATGTCCAAGGTTACTTCTTTTCAAAACCTTTACCTATTAAAGTTTTCGTTGAAAAATATATAGAAAATAAAGAAAAAATTTAAAATAATAGAAAATAAAAAACGATTTAGTATAATACTAGATCGTTTTTATTTTAATAACTATAAAAAAGTTTTCTAAAAATTATTTAAACTCAACATTAAGTTTAATTTCAGCTGTTCTTGAGATTAACTCATGAATCGAACAATATTGTGTGCCAAGCTTAGCGCTTTTTAACAATTTGTTTTTATCACTTGGATTTTCAATAACCATATTCATTTCTAAATACTGAATTACTGGTGAGTCATCATCAATTTTTTTACCACTAACTTCAATGGTTGCATTATCAAAACTTAAACGCATTTTTTTTGCAACAGATAAGAAAGTTGCATAAAAACAAGAACCTAACGCACCAAACAATAAATGATAAGGTCTTAAACCTTCTTCACTATCTCCTAAATTCGCTTTTCCAGATGGAGATATTATTTCACCCTTAAAATCGAAATCCCAATTCAATTTAATATCATCATATGCCATTTTTATCACCTCGAAAACATTATACTATAAACATAAATATATTACTAATAAATCGCATAATAAAAAAAACTTAATTTTATAATGATTTTTAACAATTTATGGTTTATTTGTAAGCGCTTTAGTGTTATAATCTACTTGTTATGTTTTAAGTTTATTTAAAGATTTTAAAGGGGGACAATACAGATGAAAAATTTAACAGGTAGAAGTTTTATAACTCTATTGGATTATACTACTGAAGAGATTCAAAAGCTTCTTAATTTAGCTGGAGAATTAAAAGCTAAGAAGCGCGCAGGAGTTTCGTTTGAACCATTGAAAGGCAAAAACATTGTATTATTATTTGAGAAGGATTCAACAAGAACAAGATGCGCTTTTCAAGCTGGTGGTAATGATTTAGGAATGAATGTAACATATTTAGGACCAACAGGTTCGCAAATGGGTAAAAAAGAAAGTATCAAGGATACTGCTAGAGTTTTAGGTAGAATGTATGAGGGAATTGAATACAGAGGATATAAACAAGAAACTGTTGAAATATTAGCTCAATATTCTGGTGTTCCAGTTTGGAATGGTTTAACTGATTTATATCATCCTACACAAATTTTAGCAGACTTTTTAACGATTATAGAAAAGTTCGGACAACTTAAAGGAATTAATTTTTCTTATTTTGGTGACGCAAGAAATAATATGGGTAACTCTTTAATGATTGGTGCTGCAAAAATGGGAATGAATTTTACAGCAGTTGCACCAAAAGAATTATGGCCTGATTCTAGTTTAGTTGAAAAATGTAAAGACATTGCTAAAACATCAGGCGGAAAAATAACATTAACTGAAGATGTTAATGAAGGAGCAAAATCAGCTGATGTTATTTATACAGATGTTTGGGTTTCTATGGGAGAACCAGAACATGTTTGGAAAGAAAGAATTGAAAAACTATTCCCATATCAAGTTAATGATAATGTCATGAAATTAGCTGGAAAAGATAGTATCTTTATGCATTGTTTACCAGCATTCCATAATCGCAAAACAATAATGGGCGAAGACATCTATCAAAAATTTAATTTAGATGCATTAGAGGTAACTGAAAATGTATTCGAATCAGATCAATCAGTAGTTTTTGAGGAAGCAGAAAATAGATTACATACCATAAAAGCTATTATGTATGCAACATTAGGTGAAGAATAATGAGAAAAATAGTCGTTGCACTAGGAGGTAATGCCTTAGGCAATACCCCTACAGAACAAAGAGATAAAGTTAAACATGCAGCTAAAGCAATTGTTGATTTAGTTAACGAAGGCAATGAAGTCATTATTGCCCATGGTAACGGACCACAAGTAGGTATGATTAATAGTGCTTTTGCTGAAAGTCATCTTGTTGATACAAATAACCCTGAAATGCCATTCCCTGAATCAGGAGCAATGAGCCAAGGTTATATTGGTTACCACTTACAAAATGCAATCTTGACTGAATTAAAAGAACAAAACTTAAACAAGAATGTTGCAACAATCATAACCCAAGTTGAAGTTGATAAAAATGATCCAGCTTTCAAAAAACCTTCAAAACCAATTGGAAATTTTGTAAATCTTGAAACCGCTAAAACTTTAGAAAAAGAAAAACAATACATCATGGTTGAAGATGCTAATCGCGGTTATAGAAGAGTTGTTCCAAGTCCAAGACCTGTAGGTATTGTTGAAATTGATATAATTAAAACATTAGTTGAGGCTAACCATTTAGTTATTACCGTTGGAGGTGGTGGAATTCCTGTTGTTAAACAAGGAAACCACTTTAAAGGTGTTCCTGCAGTTATCGACAAAGATTTTGCAAGTGCAAAATTAGCTGATTTATTGGATAGTGATTTGCTTATTATTCTTACAGCTGTTAGTAAGGTGAAAATTAACTTTGGCAAGCCAAACGAAAAAGATTTAGATAATCTTACTATTTCTGAAATCGATAATTACATTGCCAACAACGAATTTTCTGCTGGTTCTATGTTACCTAAAGTCCAAGCATGTAAAATGTTTTTACAAGGAAATAAAAACAGAGTTGCTTTAATTGCTTCTTTAGAAGAAGCTAAGGAAGCTTTATTAGGAAAAACTGGAACAAGAATTACTGGAGGAAATGAATGATAAAGAATAAAATAAAAGTTGTTATTTGGGGCTTTGGTGCTATGGGTTCCGGAATGGCAAAAATGATTTTAAGAAAAGAAGGTTTTGATATTGTTGGTATTTGTGATCTATATGATGGATATATTGGAAAAAGTATCTTTAATATATTAAAGATTTCAAATCCTCAAAAACATGATGTCATCATTTCTGATAATATTGAAAACGTTTTAAAGAATACAAGACCAGATATTGTTTTACTTGCAACTGATTCCTTTACAAAAAGTGCTTATCCAAAAATTAAAACATTAGTTGAACATAAAGTAAATGTTATCTCTACTGCTGAAGAAATGGCATATCCACAAGCAAATCAACCTGAATTAGCAAAAGAGATGGACCAACTAGCAAAAGCGAATAAAGTTAGTATTCTTGGTACTGGCGTTAATCCTGGTATGATGATGGATTTACTTGCTGTTTGTATCAGTGGTGTTATGGAAGATGTAAAAGATATGCAAATTTCTAGAATAAATTCTTTATCTCCTTTTGGAAAAACAGTTGTGGAAGAACAAGGTGTTGGTTTAACAGTAGATGAATTTAATAGACGCATGAAAACTGGAGACATGGCAGGCCATGTTGGTTTTAAAGAATCGACTTTCATGATTGCAAATGCATTAGGTCTTGAAGTTCAAGATTTTAATCAATCAATGCAACCAATCATTACAGATATTGACAGAAAATCACCTTATGGTTTTGCTAAAAAAGGCGATGTTTGTGGAGTTGAAATGTCTGCTAAAGCTAAATTGAGTAATTCAACAATTATTAATATGTACCATCCCCAACAAATTGAACCTGAAATGGTTGGTACTTCTACTGGTGACTATATTAAGATTCAAGGTAAACCTGAAATCAATTTGTCTAATGTTCCAGAAGTCGAAGGCGGAATTGGAACTATTGCTATTTGTGTAAATATGATTCCCCACGTAATTAATTCAAAACCTGGTTTAAAAACAATGATTGATTTACCTGTTCCTAGAGCCATCATGGGTGATGTAAGAAAAATGATTGATGAGGAGTGATAATTTGATTAAGAAAAATAGTTGGGTTTTAATTGAAAAGGAAATACTAAAACCCAGTGAACGAGCAAATAATCTTCCAGAGGAAACAAAAAAAGTTCCCTTGAAGATGTGGATAAAAGGTTATTTACTTAAAGATAGTCAACTTGAAGATGAAGTCGAAGTAAAAACTTTAACTAATCGAATTGAAACTGGAATATTAAAACAAGTGAATCCTGCTTATATGCATACTTATGGTAAATTCATACCTGAACTACTAGCCATTGATAATATGTTAAAGATGGAACTTTTTGGTGGTGATGATAATGAATAACTCTTATGAAGCTGTCATGGCGCGGAAAAGTGAAATCATGAAAAAATCCGTTGGAATTGATTATAATAAATATGAACAGAATTATCTAAGTTTTGATTATGAAAAAATGTTATCTGATTGTAACTTTTCTTTAAAAGAAATCAGAAAAATCCAAATAGAAAATGGTGTTGGAAACACACCACTAAAAGAATGCAAAAATATCACCAAATTAGCTCGTAAAGTTTCTAAAAAAGGCTATGGCGCAAGAATTTTTATTAAAGATGAAGCATTAAATGACTCTGGAAGCTTTAAAGCAAGACGAGCTAGTATATCTTGTTATCAAGCAAAAAAAATGGGATATAAGGGTGTAATTGCTGCTACTTCTGGTAATTATGGAGCTGCAGTAGCTTCTCAAGCTGCAAAATACGGTCTTAAATGCATAATTGTTCAAGAATGTTATGATTCAAAAGGAATAGGGCAACCTGAAATTATTGAAAAGGCAAGAGCTTGTGAAGCCTATGGCGCTGAAGTTGTACAACTAAGTGTTGGACCTGAATTATTTTATAAATTTTTACTGTTACTAGAAGAGACAGGTTATTTTAATGCATCGCTATATACTCCCTACGGAATTATGGGTATTGAATCTTTAGGTGCTGAACTAGTTGAAGATTGTAAAAACCAAACAGGACATGAACCTGATATGGTTGTTATAACAAATGCTGGTGGAGGAAATTTAACTGGAACAACTAGAGGAATTAAAAAAGTTACCGATAAAGATATAACTATCGTCGGTTCAAGTGTTAATCTTAAAGGATTACATATGGCAAGTGATACTGATTTTAATAAAAAATCATTTACAACTGGCCATACTGGCTTTGGCATTCCTTTTATGATGAATCCAGATAGATCTGACGTTCCACGTTCAGCGGCGAGACCTCTAAGATACATCGACCGCTATGTTACTGTGAACCAAGGGGAAGTATTCTTTATGACTGAAGCTTTGTCTATATTAGAAGGAATAGAACGGGGACCGGCTGGAAACACTTCTTTAGCTGCTGCTTTTTCTTTGGCTCAAGAACTTAAAGAAGATCAAATAATTATTGTCCAAGAAACTGAATATACAAGTGCAGGAAAACATCATCAAGCCCAATTAGCTTTCGCTAGAGAGAACGATATTGATATTCATTTTGGCAATCCTCAAACAGAAATCCCCGGAAAATCAATTGTGTTTCCTAAAAATATCAATCAAATAAAAGTTCAAGATTTAGATTTAAACAAAATCAAACAGAAATACATTCATAATCACATAAAAGGATATAAAAAAATATCTCATAGAGATATTGAGTTTTTAGCAATTGAAACAAACACTTCTGCTAAATTCGTTAAAGACATCCTACTAGATAATAAAATTGAAGTGGAGGAATAGAATGAAACATAGACTATCAAGACAAGATGATTTCGAAAAAAGAAGACAACACTTAAAAAATTTAACAGACCAAGAATTAAAACAAAGATTTTGGGATTTAGCTGAGAAAACAGTTAACCCCTTAATTGATTTAGCTTACAAAAACACAACGCCCGCAATTGAAAGGTCTGTATTATTAAGAATGGGTTTTTCAAGTCTGGAAGCTAAAGCTTTGGTTGATAAGACCATTGAACATGGACTTATATCTAAAGGTGCAGGACATGTTGTTTATCGCTTAGCTAAAATTAAAAAACTTGAGATTAGAGATGCTGGATTAGCGCTTATCAAAGACAAATACTGGCAAAATGTTAAATCAAGTTTTGAGGAAAAAAGATGAACCCAAATAAAAAATTAGATATTAGAGAAATCTTAAAAGATTTAGATAAGTATGAACCAAGACGCAGAGGTTGGACTTGGAGAGAACCAGTTGAAAATTTGGAGTTAGAAGGAAATGTATATTCAGATGCTTCTAAATCCTTAAAGAATTCAGTACCTCTACCAGCAGCTAAGTATTTTAACAATATAGATCCACAACCAATTCAAGTAATCACTTCAGAAATTGCTTCGGGAAGATTTGAAGATGATATCCGCAGAATGCGAATGGCTGCTTGGCATGGTGCTGATCATCTTATGGTTATAAGAACTGCTGGCCAATCACATTTTGATGGACTAATCGAAGGCACTCCTCAAGGCGTTGGCGGAGTTGCTATTACAAGGAAGCAAGTTCGTGCACAAAGAAAGGCTTTAGATATTATTGAAGATGAAGTTGGCAGGAAAATAAATTACCATTCATATGTATCTGGAGTTGCGGGACCTGATATTGCTGTTATGTTTGCTGAAGAAGGAGTTAACGGCGCTCATCAAGACCCACAATACAATATTTTATACCGCAACATCAATATGATTCGTTCTTTTGTTGATGCTGCAGAATCTAAAAAAATAATGTCATGGGGAGATATATTGCAAATTGATGGAGCTCATAACGCTAACGCTACTGCAATGGTAGCTTGGAAAGTAATGCCAGAGTTATTAGTGCAACACGCGGTTAATAGCTTATTTTCAGTAAAAGCAGGAATAAAAAAAGAAAATATTGCCTTATCTACCGTACCTCCTGCTGCTGTTCCAGCTCCTGATTTAAAAATAAACCTTCCATACGCAAAAGCATTAAGAGATTTTTTCTCAGAATATAAAATGCGCGCACAAATGAACACAAAATATATGGAATCTTCAACAAGAGATGCAACAGTTACTCATGTTTTAAATATGATGATTTCTAAATTAACTTCTGCTGATATTCAATCAACCATTACACCAGATGAAGGAAGAAATGTTCCATGGCATATGTATAATGTAGAAGCTTGCGACACAGCAAAACAAGCCTTAATTGGCATGGATGGTTTATTAGAAATGATTGAACTTAAAACAGAAGGTTATTTACCTAAAATAGTCAGAGAATTAAAAGAAAGAGCTATTTTGTTTTTCGAAGAAATGATTGAAGATGGTGGTTATTTCCAAGCTGTTCAAGATGGATATTTCATTGATTCCGGAATCTATCCCGAAAGAAATGGAGACGGAATTTCAAGAGAGATTAATGGTGGTATAGGTGCTAATACAGTCTATGAAAGAGATGAAGATTATTTTGCTCCTGTTACCGCTCATTTTGGTTATAATAATATTTCACAATATAAATTGGATAAAAATGAATCGCCAAGTGTATTAATAAATGGCTCAACCTTTGAAGATAGATCTAAAATTCAATTCATTGACGAATTAGATCCTGAAGATAATGTCAACCGTCGTTTAGCTGAAAAAGAAAAATATATAAATTCTAATTTAATCAAGCCTGAAGTTGAATGGCTAGCTGATGGAATGATTGTACTTGATATTACACTTCCAACTTCAATAAGATATGCTGAAGCTGCAGGACTTGAAATCGCAAAAAAAATGAATTTAATTGAGCCAGAAGTAATTCATAAAGAAGTATTACACATTGCTGAAGCAACCAGAATTCAGATAAAAGGCAAAATTGACTTTGATATCGACATAAGCACATTGAAATTGCCTGAGGAACCAGATATTCTTTCTGATGAGGAAATAAAAGCCTATGTAAAAGAACATGGTTTAAAGGTTGTAGCTGGTACTGTAGGCGAAGATGAACATTCAGTTGGATTGCGAGAAATTATTGATATTAAACATGGCGGAATTGAAAAATATGGAATTGAATGTCTTTATTTAGGAACTTCAGTGCCAATCACTAAGCTTGTTGATGCCGCTATTGAAGCAAACGCAGATGCAATATTAATGTCAACGATTATCTCTCATGATGAAACTCATTATAAAAACATGAAAAAAACTCATCAATACGCCATCGAAAAAGGAGTTAGAGATAATATATTAATTATCGCTGGCGGTACACAGGTTACTCCAGAATTAGCTAGGAATCAGGGAGTTGACCAAGGCTTTGGCCGTGGAACAAAAGGCCAACATGTCGCATCCTTCATAATCAAAAAATTAAAGGAAAAATAATGAAAATTGATTGTTTAGTCGCTGAAATCGGTTCTACTACAACGGTTATAAATGCATTTGATGGATTATATACAGATAATCCACAATTTTTAGGCAGTGGATTTTCCTCAACTACAGTTTTAGAAGGTGATGTAAACATAGGTTTGAATCATGCACTAAATAATCTAAAAGATAAATTAAAAACCAGTAGCTTAATTGCAAAAGAAACATTTGCTAGTTCTAGCGCTGCTGGCGGTCTCAAAATGAGTGTTCATGGTCTTGTATATGATATGACAGTAAAAGCAGCTAAAGAAGCTGCTTTAGGTGCTGGAGCTAATTTAAAGATGATTACATCTGGAATATTAGACCAATATCAACTCACTGAAATTCAAAATCTTGACTTAAATATCATTATGATAGCCGGTGGAGTTGATTACGGCGAAAGAAAAACTGCAATTGAAAACGCAAAAAAACTCGCTGAATTAAAATTAAACATTCCTATAATTTATGCAGGAAATATTCAAAATCATAATATTATTAAAGAAATATTTGGTTTTAATAACCAATTAGAGTACTTATATATTTCAGATAATGTATACCCAAAAATTGATGTATTAAAAGTAGAAAAAACTCGTCAAATTATTCAAGAAGTTTTTCATGAACATATCATAAAAGCTCCAGGAATGTCAAAAGTAAAAAAAATTATTAATGAAGATATAATTCCAACACCTGGTGCCGTTATGGAAAGTTCTAAACTTTTACAAAAAGCTATAGGCGATTTATTAACCATCGATATAGGTGGCGCTACTACTGACATTCATTCAGTAACAAAAGGTAGTGAAAATATTGAAAAAATATTAATTGCTCCTGAACCGTTCGCTAAGCGAACAGTTGAAGGCGATTTAGGTATTTATATCAATAAGGACAATATTATTGACCTAATCGGAAAAGAAAAACTTTTGAAAGAGTTAAATCTATTAGAATCAGAATATTCAAACTTAATTAAAAATTACCAAGTAATTCCTACTAATAAACAACTTCCATTAACAGAAAGATTAACATATGAAGCATTCAATATCGCTTTAAATAGGCATAGTGGCCGATTAATTAAAATGTATAATGCCAGTGGCAAGGTTATTTATGCTGAAGGTAAAGATTTAACAAATGTTAAACATATTATTGCAACAGGTGGAGCTTTGACAAAACTTAAGAATCGAGAAGAAATCTTAAAGACTGTCATAAACACTCAAAACGAACTAATATTAAGGCCACCAAAATCAGCAACTTATCATATTGATAAAGATTATATTATGGCTTCTTTAGGTGTTTTATCAAAGAAACATCCTAAATCAGCTTTAATTTTATTAAAAAAAAGTTTGGAGTTGATTTAATGTATCCGAGAATAAATATTAAAATAGATAATTTAATTTCAAATACTAAAAAAATGGTTTCTTTAGCAAAAGAAAATAACATTGACTTTATTATGGCAATCATTAAAGTATTTGCCGGAGACGCCTATATTGTTAAAAAACTAGTCAATACAGGCATCTCGCATATTGGTGACTCAAGAATTCAAAACTTAAAGAAGTATAAAGAAATAAATTTGCCTAAAGTGTTGGTAAGAATTCCGATGCTTTCCGAGATTAAAGAAGTAATAAAATACTGTGATATCTCACTTAACTCTGAATTAGAAACAATTATTGCTTTAGATTTTGAAGCAAAAGCACAAAATAAAAAACACGAAATAATTATCATGTTTGATCTTGGAGACTTACGAGAAGGTTATTATTATTCTCGACCGTTTCTTGATGAAATTATTAAAATATCTAAATTAGAAAATATTATTATTAAAGGCATTGGCACAAATCTAACTTGTTATGGTGGTTTGGTTCCTAGTAATGAAGTTCTTTCAAGATTAGTAAAAGTTAAAGAAACCATCGAAAATAAAACAAACATAAAACTAAAAATAATTTCTGGTGGGAATTCTTCGACAGTTACACTTTTTGGTAAAAATGAAATCCCTAAAGATATTAATAACCTTCGTTTAGGCGAATCAATATTTTTTGGTAAAGAAACTTCTTATTCTACTGCTATCGAAGGTTTTAATCACGACAATTTCACCTTAGATGCTGAAATTATCGAATGTAAAATTAAACCAAGTTTTCCGGAAGGAAAAACCAGTATTAATTCTTTTGGTGAAGAAGTTAATATCTTAGATAAAGGCTTAATGAAAAGAGCAATTTTAGCTGTGGGTAAACAAGATGTAATTTTAGATAACCTTGAACCTATTGACTCAAATGTAGAAATAATAGGCGGATCTTCAGATCATTTGATTTTAGATATCACAAATACTAATTATAAGCTTGGTGATATCATCTCGTTTAATGTTAATTATCCTGGCCTCTTACATTTAATGAATTCTGATTACATATACAAGAACTATATTTAAACAATAAAAAAAAGCCAAATAAATTGGCTTATTATTTATTTTTTATGTATATTACCGTTGCTTGCTTTTTAACTTCAAACTCTTTCATTTTTTCAAAGAAGTCTATTGGTCTAATGTTTTTGCCATAGTTTCTTGGATGAAATCCTGGAAATTTCTTTTGTAATAATTGTGCTATTAAACTCCAATATGCCCAACCATCATCTTCAACATTAGAATTTATCATATTCTTAAGTTCTTGTTTGATTTTTCTTAAGGGTGTAATTGAAGTAGTCGCTACATCATTTTTTTTAATAGTTTTACTTTTGGTTGCTTTTACTTCACTATCAGATGCAGCTAACATTTTATCTAAATAAGAAAATGTTTCACAAGAGTTAACTAATGAAATTGGAGTTTTTGATTCTCCCATACCAAACACAAACATATTGTCTTCCCTTAAACGTGTTACTAATTTTGTAAAGTCACTATCACTTGTTACAATACAAAAACTATTAACCTTTCCCGAATACAATATATCCATTGCATCAATAATCAAGGTAAAATCAGAAGAATTCTTTCCTGAAATATATGCATATTGTTGAACAGGAGTTAAACCAAATTCATTCATCTTTTGTTTCCAAGGATTTAACTGTGGTGTTGTCCAATCACCATATACCCTACGATAGTTAATTTTTCCATACTTATTAGCTTCATCAATAATAATTTCTATATAATTTGGAGAAATATTTTCCGCATCAATTAACAAAGCCATACTTTTATCTTTTATTTCCATAATCCACCTCATCACATCTATTATAACAAAAATATCGCTAAGATAAATAAAAAATAAAAAATAAATATAGAAAGGAGTCGCATACTCCCTTATGCAAAGCAAAATAATTGAAAATCAAACTTTATTTACATGGATTGAAGAAATCAAAACATTGTGTCGTCCAAATGATGTTGTTATTTGGACTGGAACGCAAAAACAATATGATGAATTGGCTGATGAAGAGGTTAAAACAGGAAAAGCTATTCGCTTAAATCCAGAAAAACGTCCTAATTCACTTTTATATCGTTCTGATCCAAGTGATGTAGCAAGAATCGAAAAAAGAACTTTTATTTCTACATCTAAAGAAGAAAATGCCGGTCCAACTAATAACTGGATTTCTCCAAAGGATTTAAAACCGCGCATGTTATCTTTATACAAAAATTCTATGAAAGGTAGAACTATGTATGTTATACCTTTTTCAATGGGACTAATTGGCCTAGGAATGTCAAGATTAGGTGTTGAAATCACAGATAGTCCGTATGTTGCTTTAAATATGCATATTATGACTCGAACGGGGGATAAGGTATTAGACTTAATTAATAACGGACAAGATTTTGTCAAATGTTTACATTCAGTTGGATATCCATTAGAACCAGGAATGAAAGATCCAGTTTGGCCATGTGCCCCAATTGAAGAAAAATATATTTCACATTTTCCTGAAGAAAGAATGATTTGGTCTTATGGTTCAGGTTATGGTGGAAATGCTCTATTAGGAAAGAAATGCTTAGCTTTAAGAATTGCTAGTTCAATGGCCGAAAAAGAAGGTTGGTTAGCTGAACACATGCTTATTCTAAAACTTAAAGATGCAAATAATAATGTTAAATATATCACCGGTGCCTTTCCAAGCGCTTGTGGTAAAACTAATCTTGCGATGATTAACCCTTCTTTAAAAGGTTGGAAAGCTGAAACTATCGGTGATGATATTGCATGGATGGAAATTAAAGATGATGGTAAAATGTATGCAATCAATCCTGAAGCTGGTTTCTTTGGAGTAGCTCCAGGAACTTCAATAAGATCTAACCCAAATGCAATGAAAACAATTGAAAAAAATACAATTTTTACTAATGTTGCTTTAACTGATGATAATGATGTTTGGTGGAAAGACCTAAAAGATGAAGAACCTAATCATCTAATTGACTGGCGTGGAAATGATTGGAATAAAGGGGATATATTAAGGCCTGATCATCCTAATGCAAGATTTACTGCTCCTATAATAAATTGTCCTACTCTAGCAAAAAATTATGAGTCTCCCGTTCCGATTTCAGCCATTCTTTTTGGCGGAAGACGCCCATCAACAATTCCTTTAGTTCACCAAAGTTTTGACTTTGAACATGGAATTTTTCTTGGGTCAATTATGGGCTCAGAAATCACAGCTGCCGTTTTAGATGAAAACATCGGAAAAGTTAGAAGAGACCCTTTTGCAATGTTACCTTTCATCGGTTATAATATTTCTAATTATATTCAACACTGGCTAGATGTTAGTAAAAAATCCAACGATGAATTACTACCTAAAATATTTTATGTTAATTGGTTTAGAAAGGATAAAGATACTTTTTTATGGCCCGGCTTTGGAGAAAATTCTCGAGTATTAGAATGGATTTTGCAAAGAACGGAAGGCAAAGAAAATTTTATTGAAACACCTATAGGTTTAGTACCTGATTTAGATAAATTCAATTTAGAAGGTTTAAGTGTTAGCCGTACTAAAATGGAAGAATTAGTTAAAGTTGATAAGTCCACTTGGGAGATTGAAATCAAATCAATTGAAAACTATTTTAGAATGTATAAGAATAACATCCCACATATACTAAAAAATCAATTAAATAACCTGAAAAAGAGATTTGATATTTAATAACTATGTTATGATATAGAAAGAAATATATTATTCTAAATTTTGAAAGGAGAAAAATTATGCCTTATTGTTCAAATTGTGGAAACCCTGTTACTGAGGAACAAGATGTTTGCCTAGCTTGTGGAAAAAAACTAACAAACTCTGAAAAAAAATCCGTCTCTAATGTTAGTGATACGGGAGGATTTGGTTGGGGATTATTAGGTTTTTGCATTCCAATCGTAGGACTTATCCTGTTTATTGTTTGGAAAGAAGACCAACCAAACAATGCTAAAGCTACTGGTAAAGGCGCTCTTATAAGTGTTATTTTTTCAGTAACAATGTATCTTATCATGTTTATGTTAGGCCTTGGTGGACCATTGCGTTAATGAAAAATTATAATGAAGATATAATGAAAAAAAGATCAGGTAAAGACATCATTTTTCTTTACCTGATAATTCTCATAATACCAGTTTTTGCTATGGTATTATTACCTTTTGTTAATGATATTATTTCGCAACTGTTATCAATATATTTTGCTCTTGTTTTTATTTTAACTTTTTTAACTATCCTAAGTTGGATGTTAAAAAAACAATACCTGTCAATTTTTTTTGGCTGTCATCAAAAAAAAGAAAGATCTTTTGTTTGTTCTTTAAAATATTTGGGTGTTTGTTCAAGATGCACTGGAATATATATAGGAATATTTTTTAGCTCTATTTTAATTATACTAGATTCACCCTGGTATATTTATTTGTTAATTGGTATTCCATTAATTATCGATGGACTTGCACAACATTTAAATTTTTATAAAAGCAATAATTATATTCGCATCACAACTGGAATCTTATTTGGTCCTACATTGGTCTTTTTATTTTATTTGTTTCACTTCAGCCTTTATCATATAGCATATTATTTTTATTCTTTGTTTTAAATATTTAACAACAGTATTAACTGTTGTTTTTTTTAATCAATCTATTAGATATTGTTATTGCTTTCGTGTATAATATCTATGTTTAAACTCCTAGGAGGCACACATGAAAAAAGCAATTATGATTGTTTTAATTATATATCTTATCCAAGGTTTAGTTCATAATCTTGGACATCCAGTAACCCCCGCTTTTGTTAAAGCCTTAAATATACCAGACTATATGTTTGGTGTTTTCTATGCAACTATGAGTTCAGGTATAGTTTTAGGTGCTCCTGTATGGGGAATTGTTGCTGATAGAGGAAATAAAAAACTAGCTATGTTCATTGGTCTAATGCTATATAGTGTTGGACAATTCTTTTTTGCTTATTCTGGTAATATGTATTGGATGGTTTTTTTTAGATTTGTTAGTGGATTTGGCGCAAGCGCAAGTTTAACTCTCTTTGTTTCTCATATGGTGGAAATCTCTGAACCTAAGTTTCGTGCTAAACATCTTGCTTGGCTAGCTGCTGCTTTAGCTCTAGGCAGAAGTTTCGGATATTTTATTGGCGGATTTATCAGTTCAAATCCTTCTGCAATAGAATTACTTGGTACTGGTGAAACTTCTTTAGAAAGGGTGTTTTTATTTCAAGCAATATTTAATTTATTATTAGCAGGATTAATTGTTTACTTTATTAGACCAATTAAAAATAAGGTACTCAAAGCTGATAGGCCTAATTTCTTTGAAAGTTTTAAAAATATAAAATCGATTAATAAAACTGTTTTAATCTTTTTAATTTCGTTAATCTTTATGTCAATTGCTTTTACAAATTTAAGTAAATATCTTGATGTTTACTTTAACGATCAGGGTTATTCAACTGGGCAAATTGGAAATTACAATCTTGTAATAGGTATAGTAGGAATAATAACTAGTATTTTCTTAGTACCGCTTGTTACAAAAATAAGAAAAAATTTGTTAATGTTAGAAATTGTTCAAATAACAAGTATTCTTGCAGTTATTTATGTCTTTAGAGCAAACAATTTTATTATCGCTGTCTATTCAGTTTTTATGGTTTTTGTAATAGGAAAAGCAATCTTTCAGCCGCTTGAACAGAATTTTATAGCTGATAATGCTAAACCTGGTTTATACTCTACTACAATGGGAGTAAGACAATCGTTTTTCTCAATTGGTATGGTTATTGGACCTTTAATCGGTGGATTCTTATTTGATATAAATCCTCGATATGTTTTTGACTTTAGTGCAGTTATGATATTTATTGGTTTTATATTAGTTTTTATTGTTAATCTAAGGGTTAAAAAAGAACAAAAAGAATCGCTTTAAGTAAAATCATTAGTATTTTTATTATAAATTTGCTAAAATAAGTTTGAAGAGGTGAGATATATGTCAGTTTATAACTTCAATATAAAAAACATAAAAGGCAAGAATGTTAGCTTAAAAGAATACGAAGGTAAAGTCTTGCTTATTGTTAATACTGCAACAAAATGTGGCTATACTCCGCAATATGAAGGACTTCAAGCGCTTTATGAAAAATTCAAAGATGAAGGTCTTGAAATCATTGACTTGCCATGTAATCAATTCATGTCTCAAGCTCCAGGTACTAATAAAGAAGTCGCGAACTTTTGCCAATTAAACTATAATACTACTTTTGAAACCTTTGCTAAAATAAAGGTTAATGGTAAAGATGCAATTGATCTCTATAAATACTTAAAAGAAAAGAAACCTTTTGATGAAATACCTGGCGAAGAAGGACATAAACCAACAATCATAAATAAACTTACTGGCTCTAAAATTAAATGGAATTTTACTAAATTTCTTGTTGATAAAGAAGGAAAGGTTTATGGTAGGTATGGCTCAAGAGTAGAACCTGAAAAGCTTGAAAAATCAATAGAAAAATTGCTTAAATAAAATAAGACTTAGTCATTTGACTAAGCCTTTTTTTTATAGTAAATATTTTACTTGTAATCCATCAAGATATCTTTTTAAGTTATCTTTCGTTAATTGATATAATCTTTTCTTCATGTATTCGCTAGATGATGCATTATGCGGAGTAATAAAAACATTATCAAACTCCCATAATTTAGATGACTTTGGTAATGGTTCAGGATCGGTAACATCTAATGCTGCCCCTCGAATCTTCTTTTCTTCCAATATCTTTATTAAAGCATCTTGTACAATTATCTGTCCTCTGGCAATATTTATTAATAAAGCATTTTTTTTCATTAGCGCTAGTTTTTTATAATCAAACAAATATTTAGTATTTTCATCTAATGGAATTGCTAGAATAAGGTAATCAGATTTTTGAATAATCTTACTTAGCCCTAAATCATTTGTATATATTTCATCAAAATACTTAACAGGTTTACTTGATCTTCGATGACCAATAATGCTTTTAGGCGAAAAAGATTGTAGCCTTTTAGCTACTTCTTTACCAATTGAACCAGTTCCAATTATACCAATAGTTGAATTATATATTTCGTATTCATTAGCAATAGGCTTCCAAACTTTATTTTCCTTGTTTTTAACAAATGAATTTATATCTCGATTGAAATATAAAATTTTTGATACAACATCTTCTGCGATTGTAATTGAAAATATATCGCGTGCATTACTTATAAGTATTCCTTCATCTTTAAAAGATTTTATATCTACATTATCAAACCCAGCCATATATAATTGAACCCACTTAAGACTTTTATACTCTTTTAAGTTCACTTTTTTTAAAAGAGAATTTAAACCAAAGAATATTTCAATCTCTGAAGCAGACTTCAAATCATCGGTAAATTCAATCTTTGGAAAAGTTTCTTTCAGTTTTAAATAATCATCTTCTTCAATTAATCTTGTGTCGATAAAAACTTTCATTATTATAACCCCTTATTTTTAACCGTAAAGTTTTCTGACAAAAAATAAAACAATTTTTTCGGGTAAAAATTTATTTAAAAATCGAATAAGTTTGTATGATAAGCCTACTGTTTTTGTGATTGGTAGGTTTTTCCTTTTAATATATTTATGAATTGTTTTTGCAATTTTTATTGGTGCCATTCCATTTGCTTCATCTAGTTCCATTTTATTTATTGATCTTTGAACTCTTTCTCCATATAAATCATTATCAACTTTAAATGGTTTTGTTCTATTTTTGGTAAAATCTGTTTTTATATCTCCTGGTAATAAAGCCATAACTTGAATGTTAAATGGTTTAAGTTCAATTCTTAGAGCTTTGGTAAAAGCATCTATACTTGCTTTAGACATAGAATAGAAACCTTGAAATGGCAAAGCTATTTCTGAGGCAATTGAACTGATATTAATAATTTTACCGTTTGAAGAATTTCTAATAAGTACTAATGCATGTTTAGTTAACAAAAATTGTCCATATACATTTACATTAAATATTTTCTTAACTTCATCTAGAGGTGTATTTTCTATAGCACCAGATATTCCCATTCCAGCAGAATTAATTAAAACATCTATTTTTTTGTATTTATCATATATTACTTCGATAGTTTTTTTTATCGCTGATTCATCAGTTATATCACATAATACATAATCAAAATCATAGCTAACTTTGGGATATGATCTTGATAATCCTATCACAGTATAGTTGAGTTTAGATAAATATTTTGCTGTTTCTAATCCTATCCCTGAAGAAGCACCTGATATCAAAACTATTTTATTCATTGTCTTCTAATACCTTTAGTAAAGCTTCATCATCTTCGGGCAAATTATTCAATACTTCCGCTATAATATCTATAGCTTCATCCATCATTTGAAATGTATGAGTTGATGTATAACTAGTTCTTATTAAACATTCACCTTCAGGTGTCGCTGGTGGTAAAACCGGATTAACATATACGCCTTTTTCATATAGTAATTTACAAGCAACTAAAGTTCTTAAAAAAGAGTAAGTATATATAGGAATGATAGGAACTATTGAATGGTCAATAATTTCTAATCCCTTTTTTAATAAGCCTTTGCGAACATAATCAGCTATTTCTAATAGCTTTTTTGGTCTTTCAGGTTCAGATTTTAAAATCCTTAATGCTTCTAAAGCAGTTGCTGCATTAGCGGGTGTTATAGCTGCACAGAAAATAAACGGTCTTGAATTATGTTTTACGAACTCAACAACTTCTTCACTAGCAGCCATATAACCACCTAGACTAGCTAATGATTTTGAAAAAGTCCCCATTATAATATCTACTTCATCTTCTAGACCAAAATACTCTGCAGTCCCACGACCGTTTTTGCCAAGAACTCCAAAGGCATGAGCGTCATCAACCATTACTCTTGCTCCATATTTTTTTGCTAAGTCAACAATTTCAGGTAATTTTGCAATGTCACCGGTCATAGAGAATACACCATCAGTAACTATTAGTTTCCCAGCCTCAGGATCGGCTGCTTTTAACTTAGTTTCTAAATCTTGCATATCTTGATGTTTATATCTTATCATTTTTCCATAAGATAATCTTGCGCCATCATAAATGCTCGCATGATTTTCGCGGTCACTAAATATTAAATCGTTTCTACCAGCAATAGCTGATATTATCCCTAAATTCGTTTGATAACCCGTCGAAAATGTCAAACATCCATCTTTATGTAAAAATTCAGCTAACTCTTTTTCCAAATCTTGATGAATCGTTAATGTTCCGTTTAAAAATCTAGAGCCAGAAACTCCAGAGCCAAATTCTTTAATCGCTTTAACTCCAACTTCAATAATCCTAGGATCTCCTGTTAGACCTAAGTAATTATTAGATCCAATCATTATTCGTCTTTTGCCTTCCATAATCACTTCAATATCTTGTTTTGTTTCAAGCGCATGAAAGTACGGATAAACTCCTAAAGCCTTATATTTTTTTGTTAAATCATAATTGTAACATTTCTTGAATAAATCCATGTTGTCCCCCTAAAAAAAAGTGATATAATCTGTTATTGATTATACCACATATTTTACTTAAATGAATGCAAAATTTTCTATTCTGTTCTTAAAGCTACTACCGGATCTTTTTTAGCAGCTATTCTCGCTGGGATTAATCCAGCAATAAAAGCTAAAAATATTGAAATTGCAATTAAAGAGAATATATGCAGAGTTGATAATTTTGCTAAATTCGGAATATCAGATAAATTTTCTAAAATTATATTTATCGGTATCATCAATAATAAAGCAATAACTATACCTGTTAATCCAGCGGTAAATCCAATAATAATATTTTCCGTATTAAATACCCTAGATATATCTTTTTTTCTCGCACCTAATGCTCTTAAAACACCAATTTCTTTGGTTCTTTCAATAACAGAAACATAAGTAATTATTGAAATCATAATTGAAGAGACAACTAAACTAATTGAAGCAAACGCAATTAAAACAATTGATATAGCATCAATAATTCCACTTGAAATCGATGTAAATAAAGCTGCTTGATCAGTATAATAAACACTAGTTTCTTCTGAGCGATTAATATTATAAGCATCTAAATAGTCGAGCACTTTTTCTTTGCTTGAAAAATCGTTCGGAAATAATGAAATAGTTTTTATTCCACCAACTTCACTTGGATAAGTATCCTGCAAATATTCTTCCACTTCTGGTCCATAGACTAAACCATTACGCATAAACAAAGATATATTACTATTAGGTTTTGTCCTAGTAATCCCAGAAACAATTACAGTGTATGCGTCATCAATATCACTATTAATATCATATTCGCCAATATATAATTTAAACTCTTTATCAACTAGTTGTGAGTAGTTAATTTTAGTATCTTCATCAATATTATCCATATCAAAACCTAGCGCATATAAATACTCTTCTGGTATTTGATTGAAGCTACTAATTGATAATAGAACTTCTATCTTTTTTTCATCAAAATCTTGAACAGGGTAATCCCCGTGAATAATTTCATAATTATCATCAAACACGCCACCTTCAGGCATCAAATGAAAAGGTATTACATTATCGTTAGCGTTTGGAAAGGGTATCCCAGAAGAATTTATTTTTTCTGAATATACAACTTCATATTCCATATCAATGTTTGATAATAACGACAAATTAACTTTATTTTCAAAAGAATATCCAGCTAAAGTATCCTGACCTTCATCAGCTATATAACTATCTATATATTCAATGTAATTATTATCAATAATATTTTCTTTTAAATTTTCTTCAAAAATATTCTTCTCTGGAGTTATATAATCTATGTCAGGATGGCTTTCTAAATCTTCTCGAGATCCTCTTTGATCCATAAATCCTAAATAGTCAATAAATAATTCTTCAACTAATATCGGATAACTAGATAATGTTTCCCTTTCGAATTTATCAATTTCAGCATCCATACCATTGGATAACGACAATATTAATGCTATCCCAATAATACCAATACTACCTGCAAAAGCAGTTAAAATAGTTCTTCCTAATTTTGTTTTAATATTATTAATTGATGAAACAAAAGCAGTAACATAAGACATTGATGTTTTCTTAAGATTTAATTTTCCGGTTTCTTCTAAACCTTTTTCTACTGGATTTGAATCATCTGTAACTTGACCATCTTTTAATTTAATAACTCTGTTAGCATATTTATAAGCCATCTCTGAATCATGAGTTACCATAATCACAAGTTTTTCTTTAGAAATTTCTTTAATTAAATCTAATATTTGAATCCCGGTTTCTGTGTCTAATGAGCCAGTTGGTTCATCTGCTAAAATAATATCAGGATTATTTGCTAATGCCCTAGCAACAGCAACTCTTTGTGATTGACCACCAGATAATTGTGTTGGTTTTTTATGAATATGATCTTTAAGACCAACTCTGTCTAATACTTCAATTGCGCGTTCCTTTTTTTCTTTTGGGTTTGCGCCACTTAAAGATAATCCCATTTCTACATTTTGTAATACACTTAAATGAGATATTAGATTATGATTTTGAAATACAAATCCAATTGAATTATTTCGATACATATCCCATTCTCTATCAGTAAAATCTTTTGTAGATTTACCATTTATTATTAAATCGCCCTCATCCGCGCGATCTAACCCTCCAATTACATTTAACAAAGTGGTTTTACCGCATCCAGATGGACCAAGTACTGATACAAACTCAGTTTGTCTAAATTCTAAATTCACTTTATCTAAAGCATCTTGGTAAAACTCTCCGATTGAATATGATTTACTTATGTTTGTTAATTTTAACATTGTTAGCTCTCCTCATAACCTGTTTTTAAAATAGTTAATAACATTTGATAATTCTTGCGAGATTCTTCTTTTGAATAGGTTTTCAGCATTGCTTCAAGAAAGACATCAGATAGTAGAGTTTGAGCAATGCGTAAAACATTTTCTAAATAGGTAACATTTGTATTATTAAACTGGTTTCTATCTATATATTGCAACACTAATTTATTATCTTTATTTAAAGTGAAAGTTTTATTATTGATGTTGTTGACAATATTATTATGAAAAAACAAAACTACGTGCTTAATGAATCTATGATACTTTTCATTTTCTAATAAATCATAAACTTCATCATGCACAATTAACATCATTTCAATAAACTCTCCATCACTATTAGAAAATCTTGTTTCAATTTTATCTTGCAACGGTTTTTTAATTAATTGAATTAAAAAATGCACTAAATCATATTTATCATCAAAATATGTATAAAAACTTCCCCGTGAAATATCAGCGCCTTTCACTATTTTATTAATTGATGATTCACCTATATTATGTTCTGAAAATTCATCAATAGCAGCTTCTAATATTTTATTTTTTTTATTCTCTGGTAAATTTAAAAAAGTATTCGTTGGCATTATACCACCTCTAAAATTAATGTCTAATTAAATTCTATATGACAAGGTGTCAAATTGCAAGTAATTTAACTCAATTCACAAAAAAATCATAAAAAAACACCAATTATAATAATTGGCGTTTCTATTATAAAAAATTATTTTTCTTGAGCTTCAGCGAATATCTTTAAACCTTTTGTTGTCAATTCATGTTTTACCATTTCTTTAAGCACTTTATAAGGAATAGTCGCAATATCAGCTCCAGCTTTCATAGACTGATCTACATGATTGATGTGTCTGATTGATGCAGCAATAATTTGAGTTTTAAACTTATAAGTATTAAACATTTCTTTAATATCTTTTACTAGTTTAAAACCAGCATCATCAGTTTCTGTTAAATCATCTAAACGCCCCATAAAAGGTGAAACGTAAGTCGCACCTGCACTTGCAGCCATTAGAGCTTGAGACATTGAGAAAACTAAAGTAACATTGGTTTTAATCCCTAAATCCGTTAAAGCTTTTACAGCCTTAACACCTTCAATTGTCATCGGAATCTTAATAACGATATTCTTGTGAATCTTAGAATAAGTTTTGGCTTCTTCAACCATATCCTCGGCATTTCCTTCTTTTACTTCAGCGCTAATTGGCCCATCAACTAAGTTAACAATTTTGTTGATAGCCTCTGTTAATGTAATCCCAGATTTGGCAATCAAACTTGGATTTGTGGTAACACCACTAATAATCTTCCATGAACTCACTTCTTCAATTTCTTTAATAATGGCAGTGTCTGCAAAAATTTTCATATTTTCTCCTTTATAATTTAATTATTTCTAATAATTCTTCTCTTAAATCACTTGCTTCTTCTTTTATATCAGCTATCACATCTTGATATTCTTTTACAAGTTGTGCATCACTAAGACCTGATAAGTTAATTAAAACATTCATAGCAGAGCCTTCGATTGCAGAATGTAACATTAATACAGCTACACCTTGATCTGAAATAGTGTTTTTATTTGCTCTTTCCATAATGCCTCTAACCATTCGCAAAGACTGAATAGACAAATTACATACTTCCATAGGTACTCTAATAGTTTCCATAGTTGCTTTTTTAATTTCCATTCGTCTAATTCTTCGATCCTCTTCTGACTCTTTTGGCATTTTAAATGCCTTCATAAGTGAATTGAAAACTTTTGTATCTTCATCAATATAATCAATAAATTTTCCTTTGTTTACTCTGAATTTCTCAATAGTTTCAATAAATTCTTTTTGTTTACTCTCGTTTAATTCATTAAATTTTTTCTTTTTAAAAGTCAATTCACCAGCCATAACCATTAATCCTGCACCATTCGCTGCGGCTAAAGCACTTACACTTCCTCCACCAGGTGCTGCAGCATTAGATGCTAGTTTGTCTAAAAAATCTGTTACTTTCATATCAACTAAATTCATATTATTCACCTACTATCCTTCTTTTATCTACAACTAATTTCCCGTTTTTAAACACACTATATGTATGGTTAATTCCATAATGATATATAAAATAATCAAGATTATTACAATCTAATAACAACAAATCAGCAATTTTACCTTCTTCTATACTACCAATTTTTTTTGAAATATCCAAGCTATATGCAGGATTTATCGTAGCAGCTGTTAATATTTCTTCAGGTAACATCATAAGTTTATTACCTGAAATTTGCATTGTCAATTGAAAGTTTTCCGAAGGTGTTGAACCCGGATTATAATCACTTGAGATTGCTAAAGCTACACCTGAATCAATTAACTTTCTTGCGGGAGCGTATTCTTTATTTAAAAAGAATGATGTTGATGGTAATAAATTTGCAATCGTATTTGACTTACTTAGGGCAGTTATATCTTCATCAGTTATTGCCATTAGGTGATCTATAGTTTTTGCTTTTAAATCGATACTTACTTTTGTGCCGCCGATTGAATCAATTTCATCGGTATGTACTCTTAATTTAAAACCTAATTTTTTAGCAGCTGAAAGTATACTTTTTGTTTCTTTAGCATTAAATACGCCAGTTTCACAGAACACATCCACATAATCAGCTAATTTTTCTTGTTTAATAATTTCTAAATCATCAACAACTTTTTGAACATATTCATTTCTTTTATTTTTATATTCTTTAGGTAAAGCATGCGCACCTAAATAAGTTGAATAGATATCGATTTGATGATTTTTATTTAATTCTTTTGCAACTTTTAATTGTTTAATTTCAGTCTCTAAATCCAAGCCATAGCCTGATTTAACTTCTACTGATGTTACACCAAACAAAAGCATCTCATCAAGTGATTTTTTTGCCTTATTATACAGTTCTTCAAAACTCGCTTTTTTAGTAGCCTTTACGGTATTTAAGATTCCCCCACCTTCAGCTAGTATATCTAAATAAGGTACACCAGCAATCTTCTTACTAAATTCATGTTCTCGAGAACCACCAAAAACTAAATGCGTGTGCGAATCTACTAAACCAGGAATCATAATTTTTTGATTAGCGTCATAGATTTTAGTTTTAGGTGTTTTATCTACTTTATAATCACCAGTTGAAATTTTAATTATTTTATCATTTTCAATAACTATATATGGGTTATTAATAACTTCAACTTCGCTCATTAACTTGCCTCTTACAGGCGGTTTATTTATTGAAGTATAAATTGTTTTAATATTATATATTATCAATCGATTTTCCATAAACATACCTACAAAAAATAATCAATTATTTTTTTAGCATCAAAATCTCTAAATTTAAGGTACTTTTTACATCCATCTACTACTTTATCAATCGACATATCTTTATCAAACTCTAGATTATTAACGCCGTAATAATATCTTAAAGATCTTATTAGTGCATCCTTTGGAACCAAGCCAACAATTTCAGCAGAAGGAATGTCAAAACCATAACGTTTTGCTTCCATCTTCACAGTTTCAAAAATTCTATATATTGGGTTTTTCTTATAATTTAAGATGTTCATAGTTACTTGAGTGTGTCCTCTATTTTCTAAATAAACTGGTCCAGCTTGAACATATTGATATCCGCCACTACTTTGTCTTATAGCCTTAGCAAAACGATTAGTAATTTTTTCATCATCAGTCGCAACATCAATATTATATGCTATTAAAAAGTCTCTAGCGCCAATTGCTATAGAGCCAAAAGTATCGTGTCGCTTGCTTGGACCAAAATCAGGTTTCCAGTTTGGATCTTTTATTTTTTCTTTCATACCTTCAAATTCTCCTTTACGGATATTTGGAAGGTTTACTCGGTCATCTTTTCTAGCGGCTTCTGCATACAAAAAACAAGGTATATCATATTTATCGGCTATCTTCTCGGCTAGTATTTCACTATATTTAACACACTCTTTCATTTTAATATCGCTAATAGGAATAAATGGAATTACATCAATAGCACCCATTCTTGCATGTTCACCAGTGTGTTTATTTAAGTCTATTTCTTTTAAACAGATATTAGTTAAATCCATTAAAGCATCAATCATTTTATCAGGATCTCCAATAAGAGTAACAACTGTGCGGTTATAATCTCCATCAGCCTCATAGTTAACTAATTTTATCTCTTTGTGGTTTTCAAAAACATTGATAATTCTTTTAATTTTCGCTTGATCTCTTCCTTCAGAAAAATTCGGAACACATTCGACAATTTTCAAAATTATTTTCCTCCTTTTTGATAATTTGCTTCTACTAATTTATCAACTAAATTTTCGTTAGCCAATTTCGGTAATGTAATAAATGAATCATTATCCAAATCATTGTATTCTTCACTTGTTGAAATGGCGTTTTTATTTCTTGCCCAAGCTCTTCTTGATACTCCAGTCATAACATCATGTAACATTGCTGTTTTTAGAATCTCGTCTTTTTCTAAAGACCCATCTAAAACCATTCCATAACCTCCATTTATGACTTTTCCAATTCCTACACCACCGCCATTATGTAAGGTTACTAAACTCATACCACGAGCTGAATTACCTAAAGCAACATGTGTAGCCATATCAGCCATAATATTTGATCCATCCTTGATATTTGCTGTTTCTCTAAATGGTGAATCAGTACCACCAGTATCATGATGATCTCTACCAAGCATTACAGGACCAATTTCTCCATCTCTAACCATTTCATTAAATTTTAAAGCGATTTTTAATCTTCCGTAGGCATCTTGATACAAAATCCTTGCTAACGTTCCCACAACTAATTTATTTTTCTTTGCATCTTTTATCCAATTATAATTATCTAAATCTTGGAAACGACGATTAGGATCAATACATTCCATTGCCGCCTTGTCAGTTTTGTCTAGGTCGCTTTGCTTATTTGATAAACAAACCCATCTAAAAGGTCCATATCCATAATCAAAAAGTACTGGACCCATAATAGCTTCGACATAACTTGGCCAAATAAAACCATCTAAATCATTTTCACCATTTTTACAAATTTCTTTTATTCCAGAATCATAGATAGCTTTCATAAATGAATTTCCGTAATCAAAGAAATATGTACCTTGATTTACAATTCCCTTAATAACTTTGAAATGTCTTTCTAAAGTTTTATTAACTAATTTTTTAAATTTAGTAGGATTATTTTGTAATAGCTCGGTTCTTTCATCGAAAGTTACTCCAACCGGACAATACCCCCCATCATAAACTGCATGACAACTAGTTTGATCACTTAACAAATCTATCTTAACATTATTTTTTAATGCATATTCTAATAAATCAACAATATTTCCGTGGTAAGCAATTGCTGAAGATTCTTTATTTTCCATAGCTTTTTTTGCTAAAGAAAAAGCTTCTTCTTCATTTTTCGTAACTTCACTTATCCACCCTTGATTTAAACGAGTTTCAATTCTAGAATAATCTACTTCTGCAATGACACCAACACCGCCAGATATTTCAATAGCTTTTCCTTGCGCTCCGCTCATACCACCCAAGCCACTTGAAACAAATAATTTGCCAATTAAATCCTCCTTATCAGGAATACCTAACTTTATTCTTCCAGCATTAAGAAGTGTTGAATAAGTTCCATGTACAATCCCTTGAGGTCCGATATACATCCAACCCCCAGCAGTCATTTGCCCATAATTTGCTACGCCTAAAGAAGATGCACGATTAAAGTTTTTTAAGTTATCAAATTCTCCAATCATTAATCCGTTGGTTATAATTACTCTTGGAGACGTTTTGCTTGATTTAAATAATCCTAAAGGATGCCCTGACATTATCACTAATGTTTGTTCATCATTCATTACTTGAAGATAATTTTTAACGACATGATATTGCATCCAATTTTGAAAAACCGAACCCGTTTCACCATAAGTAACCAACTCATAAGGATATAAGGCAATATCATTATCAAGATTATTATCAATCATTACTTGAAATGCTTTTCCTTCAACGGTATTTGCTTCATATTCATCAATAGGTTTTCCATAAATTCTTGTTTTGGGTTTAAAGCGATAACCATAAATTTTTCCTCTAGTTAATAACTCATTTAAAAACTCTGGCGCTAATTCCTCGTGCCATTTTTCTGGAATATATCTCAATGCGTTTTTAAGCGCCAATTTAGTTTCGTTTTTCGATAAACTAAAATCTCTTTTTGGTGCTCTTCTAATTCCCTTTTCAAATTTTATTGGTTTAGGAATTACTTTAAATATTCTATCTAGAGTCAAATCCATCATATTCTCCTTAATTTAATAAATTTATAAATGACTTTGTTTTAACTATTTTTTCTGTTTTATGAATCAGTTTATACATTATCGTATCTTCTTCTACAAAATCTACTTCTTTTCTAACATAATCATATATACTTTTTGTTTTAGTACTAAGTAATTTAGGATTATTAAAATCTATTGCTTGTAAAGCAGTTAATAATTCCATTGATAAAACTTTATAAGTGTTATCAACAACTTCCATTGCTTTTCTTGCGGCATGATTTCCCATAGAAACATGATCTTCTTGATTCGCAGATGATGGTATTGAATCAACACTTGCAGGGTGAGATAATACTTTATTTTCACTCACTAAAGAAGCTGCGCTGTACTGAACAATCATAAAACCAGAATTAATTCCTGGCTTCTTCACTAGGAAAGGAGGCAAACCGTTGCTTAAATTAGCGTTAACCATCCTCTCTAAGCGTCTTTCTGATATATTGGCTATTTCACTCATAGCTATTGCTAAATAGTCCATAGCAAGCGCTAAGGGCTGTCCATGGAAATTACCAGCACTAATAACCTTTTCGCGATCAACAAAGACTAAGGGATTATCCGTTACTGCATTCATTTCTTTTTCTATAATATCGTAGACATAATTTAAAGTATCTAAACTTGCGCCTAAAACTTGTGGCGAACAACGTAAAGAATAGGCATCTTGTACACGCAATTCTCCTTGTTTAGTGGTTAATTTTGAATCTTTAATGATTTCTCTTAATCTTTTAGCTACATAAATTTGACCTGATTGATTTCTTAATAAATGTATCTCATTATCGAAAACATCTTCAATACCTCTTAATGCTTCCATAGTCAAAGCCAATGTATACATTGAGAGATGAAATGCATTTAGGGCTTCAAAAATAGTTATGGCCGCAATACTAGTAATAGCTTGAGTTCCATTAATTAAAGCTAATCCCTCTTTGGCAGCTAATCCTTCAAGTGGTGTTATTCTAGCTTTTTTTAAACCGGTTAATGCATCATATTCTTTACCTTGAAATATTACATCTCCTAAGCCTATTAAAGGAAGAGCCATATGCGATAATGGTGCTAAATCACCACTTGCCCCTAAGGAGCCTTTTGCATATACAATGGGTAATAGATTTACATTTAAAAATTCTACCATTTTTTCAATCACTTGATAGCGAATACCACTGTAGCCTTTAATTAAAGCATTAACTCTTAATAAAAGCATACCCCTAACAACTGCTTCAGAAAGTTTTTCCCCAATACCACAAGCATGACTCTTTATTAAGTTTTCTTGTAGTTGATTAGTTTTATCTTTACTAATAGAAACATCACTTAACTTCCCAAATCCAGTATTTATACCATAGGTTGGTACGCCTGAATCTAGAACCTTTTGGACATATGCTTGTGCTTTATTTACTTTTTCAATACTTGATTTTGAAATTTCTACTTTTTCTTTATCTATAACAACTTTTATGAATTTTTCTAAGTTTAAATTATTACCATTTATAGTTACCAAAATAACCACCAACTTTCTCTTATATTATAACAATGGAAGATTAAAAAATAAAGCGCTTTCTTAACAAACAAGCAGAAAAAAAGCTGCTAAAATGAATTAGCAACTTTTAATATTAAATTAATTATTCTACCTTTGCAAATACAGCGCTTAGTACTTCTTCGTAAGCACTAGTTGTTACCGAAACGCTTGATAAAGAATCTACGCCTTCAACAGCAAATGATGTTGTCCAACCGTTTTCAACGATATAATCAGTAATCATGTCTGCTTGTTCAAACCATTCAAGTTTTTCATTATCATCTAACCAAGTTTCATATTCAGCAATTGTTGGAGTATCGTCTGTAGCAGAGTATGCTCCCCAATGCATTTTATATTCATAACCTAATTCTTGTTTAGAGTTTTCGTTCCAAGCAAATTCAAAAGTGTCGTCAGTATCATCTTCTGGAGTATCTGCCCCAGCTGTTTGAGTAACTGTAGATTGTAAAACATCGATTTCTAAGCTTTCGATTTCTCCGTCTTCATTCATTTCTAATGTCGCCCAAGTTACTTGAGGTTTACCATAACTCATTGAAGTTTGGTAAGCTTTTGTAATCCCGTCTTTTGCTTGTTGAACAGCTTCAGCTGCTAAAGCGGTGTAGCCACCATCTTTAATTGTAACATCAGTTTCAGCATCAATAGCAACATTAGTTATAACGTTATCTTCATTTACTTCTACTGAATCATAACCATTTTCAAGCCAATGAGCTTCAATTGCTTCAGCTTGAACATACCATTCAGCTACTGCGCCACCATATTCAACCATATTATAATCATCACCAAGCTCTTTTTTAGTTTCTGCATTCCATTCAAATGTATCACCATCTGATTGTAATGCATCAATGTAGTAAGAAACAATTTCATCATTTACGATTGTAACTGTTACACTTGTAATCATTGGAGCTCCATAATGTGCTCCGATTTCAAAAGCAGTGAATTCTCCGTCTACTACGAATTCTCTAACTTCTTCCGTTGTTGTTGTTGTTGTAGCTTCTGTTGTTGTTGTAGCTTCTGCTGTTGTAGTATCGTCACCATTACATGCAACAAAACCTAACATTAAGAAAGCTACGAGTAAAACCATTAATAATTTTTTCATATTTTTCCTCCGTCCTTATTTTAAAAATCATACATATAGAATATAACATATTCGTTTTAGTTTTACAACTAAATTTTCAGGTTTTTTTAAGATTTTTTTTCATTTTTAAAGTAGTTATCTAAGAAGGCTTGCAACTCTTTTGCAGCGTCCTTTTTAATCGGTTTACAATCAAATACAACACTCTCTTTATTTAAAAGGGCTATAGCCATTTCTTTGCACCCAGGATGTCCGCATGCGCCACAATTATATTTAGGTAATAAATCAACAACTTCATCAATTGTAGGATCTTCTTTTACATAAAATATAACTGAAACTAAATTTATTAAAAGCCCTAGAATAAATCCTATTCCTGCTAATATACCTGCTGGTAAAATAATGCTTACAAGATCCATTCAATAAGCCCTCCAAATCTAGAAAAAATAATCGCTAAGATTGCTGCGACAATTAAGGCAATTGGCGTTCCTTTAAATGCTTTTGGAACTGGCGCAAAATCTAATTTTTCTCTTATCATTGAAAATATATACATTACAAACAAGAAACCTAGGCCGATAAATCCTGTATAAACTAACATTTCTACAAAATTATGTCCATTAGTAATATTTAATACAGCAACACCTAATATTGCACAGTTTGTTGTAATTAAAGGTAAATAAATACCTAATCCTTTATATAATGAGGGAGAAACTTTTTTAAGAAAAGTCTCAACCATTTGTACTAGAGCTGCAATAACCAAAATAAATGCAATAGTACGCATATAAACTATATCAAAAGCTTCTAATACATAGGTATATAAAGCCCATGTAACTGTTGATGAAATAAGCATCACAAAAATAACCGCTAAACCCATTCCTAATGCAGAACTTCTTTTAGTCGAAACTCCAATAAAAGGACATATTCCTAAAAATTGTGTCAAAATAATGTTTTGAAGTATAAATGCCGAGAAAGCGAGAGCAATTAAATTATCCATTAGATTTCACTTCCTTTTCTTTTTCAGCCATTCTAGCTTTACTTCGGTTCGTAATTGCAATTATAATCGCTAAAATAAATCCTAATGAAATAAATGCACCAGCTGGCTTAATAAACATATCAATTGGTTCAATCATTAAAAAATCAAAGATAAATCTCAAATCAATTTGTAAACTTTTCCAAATCGTTAATACTCCTGCACCTAAGAATTCTCTGAAGATACTGATAAGCATAATTGCTAACCCAAATCCAAGAGACATACCTATTCCATCAATCACTGAATCAATTGGTTTGTTCTCTGATGCAAATGCTTCAGCTCTACCTAAAATAATACAGTTTACAACTATAAGTGGAATAAAAATACCTAAAGAGTTATATAACTCTATTAAATAAGCATGCATTATCATTTCAACCACAGTTACTAATGTTGCAATAACAACAATATAAACTGGAATTCTAACCGGTTTAACTAAATCAGCTAACATTTTATTATGCATTATTAACGAAATAATTAAATTAGACAATACTAATACAAAGATTACAGCAATCGTCATTCCAATTGCGTTTTCTAAAGAAGTGGTAACTGCAAGAGTTGGACATAAACCAAGTAGAGCGACAAAAATAGGGTTTTCACTAAAAATACCTTTTAAGAAATTTTCTTTTTTAGTCATCTACTTCACCCCCCATGTCATTTTCAACTCTTTCAGCAATAATAGAAAAAATATCTCTCATAGCGTTAGATGTAAAAGTTGCTCCAGCCATTTGATCAAAATCATCTAAAGAATTTGCTGGCGAATCCTTTGAAAGGAATTCATAATCTGTCACTCCCGATCCAGGTCCTGACTCGGTATGTGAGATTACTTTATAATCTTGAATAGTTAAATCATTTTTAACAACAACTAAAACATTTATTAATCCGCCATATCCTTGTGAACTAACCGAGTAAGCTAAAGCTAAAATCTCTTCTGAATCAGCTGATTCTTTTATAATGAAAATAGAGTCAATTTTACCATAATCAAATTCTTCAATATCAATAAAATACTCATCTGGACTATAATATTCTTCAATCGCCTGGGTTTTTAATCTCAATTCTTCAGCAGCAATTTTATCAGCGGTTAACCCATTCACTACCGCTAATAATAAACCACAAATCAAACCAAACATTAGTAACACTAAACCTGATTTTAATCCATTATTCATTTTTAGCCACCTCCATTCAAAGTAGCATCTAATCCATCAATCCATTCAATCACAGCTTCCATAGCGTCTGATGTAACTGTTGCAGCTGCAACAGTATCGATGATTACATCATTGTTGAGGTATTCATCAATATATTGTTCCTCAACTGCAGGAACATCATTTCCGGTATATCTAGCATTGTAATCTGCATCATAACTTTCATGAGTTTCTGTTAAAACAATATTTGTTATTGCTGTTTCAGAATCATTTAAAGTAACAGTTACAGTAATTCCTTGACTAGAGTAACCAAAAACTTTTACAACAATTTCATGATTTGTTTCGTTATAACTCATATCTTCTACAACATGATTAATTATTTTAGAGTCTTCTACATAAACTTTAATATTATCTTTAACTTCTTGAGGTGGTTCAACACCAGAAGCTAAACCTTGATAAGTAAAATCACTATCTATATATATACTAGCAACATTATTATCTCTACCAAAGGTAACATCTGCAATTAACGGATAATCAACCATTGTTGAAAAATCATAATTATAGTACACATCATTAATAGTTAACTGTAAAGAAGGAATTTCAAATTCAAAATCGGCAGCATACAATTCGCGTGCAAATTTAACCCCTTGTTCAAAAGCTCTTGATGAATAAGTTGCACCAGCTTTAGAATCAATCGAAAGGTCTATAACATCTAAATTCTTATTTTCAAATTGATTAAAAAATGATTCATCCAGTAAGTTATAAAACTGACCCGCTACAGAAACAGTTTCGTTATGGCTGATAACCTTAATATTAATCAATTCATTATTTTCGGTTGAAATTGCGTATGCACTTACTAAACCATCTTCACAACCAAAAGTGCTAAGAACATAAATAACTGCTACAAGATTTTCATTATCATCTCTAACATAATATGCCTCTATGATTTCTGGCTGATATTCTCTATCTTCTGATAATATAGTATAAGTAACATCTACTTCAGTTGGTTCAAACGTTTCTAAAGTTTTACCATTTTCTACTAACTCAAGCAATGAATCTCTATATCGTTCTTCTTGATGCACAGAGATTTGTTCGGTCATATAACGTGAAAACATTCCACCAAATATAAAGATGATTAATAAAAGCAAGATTGAAACTATCAATACACCTTTTGTTTTTAAAATATTTTTCATAGTATCACCTGCCAAGCATTAATAAATGACAGATTTGCAGTATACATACTACCTGAAGCAACTAATGTATATACAACTAAAATTAATAAAACACCTATAAGAATTGATGCGTATGCAATACCAGGTTTTTTAGTTAATTTTGTACGTATAATTCCGGAATAAGTATCAATTGGAATAGCAAAAATATTCATAACAATTAATGATGTTCCAACACCTTCAGGTAAACTACCAACAAATCTAAACAACACTGTCAATACCCCTAAGAAAAGCGCAAAGAATATTTTTCCTAAAGGATTAGTTGGTGTAGTTACAGGTTCAGTTGCCATATAAACAGCAGCAAACATAACTCCTCCAGTTAATATTGAATAGGTTGGGAACCAAACACCAGAATCACCAGCAATAATTCCTATAAGCCAAGAAATAACAAAAACTGTTCCAATATAAATAACTGGTGTAAACCATTTAATAACTTTTCTATAAGTTAACCAAAGAAAACCAATTAATATTGCTAAAGCAGAAGTCTCCCCTAAAGCACCAGGTATTGTACCTAAGAAGAAATCCCAAAGATTCCCATAAGGTTCAACAAGCGCACTATAAGATAAAGCATCTCCTGATCCTCTAAAAGATGATAAAACTCCAAGTGGTGTAGCTCCTGCATATGAATCAATAATAATTTCTGAGCCATTAAATATAACGTTAATATCAGTAACAATCCCACTAAATGTAAAGCCTACAATAGCATAGCCTAATAAAGCAGGATTAAATACATTATTTCCAAAACCACCAAACAACATTTTCCCAACGATTGTAGCTATAAAAGCCGCAAACATCAATATCCATATCGGTGTATATAGCGGAAGTAATAAAGCTAAAATCACACCAGGAATAATTGCGAAAGATGTATTTAATTTTCTTAATACACCCTTAAAATCTCGTTCTTTTTTATCTGAAGTAATATAAAAGAAAAGACCTTCCATTACATATGCTAACAATCCGCCTGTAATAATAAAGAATAATGGATATAGCATTTCATAAACATTAATATTTCCATCTAAATAAACTTGAATTCCATTCTTATACCAACTAAATAAAATCACCGGCATTAAACCAATTAAAAAATCACGCATAATTCTCTTTGTGTTTTCGCCTTTTTCATTAGCAATTCTTAAGAACGGGGCTTTCCCACCAGCAAATCTCGCCATATTACTTAGCTCCTTTCTTTAGTAAAGCTTTACCTTTACTAACTGCATCTGTAATTTCAACATGTGATGGACAGATATATGAACATAATCCACATTCCATACATTTACTTGCATCTAGCAAATCTAAAAGTCTTAAATCTTTTCTTTCATAAGCTTTTTTAATTTCTGTTGGTGTCAAATAAACTGGGCAAACATCCGCACATTTTCCACAGCCTAAACACTCAGGATAATCTCTTATCTCAAAAGGTTTTACTATAACTGCGCCTAAGGTATCGTTAACTACAAGGTCATCGATTAAAATTGCGCGTCCTGTCATTGGACCTCCGGCGATATAGTTTGCTTGCATAGGATCTAAACCTTCTACATAACCTCCGCACTGATCAATTAATTCACTTACTTTAGTTCCAAGTGGAACAAAGAAAGTTTTAGGTTCTTTAACGCCTTCACCTGTAATACTAACTGGACGTGATATAAGTGGAATATTTCTTTCAACAGCATCTGAAAAAATAATAGCTGTTGCAGAATTATTAACAATCACGCCAATTTCAGCTGGTAAAGTTGAATATGTTTTTCCGGTAACTTGTTCAACAATATATTTTTCCCATCCAGCTGGATAAATATCTTTTATAGGGAACAATTCAATGTTTGAATATTTTTCTAAATAAGGCTTTAATACTTCTACTACTTTAGAATTATAGTTTTTATAGGCAATCACTATTTTATTCGCATCTGCGGCACGCTGCATATAAGTAGCGCCCTTTATCAATTTTTCAGCAAATCTAATGATAAATTGATAATCACAAGTTAAATATGGTTCGCACTCAACTGCATTAATAATCACAGTGTGAATATCTTCTTTGGTTTGATACTTGATATAGCTTGGAAAACCAGCTCCACCTAATCCAGTCAAACCTGAATCCTTCATTATTTCTACTAACTCTTCGCGAGTTAATTCTTTCACATTTTTCACTTCTTTGATGCGATCATCAAGTTGATTCTTAAAATCATTTTTGATTTCTATTGCCTCAACCATTTTTCCACTTGAATGCCAAACTTTTTTAAAACTTTTTACTTCACCGCTAATACTAGCGTGTGATGTTATCGCGCCAAATCCACCGACTTCAGCAACGACTTGTCCTATTTTCACACTATCTCCAACATCTACTTTAGGTTTTAATTTTAGATGTCTTTGAATTAATGGAATGTAAACTGTATCAGGATTTAAGTAATCGATTAAAGGATGTTTTTTACACATATCCTTACGTCCATCAATTTGTATTCCTTTCGCATTATGAAAAATCATTTGCTATCCTCCATTTTTCGTATTTTTACCAAAAGTATTATAACATAATAAAAAAATCTAACCAAGCGCTTTTTATATAATTTATGTTGATATTATTTAAAGAATTTACTTACCAAATCGATAGCTACTTTAATATCAGCTTGAGTTAAATCATTATGAGTTACAAATCTAAAACCATCTTCATATCCTAAAGTTTTAACCCCGTTTTTATAAAGAAAATCTTCCAAATCATATTTTCTATTATCATCAATATCAAAAAACACCATATTAATATCTCTTTGAGTTTCATCAATCTGAATTTTCGGGATATTTCTTAAAAGTTTTTCCATATACTCAGCGTTTTTATGATCTTCTATTAACCTCTTTGACATTTTTTCAATTGCAATTTTTCCAGCAGCTCCTAAAATACCAACTTGGCGCATACCACCGCCCATAATTTTTCTGTTTAATCTAGCTTCTTTAATAAATTCTTTTTTCCCAACTAGCACTGAACCAATTGGTGCACATAAACCTTTAGATAAGCAAACACTAACTGTATCAGCATATTTTGCAACTTCTTTTACATCTACATTAAGAGCAAGTGCAGCATTAAATATTCTGGCTCCATCTAAATGTATTTTTATTTCATGTTTATCAGCAATTTCTCTTACATTCGCAAAATAATCAAGTGGAAGCGCACGCCCATTATATGCATTTTCTAAACATATAAGTTTAGTTGAAGTCGTTGAAATAGATCTTTTTTTAATCATTTTTTCTAATTTTTTCAAATCCCAAATTCCCATATCGCTTTCTAAGGTAAATAATTGAACTCCAGAAATAATTGGGCTAGCTCCAGACTCGTGTTGAACTATATGGGCAAATTGATCTACAATAACTTCTTGACCTTGATTACAATGAGTAAACAAGGCTAATTGATTTGAAAAGGTACCTGAAGGAATAAATACTCCTGCTTCTTTACCTAAAGTTTTAGCAACCAATGCTTCTAATTCATTCATTGTAGGATCATCACTAAATACATCATCACCCACTTCTGCATTTATCATTGCTTGTAACATTTCTTTGGTTGGTTTTGTTACTGTATCACTTCTTAAATCAATATATTTCATTTTTCCTCCTTCATTAATAACTCTTGATAAATTTTAGAAACTTCAAAAAGGCTAGTCATAAACTTAGGAAATAAATCCCTTAAATACTTTTCATCTGTATTTAACCTCTGAATAATCTTTTTTTCTCGCTGAACATTCTCAACTTTTAGCTGATGAGTTTTTTTATATTCAGCAATTTCTTTTACAATTCTCATTCTTTTAAGGAATAGTTCCTTTAATTCTTGGTCTATATTATCTATTTCTTTTCTTAGTTTTTCCATCTTTTCACTCCCTATTTATTCTAACACACTTGCGGTTTCCTTTCATTATTATATTTAAAATAACTTTATAAAATGCCCATAAATATAAGCAGTTTAAAAAATTATTTATTTATAAGCAATATAATTATCTAATAATTCTAACTCTAACATTTAACTTTTATTAAATTTCAGTACTTTTTTATTGTATTTTTGCGTATTTATGGTATTATTTTCTTGTTGGCAAATATTCACAAAAGAAGGGGATGTTAATGAACAAAAACAATCAAAAGAAAACACCGTTTTTCACTAAACTCAAAGAGTATGGTGAAAGTCATGTTGCTCCATTTGATGTTCCAGGTCATAAACTTGGAAAAATTGATAATGATTTGATTAAATACATCGGAAAAAAAACATATTTACTAGACTCAAATTCTCCAATTGGACTTGATCATTTAAATAAACCAACAGGTGTTATTCTCGAAGCAGAAAATTTAATGGCTGAAGCTTGCCATGCAGATAAAGCGTATTTCTTAACTAATGGAACTACAACGGGCATATTAGCGATGATTATGTCTGTATGTAAAGCTAACGATGAAATTATTTTACCGAGAAATGTTCATAAATCTGTTATTAATGGTTTAATTTTATCAGGTGCTATTCCAATATTTATAAATCCAAATATTGATAAAAATTTAGGCATTGCAAATGATGTCAGTTTTAATAGTGTAAAAAGAGCAATAAAAGAAAATCCTAATGCAAAAGCATTATTTCTAATAAATCCAACATACTTTGGGGTTGTTTCTGATTTACAGAGAATTACAGAGTATGCCCATATAAACGATATAACAGTTATGACTGATGAAGCTCATGGTGCTCAGTTTTATTTTTCAAAAAAATTACCTACATCCGCTATGGATGCAGGCGTAGATATTTCTGCTTCATCAATGCATAAAACCGCAGGTTCATTTACTCAATCATCGATTATTCTTGCTCAAGGCGAGCGAATTAATCACCAAAGATTAAGAGCTACACTAAATATGTTGCAATCAACTTCTCCAAGTTCACTTTTAATGGCAAGTATTGACGTCGCTAGAAAAACAATGTATTTTAAAGGTGAAGCTAAAATCAACAAATTATTAATGCTAGCAAATGAAACGAGAAAAAATTTAAAAACCATTCGAGGAATTAAAGTAATAGATGGTGAATATCTTACTAAAAAATCATGTTATGGTTTTGATGAAACTAAAATTTTGATAAAAGTATCTGATCTTGGCTTATCTGGCTTTGAAGTCTATCAATTAATGAAAAAAAAATATAATATTCAACTAGAACTCGCAGAATCACATATCGTCTTAGCAATTTTAACAATTGGCACAACAAAAAGCGATTTAGATAGGCTATTTCAAGGCTTCAAAAAACTAGCAAAAGAATACTATAAAATTAAAGACAAATTACCTAAGATTGAATTTAATTATCAATTTCCGGAAGCTTACGCTAGGCCAAGAGATGCCTACCACGCTCCAAAATTAGTTGTTGATTTAAAAGACGCTATTAATGAAGTAGCAGGTGAATCAATAATGATTTACCCACCAGGAATTCCAATAGTAATTCCTGGAGAAATAATAACTAAAAATGTTATAGAAGATATCGAGTTTTATCAAAATAAAAGTAAAGCATTACAAAGTGATTTAGCTGATTCAAAAATCACAATTATTGATAAAGAAAATTGGATTAAATATAGTGAGGGATTATAATATGAAATTCAAAAAAGTTGACTTATCATTTCAAAGTTGTCAATCAAACTACGAAGATAGTGATGTTGTCTTATTTTCTGCTCCTTTAGACACAACTACTTCCTACCGGCCAGGCACAAGATTTGGACCTAATGCCATCCGTGTAGAATCAATTGGCATCGAATGGTATTCTCCATATAAAGACATGGACTTAAAGGATTATAAAACAGTTGACATCGGAGATTTAGAATTGCCTATGGGAGATGTGAAAACATCAATAGAAACAATTTATCAAACCACTCGTAATATCTTAAAAGATAACAAAAAAACAATGATGGTGGGTGGCGAACATTTAGTTACCTACCCAGCTATAATGGCTTATGCTGAAAAGTATCCTGACCTAAAGATTATTCATCTAGATGCACATACAGATTTAAGAGATGAATTCCTCGGTATGAAACTATCTCATGCTTCTGTTATCAGACGGTGTCATGATATTTTAGGTGATAATCGCATTTATCAATTCGGCATTAGAAGCGGAGATAAACATGAATTTGAATTTTCGAAAAAAGGACACACTTACATGGAAAAATTCACAATTCATACATTAGAAAATATTGTAAACGAAATTAAAGATGCACCAGTTTATATTACAATAGATTTAGATGTATTAGATCCATCTATTTTCCCAGGAACAGGAACACCTGAACCAGGAGGAATAACTTATAAAGAATTACTTAAAGCTATGAATTTGTTTGAAAAATTAACATATATTGTTGGAGCTGATATTGTTGAACTAGCTCCAAAAATAGACCCCACTGATGTATCAACCGCAGTAGCTGCTAAAACCTTAAGAGAAATGATTTTACTCCTCCACAAATAAAAAAGGAGCTGTCGGAAAATAGAAAAAACCGATAATTTCAAGGCAAAATAATAAAACACCCTAAAATAGCGTATAGCTAAGATAGGGTGTTTTTTCTTTTTATAGGTGGTTTTATAAAAATGTGGAAAACTTTTCATACTTAAAAAAGAGATAATCTCTTTTAGATGGTTTCTTATAAAACAAAATAATTATGCAGTTATTTTATGATATTCTTTAATTTTACCGTTTCTAAATCGATGTAGTTTATTGATGTTTCTGGCAAAGACATATAAGAATAATTCTGTTTCAACTTTATCCATTGAACGATGGTTAAATTGTCTAAACTCATCATTATACTTCATATCACCAAATGTGCCTTCTGTTTGAATGGAGCGTATAATCATATTCTCGGAACCTTTTTCAGTATGAATATTATCATTGGTTTCTTTCTTTAATTCTATCCATGCATGGTTAACTTCCATTCTTTTATTTCTTGTTTTATCTTTTGTTTCACTATAATTATAAAGACATTGTCTTTTTAATCCACAGTCCTGACAATTCTTACAAGCATATACTTTAAATGTTTTTCCATATCTTCTTTTTGTTTCTTGGTATTCTAAATATCGTCCATCAGTGCAGGTATACCTATATTCATTATTTATTGTTTCTCTTCTCATATTGTAGTGTTTTGATATATCGTTATGGTATTTTCTGGTTTTTTGTTTTTCGTGTTCTTGGGTTTTTATATAAGGTGTTATTTGGTTTTCTTTTAAAAACTTTAGGTTACTTTCACTACAGTATCCGCTATCTGCAGTAACCTCAAGAAGGTTAGCTTCGGTCATTAAGATATGTTTTGAAACAAGTGGAATTAGCGTATTATAATCGGTTCTATCTTGACTCACTGAGTAATCAACCACAAAATAATTTTCGACACCTATCTGAACATTATAAGCTGGTTTTAATTGACCATTTCTCATATGATCATCCTTCATTCTCATAAAGGTTGCGTCTATATCAGTCTTTGAATATGAATTTCTATCATCCTTCATAATTTCATATTTTTCTTTATAATCCATTAATCTTAAACCGTATCTATACATATCATCATATAGCTTTACGGCCATTTCTTTCTTTTTTCCTCGTCCGGATTCCCTTGATATTCCTTCGTTACCTATAATCATATCAAGTGTTTCTAACATTCTTATCATTGTATATGGCCCTATGTTATTGATCTTTAAGATAACATTATTTGATAATTTCTTCTTATCTTTTTTCTTTCTCTTGCGATTTTCTTCGATAATTTCTTTTGCTTTTTCGCTTCCTTCCACATAAAACATTTCTTCTTTTCGTGCTAAGTATTTTTTGTCATATTTATTTTCTTTAATCCAAGCGTTGTAAGTGTTAAAGCACTTACTGATATTATCCAGTAAATTAACTAAATGATAATTGACTGATCCTCTCCATACAAAAGTATATCGGTTTGCGTTCGCCTCTATCTTTGTCCCATCGATATATAGCTTCTCTAAACCAATATACTCTTTTTCTTTT
>JAIPGD010000036.1 GCA_021736305.1 Candidatus Izemoplasma sp.
CTCATATTTGCCTTCCTTTTAAAAAATATTTAGTTGTAAAGATTTTACCATATAATTAAACTTCAATAAATATAGAAGATAAAAATTTATGAATTTTCATTTTGATATGCTTGAATAAGTTTATCATATTTTTGATTGAATTCAGCATCGATATTTTGTAATTCAGCATTTTCAAGATAACGTTTTACAATAATTTTTACAATATCATAGTATTCTGTTTCAGACTTATAGTTAGGTGCAATTGATTTGATTTTAGAGTTATCAAAAACAGCACTATCTTTTTTATCTCCATATAATTCTCCCTTAACTTCAGGGAAAAACCTTAAAATATATTCTGATGGAATATGAATAATATTAGGCTCAATTTCTAAAGCTTCATAAAAGAATTTTGCAATTTGATTCCATGAGTATACTTTGTTAGAAGTTAAATGAAAATAATCATTATATGCTAATTCATTCCCTAAAACATCCAAAAAGCCTTCAGCAAAATCGTAATTATAAGTTACTGTCCATAATGATTCGCCATCATCAGGTAAAACTATAGGTTTTCTTTCAATTATTCTATTTAATATAGTAAAAGGAAATTTCCATGATGATAGTTGAAAGATAGGTAAAGTTTCATCGTAAGTATGTGATGGTCTAATTATAGTTACATTAAAATCAGGATCATTAATGTTAAGCAAATATTCCTCGCAATACTTTTTATTTTGAGAATATTGCCAATACGGATTGTCTAGAGGTATATCTTCAGTAATCGGTAATTTAGGCAAAGGTTTTTTATAGGCCGATGCACTACTTATAAAAACATATTGCTTTGTTTTGTTTTTAAATAAGCGATAATCTCTTTTAACATGATCAACTGTAAAAGCAATCCAATCAACAATAGCATCAAACTTATGTCCTTTTATTGCTTTTTTAACAGCCTCATCATTATTAATATCACAAATAATCGTTTTTACTTTGTCAGGTAATACATCATTATTATTACCTCTATTTAATACATATAAGTCAATTTTTCTTTCAAGAGCTACTTGAGACACAGCTGTTGAAATTAACCCTGTTCCACCAATAAATAATACTTTCATTATGTTTATTCTCCTTAATCACAAAATTTAAAAATTAATTCAATTTATTATATTATATCACTAATTAAATATGATTTTAAATAATTCAGTATAATAAGCTAAATTAACCCTATTCGTTTTGGTTGCATAATATATATTCATTTAAAAAATATCTAGATAATCCTTACATTTCACAAATTCAAAAAAAATTTATAATCTCTTTATTATATAAAAACTGTGCTCTTCTTAAAGAAAAGCACAGTTTTTGCATTATCAATATTAAGTTAATTAAAGTCTTCTTGCAACATAAGCAATTATTTCTGGACCAGTATGAACACCTAAAACTGGAGTTAATCTAACCAATGATAAATTCCTTATATTTAAAACAGGTTTAAGTTTCTCAGCTAATTCTTTTGCTACGTCTTCATTGTCGCCATAATGTATAACTAAATCTATTTTATCTTTCTTATACTTCTCAATTAAAATATTCTTCATTCTTAATAATGAGCGCTTCATGCCAAAAGCTTTAGACAAGGTTACATATACGCCTTCTTCGTTTACAGTAATAATTGGTTTTATATGTAGAATATCTCCAAGTGTTCCTTCTACTTTACCAATTCTTCCTCCGCGTCTTAAATATTTTAAAGTGTTAATAGTATAAAAAGCGATTGTATCATCTTTTCTTAGCTTATCAAATAACTCAATATAATTTTTTAATGGTGTCTTTTTTTCAACTAATTCTAAAGCATACTCAACTAAAAAGCCTTCTTCAGCTCCAAGAGTTTTAGAATCATAATGAATCACTTTTAAATCTTTTTCATTTTCTAAAATTAACCTAAAAGAATTATAAGTGCCACTTAACCCTGAAGAAATATTAATAACAATTACATGTGTATATTCTTGTTTTTTAATTTCATCAAGAGTATTCATTAAATCTTCATTTGCAGGTAAACTGGTCGAAACTTCAGAAGTATCAAGTTTTTCGTATACTTCTGACGCAGTGATTTCAATTTGATCACGATATTCTTTCTTATCGACAACTATCATTAGTGGTACGACAAAAAGATTTTTATGTTTTTCAATAAATTCTTTGCTGAGATTTGCAGCAGAATCTGTTAATACAGCTATTTTCATTTTTTACATCCCTTTCCTAACAACTGGTACACTTTAATCCTATCAAAAATTACTATGTCTGTCAATGTAATTGTTCTCGTTTAATGAAATATATTGATAATTAAAGGAAAGTTGCAAAAATTTATTATAGGAAAATACTTTTTAACTAAAAAAACAAAAGAGTCCTGTTCTAATAAACGAGCAGGACTCACACAAAATATATACAACAATACATTAATAATTATCTAAATAGACTATCATTAAATGCGTTATTTTCTCTAATTGCTAAATAAGTCCCAATAGCCATTATTACAAAAGCTAGTATAAAAATTACAGTAATAGTTTCTTTAAGAATAATAAATGAAAATATTGATCCTGCAAACGGTGCAGTTGCATAATACGCACTAGTTCTAGCAGCTCCAAGATGTCTTTGTGCACTAATATAATAAAACAAACTCATACCATAAGCAAAAAAACCAAGAACTAAAGCCATTAAAACATAATACCAGATTGCATCTATTTGATTAAGGCTTACTGCTATTATGAATGCTCCTAATCCCGAACCAAAACCTTTCATCACAACTACATAAAGTGGGTTACTTTTAGATAACATCCTTGTACAGTTATTTTCTAATCCCCAACTTAAGCTTGCACCTAAAACAAAAATTGCACCAATAGATATTTCTAAGTTATTGATATCTTCAAACGATAATAGTATTCCTGCAACTAAAATCAATGTAATTGCAACCCACATTTTTTTGCCAATAATTTCTTTAAAAAACATCATGGCAATCAATCCTGTGAACACAATTTCAAAATTATTTAGTAGTGATGCTGTTGAAGCAGTTGTTTTTGTTAAACCAATCATTAACATTATTGGGGCAATAATATCAAGCAAAATCATCAAAATAATGTATTTAACATCTTTTCGATTAAAACTAGTAAATTTTTCTTTATCAATCTTTCTTCTCGTAATAAAAATAACTATTAACATTCCAGCACCCGCGCCAAAATATAGTAACGAAGACATAAGATATGGAGAAATATGTTTCAGTAGTAATTTTGATAAAGGAACCCCAAACCCATAAAATAAAGCCGCTAATATTGCATAGGTTATTGAGATGTATTTTACACTTTTTCCTTTTAACATTTTTAACCCCTTATAATCATCAAATATATTACAATTTACAATATTATAACATAAATATTATTTCACCACTAAATAAATTTATTTATTAAATACCTCTCTTATGTGTTTTTAAATAATTTTCAATTGCTTCAACATCTTTATCACCTCTACCAGATACATTTACTATAATTATTTTTTCTTTAGATAGAGTCGGTGCTAATTTCAAAGCATAGGCTAAGGCATGACTTGATTCAATTGCAGGAATAATCCCTTCAGTTTCTGAAAGTTTTAAAAAAGCAGCCACTGCTTCTTGATCGTTAACCGCAAAATAGTTTACTCTTTTACTATCTTTTAAAAATGCATGCTCAGGTCCTACACCAGGATAATCAAGTCCAGCACTAATTGAATAAACTGGAGATATATTTCCTGAATCATCCAAAACTACCTTTGTATTCATACCATGAATTACTGCTTCTTTGCCTAAAGTAAGTGTAGCTGCATGTTCTTTTGTATCTAATCCTTTACCTGCAGCTTCAACTCCAATTAGATTTACATCCAAATCATCAATAAAATCTGCAAATATTCCAATCGCATTAGAACCACCACCAACACAAGCAATAACATAATCTGGTAATACTGATTCTTGTTCATTTAATTGAACTTTTGCTTCTTCACCAATTACTTTTTGAAAATATCTAACCATTGTTGGATATGGATGAGGACCTACAACACTTCCTAATAAATAAAAAGTATCATCAATTCTCTTTACCCATTCATTTATAGCAAAATCAACAGCATCAGCTAATGTTTTTGTCCCTGTTTCAACACCGGTTACTTTAGCACCTAACATTTCCATTCTAAAAACATTTAAACTTTGCCTTTCCATATCTATTTTTCCTTGAAAAATCTCGCATTCCATACCAAACATTGCCGCTGCAGTAGCTGTAGCAACTCCATGTTGTCCAGCTCCAGTTTCAGCAATTATTTTCTTTTTGCCCATTCTTTTAGCCAATAATATTTGACCAATAGTATTGTTGATTTTATGTGCTCCAGTATGGTTTAAATCTTCACGTTTTAGATATATTTTCGCACCATTTCCTAACTTTGTTAATTCTTCAGCAAAGTATAAAGGCGATGGTCTACCAACATAATTTTTAAAATAATACCTTAATTCTTCCTGAAAGCTATCATCTTCGATTGCTTCTAAAAATACTTGTTCTAACTCATCTAATGCTTGTTTTATTTGTGGAGGAACAAACTGACCCCCATATTGTCCAAATTGAAACTTCATAATTAAACTCTCCTTTTAATTTTATTTTATGATATTTATACAATAATCTAAGTTTAATTATTTTTCTTCAAGGTCCCATATTCATATCCTCCTAAAAATAAAAAAAATCCCCTACACAAAAATGTGTAGAGGACGTTTATTTACGTGGTGCCACCTCATATTTAACTTTATTAAAAAAAGCTCTTTATCGGATACTATCATATCCTAGCGTTTCTAACGGGCGCGACCGTGATACCATACTGAAATTTCAGGTATCCTCTCGTAGATCCATTCAATAACATTTATTTAATCAGTTCACACCAACCACTGACTCTCTTTGCAAACAAATAATTATTTACTCACTTCTACTTAACGATTTAATGTATTATAAACTTAAAATACCAATCTGTCAATATTATTTTGCTATTATTTTATAGAATATTATTTAGTGTATTCATTGGCTTTTTCAACAAATTGATTTTTCTCTTCTTGGGAAAATAGTTTATCTACAAACAAGGCCGAAATAATAAACACTATTAGCATAGTAATATTTATTATCATCGAAAACTTAAGCCCTATAGTAGTTATCTGATAGAAAACTATCGGCAATTTAAGTGAACTCCAAACCATCAAAAAGAAAATAACATTGGAGTATTTAGCGCCTTTCTTTAACATTAACATCGCTAAAGGAAGGGCTACTAAAGTAGGACCAGCACTAAAAGCACCTAATATAAAAGCCAAAATCATTCCACGAGTTTTTGAGCCTTCACCCATTAATTTGATTATAGTCTCTCTTGGAATCCAAACATCAAACAACCCTATTAAAACAAAGATTGGTGGAACAATCATTAACATACTCAAAATTTGTTTCCAAGAATTATTAAGTGCTTGATATGATAAACGTATATCAACTATCGTTAAAATAAGCAGTAATATTAATGATAGAATTAAAAATTTATTTTTCTTCATAAAATTTTTCATTAAAATGCCACCCAAACAACGCCAACAACAATAATAGCGCCAATAAGGCTAATAAGATTTCTATAGATAGCTGCTTTTTTATTAAAAAATTTAGTTTCCATCGAAAAATATACTAAACCTACACTCATTAAAGTTACTAAGAAACCAGCCACTTGAGGATATGCAGCTCCATTCTCTAATAATTCAAGGCCTAAAGGATAGGCAACGAAAGGTGACATAAAAGTAATACTCCCCACACTCATCCCGATTACATAACCTAAAAAGCCACTCTCTTCACCCAATATAGTCGAAATAAAGGCTGGAGTAATTAGAGTTAATAATATACCTACAAACAAAAACAAAGGAATTAGTATAGGCATGAGCTTTGAAAAGCTTTTAATTGCTTTCATTAATCCTTTTTTTGTTTTATGTTTATCTTTAATAAATGATATCGTTAATAATACTATTGCTAAACCATATATGATATATACTTCTAATGACATAAAGTCTCCTTTGCTTACTCTATTTTAGGCATTTTCCCTTATTTAGTCAAAGGTATTGCTTAAAAATGTTATAGAAAAAATTAAGAAAAAAATTCTTTTTATTTAAAAAACAAGCAGATTAACTTACTGTTAATCTACCTATCTTTTATAATTAGATTGTTTTACTATTATTTTTCGATATCATTATAAGCTTTAGCAATTTTAGCACCAACTTTTGCATTATTATATACTAATGATAAATTAGCTTTTAAACTTTTCCCTTTAGTTTTTTCAACAATTTTTTTAAGTAAATATGGTGTAACATCTTTTCCTTTGATTCCATTTTGAACGCTTTGGTTAATTGCATTATCTATTATAGAATTAATATAACCGCTATCTAAAGAATCTTCTTTAGGAATAGGATTAACTACAAGCAAACCATTTTTTAACCCTAATTGTTCTTTGGTATAAACTATTTCAGCAAGTTCTTTATCAGTATTAACAAAATGTCTTAATCTTATATCTGATTCTCTTGTATAAAACGCTGGCAAGACTTCGGTTTGATAACCAATAACGCTAACACCCTTAGTTTCTAAATACTCCATAGTTTTAGGCAAATCAAGTATTGCTTTAGCCCCAGCACAAATTACTGTAACATCGGTACGAGAAAGTTCTTCTAAATCAGCTGAAACATCTAAGGTAGTTTCATAACCGCGATGCACACCACCAATGCCACCAGTAACAAAAAACTTGATATTAGCCATTTGAGCGCAAATCATTGTAGAAGCTACAGTTGTTGCTCCTAGAGATTTATTTGCAATGACATTTGCTAAATCTCTTCTGGAAACTTTCTGAACATTATTTGATTTCGCTAAAATTTCTAAGTCCTCATCAGTTAATCCAATTTTGATTTTACCATCCATGATTGCTATTGTCGCAGGAATAGCTCCTTCAGATTTAATAATTGCTTCTACTTTTTTTGCCATTTTAACGTTATCTGGATATGGCATACCATGAGAAATAATTGTTGACTCTAAAGCAACAACTGGTTTGTTGTTTTCTAAAGCCTCTTTTACTTCTGCCTTAATTTCTAAAAATTGTTCAAATGATTTCATTTTTTTCTAACTCCTTATTCAATAATTTTATCGATAATTTTGGGTTTACAACTGCTTTTGTTTGAATAGTTAAACTAGAACTTACTACACCTAATTTAACACTTTTATCAAATGTTTCACCATGTATAAGCCCATGCAAAACAGCACTACTAAATGCATCTCCTGCGCCAGTGACATCTATTACAAAATCTTCAGGAATCAAAAATGCTGCTTGATACTTGGTATTTAAGCGATCCATATATACGCAACCATTTTTCCCAGCAGTAATAATCGCCTTTTTCACTCCTTTATTAAGCCATAATTTAGAAAGTTCTTTTAGATCATCATTGTTTGTTTTAAAATAACTTTGCGATTCATCTAAATTACAAATAATAATTTCTACTCCACTTAAATCATCAGGTATATTTTTCATCTTTGGACCTGAAACACCAATAATAGCTAATTTCTTTTTTTCACTTTCAGAAAATTCTATTAAGGTTTCTAAAGCATCTTTCGTGATATTTGAATCAGCAATAATCCATGAGCTCATATTTAAATGGCGTCTATGACTAAGCACCCATTCCCGGTTCATTCTATTATTAATTGACATATTTGCAAATCCAACAACCATTTCGCCATCTTTACCAATAACAGAATAATAACTACCCGTTGACTCGTTTGAAATTTTATCTGTAGCAAACACATTCATTAAGTGTTTAGTGGTATCAATCAAATCATCACCCATGCTATCCTCTCCGACTACACTCATTAGAGAAACTTGATGATTTAATCTTGATAAATTATCCGCAATGTTTCTAACAACTCCACCATAAGATATTGAAGATTGTACTGGGTTAGATGTTCCTAAAATCATACCTTCTTCAAGTCTAAAAGAATAATCTAGATTTGCACTACCAACGCAAGTTACATAATTTTCTTTTTTAAGTAAATATGGTTTGCCTAAAATATACCCTTTTTCTTGTAATCCTGAAATCAAGTTAGCTATCGCAGATCTTGATAAAGATAGTTTATAAGCTATATATTTTTGATTAACAAAAGGATCCTTCTTAAGAATTTCTAATATCTTTTTTTCGTTTTCATTTATTTCCATATAATCACCTTCTAACTTTTGTTCAAATACAAACTTTTGTTTACAATTATATACTACTACAAAATAACCAAAAAGTAAATAATTAAGCTTTAAATATCAAAAACACATCATATATCTAATGATGTGTTTTAATAATTCCAATATGGTAATTATAAAAATGGTGGAGGATATCGGATTCGAACCGATGACCCCCTGATTAAGAGTCAGGTGCTCTACCAACTAAGCTAATCCTCCACTATATATATTCTATATAAACAACTTCAATAAAGCAAGCAAAAGTTTATTTTTTCCATAAACACAAAAAATTATATCATCAATATAGACACGGAAATAATTATACTAAGCAGTGAATTGATAATACATGTATTTCCCTTCTAAATAAAATTAACTTTTTTAAATATTCTTATTGATAACTAAAGCATAACATTATAATAGAGAATAATGGCACGATTTCTTAAAAAAACCGCAACCTTTAATAGATATAAAATTTATTATTCTCTCTTATGTTTGTTAAAAAATATATTTAGTTATTATCTCTTTTTATGTTTCGTAAATATTTTTTATTGATATTGAAAACTAATATCACATCTAGTTTTGTTGTAATAATTATGTTGTCTAATTATAACCCTATCTTAATATAGTTAAATATCCTTATTAAGGTAGCCATCATATTTGCTCCTTGAGTAATATTTTAAAACCTTTAATACTCGATACGTATTATATGGACACAGTTGATTTGTCTTTGTATATCTAAAATGATGTAATCCGGGTGGTTTTTTATCCGCTTTTATTCTACCACAGTAATCTAATTTGCTTTTTATATAATTTAAACTCTCTTTCATTCTAATATCATATGGAATGTTTAAGTTAGCCATAACAGTAAAAGCTCTTAAAATATCGTATTTCCACCCATAGGGAAAAGGAAAACTAAGCATATCCTTATGGATTATCTGATTTGTTCTAACAGAACGAAACATTTTTTTAGACAAAATGTATTCTACGCCATCAAATATTTTTTCATTAATTTTATCTATCAGATAACTACATCCCAAATGCTTATACACATAGAAAGCTTCTAAAACCGACAAAGTGGTATGTAATGAGGATTGTCTGGGTTGAGGTTTCCTTTCCCAAGCGCAGTTCCAACCCCCATCAATCATTTGATGTTCTAAAATATAATCAACCATTTCAAACAATTTTTGATCTTTATAACCAGTCTCACAAGCAATCCTAATCATCATTGCTACAACACATAAATCTTGGTGACGATAAGGCTTAACCTTACCTTTATTTTTCCACATAACATCAAATAATATCTTTAATGCATTTATAAATCTTTCATTCTTTAAAGGCGCACCTAATTGACATAGTTCTAACAAAGTGTAATGAGTAGAAATATATTTAGGAGAATAAACTCCTCCACCCCATGTATAATTTTTAAGATCTTGTTTTTTTATTAATTCCAATCCAAAACCCTCGGTTAATATCCGTTGTCTTAGGTTATGCAATTTATTATCATCTATTTCTAACAAATCTCTATTCACCAAATATTGTATAAATACATCATACTTTAAAATCCAATCAATAACATTCATATCCATACCTCAAAATGATTTTTAAATTATTTGATATTGTTCAAGATATTTATATTATATATCAGTACTCAAACTTACTCAATAACGAATAATAAAACAATAAGTGTAAATAAAAAAAGCTCCCTCCATCAGAGTGTATGGTTTAGTATACCATATCTCCAACTTTTGGAAGCTACTTCATAACCAGATGTGTTGTCATTACTAAGTTTATGCCGATTTAGAGCGTTACCGACCTAAGTTTACTATAGTGTTCGACCTAAGTTAACTTTTTTTGCGCTTTTAGTGATAGAATATTAGAAATTATTACTCAATGTGCCCACTGTCTTGATGTAGATTCAACCTACTCATGATGGTTTTTATTAAAATAGAGCTCTTCATCGAAAATATGGTTATTGGTCAAGATAAATACTCTATCATCTGTTATAAAAACATTAATTATTATCTCATCTTTTGTTTCAAAACGATATACCTCTTTGAACTCATCAAGTCTGTGTATAGTTACACAGTTATTAAATACATTAATAATTACTTGATGTTTATAAACTATATATGGAAGAATAACTCTAAATAATGGCGGTTTGGAAAAGTGAATATAGAATTTCTCAATACTTTTGTTTGGTTCAGTATTTTTATGTTTTATAATACACTCTTCTACTAACTTATTCCGTGAAACTTTGAACTCATATAATACATCATTTTCATAGTCAAACATAATTTCACTATTATCGTTATTCGACTGACTACAATGTAATCGAAATGGACTTAAGAATCCATTTTCAAAAGATGAACTATAAAATTCAACGTTTCTACTAACTCTATCCATACATATAATGAAGTACTTATCTTTCTTTGAATCAAAGCTAACTTTGGTTATTTTTTTACCTGTTAAATCTACACCAACAGAAGCACTTTTAGAATCTAAATTGTGTACATATATTTTTCCAGTCCAGTATCCATCAAGAATAAATTTATTTGTTATGTCAAATACCGGATCAACTCCTTCTCCTTCTTTGGTATCAAGCTCATAAAATATGTTTAGGCTATGAAGATCAAATACTAGAATTTTTCCTGTCGAACTTTTTAAAACACAGAACTTACAATTATTAGAAAATGAGGCGTTGGTAACATTCTTTATGTTGTATTCACTAAGTGTTCTACCACTTTCATAATGAACTAGTTTTACATATCCATAATAGAATTCAACATAGAATTCATTGTTTGGTGATACTACTACCTGATTCGCTTTATTTTTTCTCTTCAAACCTGTCACTCCTTAGTAAATAGCTTTGTTAATATTGAAAATATTTTCAATCTAGCTTTTTCTGCTCTGCACTGCTATGATTTTCTAGGACACATAGGTACCACCCTAGATATAAAAATAGCGACATGCAACTATCCTTAGTTGCTTATATTTTATCATAAATACTTATATATGAATAGATTAATTGAATTCTTTTATAGTTCTGTATTCTACAGGTGTTAGATAATTTAACCTGTAAGCTACTCTGTGGTTATTAAAATAATCGATATATAACTCAATAGCGGTATTGATATCTTTAAAATCATGAAGTTTGATATAATGTTTTAAATCACCTTTAATCCAACCAATTAATGATTCGATTACTGGGTTATCTGTAGGTGTTCCTGCTCGTGACATTGATCTTGTAATCGGATAATCTTTATGTGCTTTTTCAAACTTCTTAGAGGCATATACAATACTTTGATCACTATGTAAGATTGTATGATCGTCACCATATCCTCTTCCTAAAGATTGCTGAGAAGCAATCTTTTTCATTTTACAATATTCCGTGATTCTTGACATTTTACAACAACAACCCAAACCATTTATAAACAGCTATATGTAGGTGATAACCGTATATTATGATATATTCTTACAACTCCCCTCAACTCCACGATTTATCATGATTTTGCAAAAGTTCAACACCCCTCTGCTCTTGAAACACGTTTTTATATAAAATACGCTTAAAAATGCAAAAAAACAGGCAAAATATGCCTGTTTTCTGCTTATTTATGAAACAAGTTAATATGCTTTAAACGTCTTTATTTAGCGCTTAAACGGCATAAATAAACTTGGTATAATCAAGATGTCTTGTCATTATGGACTTTATCACTGTTTTTGTTAACCTCTAGACTAACTTTACTACAACCTCTAGACTAACTTTACTATAAATAATGCTAAAAGTTCATATTTTTAATAACTCGAAGAGTCCAATCACGTTTGACTTTAAATCACTATATCCAATTGCGAATTCAAACTCATCTTTAATCTATATTTTAGTTGTGGTGATAGAATTTTTTGAATTAGTAGCTATTAATAATAAAATTGGAAGTATAATATTAAACAAAATAAATGTTACAGAACTTAATTGAAGCATAAAAGCAGGGAATACCCATCCAATCACCCAGCTTGAAGGAAGCCATAATATAAGAAAAGATATCAAGTAAATCCATAAGCTTGCAATAAGTTTTCCTGAAAATGATGGTTGTTTTTTATTCAATTTTGATTCTTTTTTTACAATTATAAAATAAGCACTCGATATAATGCCTATAAATGGAGGGACAAAGCCGCCACCAAAAAGAAATAGGAGAATAAATAGGAAAGGAAAAAGCTTAAAATAATCGCTTTCAATCAACAAATTTACAAAAATAATAATTGCAATGCATATCATAATAGTTATTATACCTGAAATTAAGAAATCAGGTATTATAGAAAACGCTGGCAAACCCGCATGCCATACTTGATCGGGCTCAGCAACATCTAACGCATGAATTAAATATGAGTTTGATTTGCTTCCTGCTTGAAGTACTTCTCCGATTCCATGTATAAATCCAATTATTGCACTGTAAGCAATTAAAATAACTGTAGTGATTTTCATCGGGTTACTTACTTTGAAAGCATTTTTACTCATAACTTCCCTGCATACTCAGTAGTGTACTAATAAACTAAGTACTTCCCCTTCATTCTATTATTATAATTAAACTATCTTACTTCGAGAGACCACTTTCTTGATTTAAATACATTATTTTGAATTCTTTTAATAAGAAGAAGACAAAAATACACCACGGAATTAACGAAAGTAGTGAAAATATCATTCCAATCGTTCCAAATGACGAAGGTATTAACATGAAAACACCTGATATTAATCCCCAAATTCCAATTCTTTTATGAATTTCAGTGTTTTGGTATAATCCATACGCGAATAACAACAAGGAAAATGCACCAATGATATAATAGGCTACATAAGCCGTTCCTACATATTGTGCTAATAATGTTTCACCAGCAGCTAAGTACACAATCGATTCGTTTGCTGCTGCTACCGAATACGCTTTGCTTAAGGTTAGCATGTCAAAAGCAGGATTTGATGGATAATAACATGAGAGGCTAATAACACCAAATACAAGAGCCAAAATAGTTATTGAAGGTTGTTTCTTAAGTAGAATTGCACTTATTCCTAGATATATAGGGATCAAAAGTAGATTTGATATAATATACAAAAAGTCTAAACTTAGCAATCCAAGTAACGTTGATTTTTCAAACAAATCAAAAAACCCTTGGACCGTTTCTGGTGGTGGGAATGCAACATAAACAATAACCTGTAGGGGTACTGCTATCAACATTAGTATTCCACTAATATAGGCAAGCTTGAAAAGAACTTTTAAACCATAGTTGTGCTCAATATTCATAATTATTACACCGTGTATTATCCCTGAACAAGATCTCAATGGATTTGTACATTTTTATACCCTTCTTTTAAATTTACTTTGTCAAACATATATGTCAATTGTATTTTAACCAATGTAAACTAATGTAATATTAAACACATTGATTAGAATAAACAGCATACAATTTAAAAATATAGTTGAATTATATCATTATAATTAAAAATATAATAGGCATATTTGTAATTGTATACTATTTGGAGAAGAGGATTTTAAACAAGAATGCCTACTATCTCATTTACATACTGTCTTATTTCATTGAGATTTTCTTACATGATAACAGGTTTTCTATATGCTAATAACATTAATAATTATAGTTTGTCCAACTGGATCACTTGATCATCCAACTTCTAATTAACTCGTTATAGATGCCTGAATTAAGGCAAAAGAAAACCGTCAAAACTGACGGTCTTCTTTCTATCTAAATAGTAAATGTCCAACTTTTAGTGTCCAATTTACTGTCTGTTAACCAGATGTGTTGTCATTACTAAGTTTATTCCGATTTAGAGCTTTACCGAACTAAGTTTACTATCGTATCTGACCTAAGTTTACTTTTCTATCCTTATATTTGATTGGATTCTACTAACTCAAAAAAGACATCTAGTATATCAGGATCAAAGTGTTTATCACGACCTTGGGCCATTATTTCAAGCGCTTTTTCTCGACTAAATGAT
>JAIPGD010000037.1 GCA_021736305.1 Candidatus Izemoplasma sp.
AAAACTATAGGGCCTTCGTTATTCTGTACGATGGTAGCCAGTTGCCGTTATCTTATAAAGGTGATGGCGTTTTTATTTCATAAGTCTCTTGATTTATGTATATAAGATCAAAATCACAGTTACTTTTATAAGGTAATGGCTTTTTTTTAATACAGAAAAAAGCCAAAACCTTAAGGTCTTGGCTTTTATTTTGTTTAAAAAAAGCCACACATGAATTAGGGGAGGGTCGTGTTTGCGGTATGAACAAGAATAGAAAATTAGCTCAACGAGTAGTTTATGCTTCAAAAGCTACAAAACTATCAAAAGTAGCTAGATTTGGTATTATTGTCACCGCGATGCTTACTTTCTTAATCTTCGCCATATCTTTTTATGGCTTACAATCTGGAAATTTTACTTTTACTGTTGACGAGAAAGCTAGACAAGCTGGAATTACTTTATATGAAAATCCTGTGGAAAGGGATTTTACTGCAAGACTTGTCGCAGAACAAGTAGATAACGCTGATGGGATGACCACTTTTTGTGGTACTGAATATTCTGATAGACCTATTGGCCATAAAGATTGTATACCACCAGACGAAGAAATTACCTCAGTGAATGGTTCCAACAACGGAGAGTCTTATATTGCTTATACCTTTTACGTGACTATGGTTTCTAATAGTAACTACATTGGTGATTTAGTTGCTTCTGTAGATTTTATTTCAACATCAAGAAGTGCTGAAGAAGCTTTAAGAGTAAAAGTTATTATTAATGATGAACCAATTACTTATGCTAAAAGACAATCAGAAAAAGGGAGCAACCCTGGAGAACTAGAATTATTAACAGACGAGCCTTTTTATAACGCGAATACTGTAATGAGAAGGACGTATAATGAATTTAGACCAGGTGAGGTATTAAAAGTTACACTTATTGTTTGGTACGAAGGTTATGACGCAGATCACACTGTCAATTTATGGAGCGGCGGAGTAAAATTAGAAATGAATTTTACACTGGAAAACACACAATTATTAGAAGATTAACAACAAAATTAGGAATAATTAAAGGAGAAAAAAATTATGAAAGCATTAAGAACGAAAGTGATTCTTTCAGGAATCGTATTAATATTCGCATTTATCGCGACTATTGGAACAACATTTGCATGGTTCACAATTTCAGAGACTGTAGCAGTTGATGGAATTAACTTGCAAGTAACATCATCAGATAACTTATTAGTTAGAGTAGATACAGGAACCGCTGGTAACACAGATAGTTTTGCTGTAGCACCGGTTACAGAAGTAGCTAATTATCAATCATCTTTAACTTTGGCTGACATCACTGCTGTACCAAAATATACTGCAATAGGCGATTGGAGATTATCTCCAGTAACTGCAGTTCAAGCAAATTATGATGCTGTAGATGCTAAATTTTTAAATGAATTAGATTCAACTTATGAGACAAGAAATTTAACTTTATCATCTACTTATAATGGTTCAGGTGGAGGATATATTGAATTGCATTTTTGGTTATATTCACAAGCTGCAAGTGCTAGACCAATTGAGGTTCAAGATATCTCTATTACTACAACCGAAACAGATGCACAATTGCAAGCTATTGCAGATGCAGTTAGATTCGGTATTTGGTTAGATGATAATTCTACAACAGGCGACGCATATATTCTTGGTAATGATACAGAATTCGGTTTTGAATTCTTGTCTGGTCAAGCTGGTTATGCTGATCCGCTTGCTACAGATCCATTATTTAATAAATTGAATGAAGCAGATAAAAATATAGAGAGTGCTACTCCAACTCCATTTAATAAAATGACTAATTCATCTGATGAATTATTAAATACTGTTACAGGCTATGACAGAGTATTATTAATTAGCGGAACAAATGATAATACACAAGACTTATTTACTATTCAGCCTGAAACACCAACACTTGTTACAGTAAGAATTTTCATTGAAGGTTGGGATGCAGAAGCTACAAATGCAATTGTTAATGCAAACTTTGATCTTTCATTAGGATTTAGATTTGGAACTGTAGACGTTTAATATTCTTTAAAAGAAGTTAAACCTTATTTAAGCTTATGATAATAAACAAAACTTAGGGTTTTCCCTAAGTTTTGTTAGATTTTATAACTATTTTGAGTGTTTTGCTGGGAAAACCCCAAAAATATATACATATTAACTACTTTTTTAGATTATTTCTTAATATTTTAATGAAAAAATAGTCTTTTTGCTATATAATGAAAGAAGTATAGATATGTTTAATTGAGGAGAGAAATTAATGGAAAAAGTAGTTAAAGAGAATCAAACTCTAAAAAAAGTATTAAATATTGTATTTTATGTTGTCCTAGGAATAGTATTTCTCTATGCGATGTTTGCTTTATTTTCTAAGAAAGATGAAAACCAATTTTCTTTTTTAGGTATATCATCTTTAGCAGTACAATCTGATTCAATGGCACCAACATTTGAAGAAGGCGATTTAATTTTTATTAAAACAAATTTTGATGCTAGCGAGTTAGAAGAAGGCGATGTTATTACTTATAAAACCTTTGAAATAACAAGTGAAGGTACTGTTGAATATTACAATACCCATAGAATAGTAGAAGACCCAACAATGGTTGGCGATAGATATTATTTTATAACATCAGGAGATAATACACCTGCTAATGATAGAACCGGAGTGTTTGAAGATGAGATAGCTGGTGTATGGACCGAAAGATCTTGGTCAAACTTTGGTGGTTTTGTTGATGGAATAACTAGCTTTTTGAAATCTAGTTTAGGTTTCTTTATTATGATTGTTATTCCTGCTTTAGCATTTTTAGTTTATGAAGTTATTCGATTTGTTAAAATCTATTCAGACTATAATGTTAAAAAACAAACAGCTGAAAGAGTTAAAATGCAAGAAGAAGCTTTAGAAGAAGCTAAAAAACAATTAGATGAAGAATCTAACAAAAAAGGTGAAGACAAAAAAGAATAATTACTTATCTAATTTGGAGGCTAACTAATGAATGAATTTTCGAGATATTATGTGAGGCTCTTTGAAGTTATTTGGCAACAGATTGTCTTTTTTTTCAAAGATGTTTTATGGAACGGAATAATTAAGAAGTTCTTTGATAATATCATGGATTATTGGGATGTTTTGATGGAAGAATCAATTGACTTTACTGTTATATCATGGGTCATGGTGGCACTTACAACAATCCTAAATCTTTCATTAGTTATCTTTTTTGGTATAAGAATCTTTTTATGGTTAAGAAAGTATATTTCATTTAGAAAAATTGAAATTGAAAAGAACGATTTAATTGAAGAAATTGCTGAGTTGAATGATCGTGTTATTGATTTAATTGATGAAAAGAATCAAATCATGGCTATGAAAGTTTCACAGCTTGGTGTAAATACTTCACGTTCACAAACAAGTCAATCTCAACCACAACCTGCCTCTTCAGCTACTGGAGGTTCAAGTGCTAGTGTTTATGTCACTGATGGTAGAAAAGGTGGCGGTGGTAGTGGCGGTAGTGGTTATAGTGGTCGTGGTGGTGGTACTACACAACAAGAGCAAGATCAACCAGTTCCAACTAATTCAAGGTTTGTAAAATTAATTGAAGTTGATAATCGTTACGCTGGTAAAGATACTCATATTTACATGGAAGAAAAGGATCAGTTAACATTGCCTGAAGTAGTTACACGTTTTGTTAATTTTTCAGCTTCAAAGTTAAAACTTTATTACACACCAAAAATTATTTCTTTGTTTTTTTCTGGTTTAGCCTCTTCAAAAATTGTTATTTTAGAAGGGATATCAGGTACAGGTAAAACTTCCTTGCCTTATGCAATGGCTAAATTTTTTGAAAACAATGCACATATTATTTCTGTTCAACCTTCTTGGCGTGACCGCGCAGAGATGGTCGGATATTTAAATGAATTTACTAAAAGGTTTAATGAAACAGATTTTTTGAAAGCTTTATATGAATCAATTTATCGAAACGATGTTAATTTTATTGTTTTAGATGAGTTCAACCTAGCGAGAGTTGAGTATTATTTTGCTGAATTTTTATCTATATTAGAAATGCCAAATCCTTCAGAATGGAAGATTGATTTGGTTGCTGAACCAAAACCAAGTGATCCTTTAAAAGTTATTAATGGAAAAATTACAGTTCCTGAGAATGTTTGGTTTGTTGGTACTGCAAATAAGGATGATTCTACATACACAATTACTGATAAGGTATATGATAGAGCAATTGCCTTAGAATTCAATAATAAAGCAGATCCATTTGAAGCTCCAGATACTAAACCAGTTCATATGTCTTTTGAATATTTAAATGAAATGTTTGATGAAGCTATTCATAAGTATCCGGTTAGTGAAGCTACTTTAGAAAAGTTTTCAATTTTAGATAAGTTCGTTCAAGAAACTTTTAAAGTTGCTTTTGGTAATAGAATAATGAAACAAGTTCACAAATTTGTTCCAGTCTTTGTCGCTTGCGGTGGAAATGAAGTAGAAGGAATCGATTATATCTTCTCAAACAAAGTTTTACGAAAATTCGAAAACTTAAATTTAGCTTTCTTACAAGAAGAATTAAATGACTTAATTGCATATATTAAAAAAACTTTTGGTAAAGGTACATTTGAAGAGTCTATTAAGTTTATCGAGGATTTAAGAAAAATGATTTAGGTGATTAAATGAAAGACGGAACTGCTAAACGCTATTATAAAAAATTAAATACAACTTTTACTGGCGTTAACAAAACAGATAGTTTTGCTAAACAGTTTTTAAATTTGTTTAACAGCGCAGAATCTGAGTTATATCAAAAAGAACGATTGGAAAAACGGATATTTGATGATTCATGGATAGCTGATATAGAGGCTATTGTACCTGTGATTGATAAAATCACTAGAAATCCTAGAGAAACTTTGTATAAGTTTCAAGAGGTTGTTCCGATTGAAAGAGCGAAAAAAACAGACCCTGACACAATAAAACATTTAGCTTCTAATACTCAATTTATTAGAGAAGTTGATCGTCATGGTAATGTTAAACCAACTAAAGTATTAACATCTAGGCATGATTCGACGATAAATATATATGAAAATCGGTTTTTAATGACTTTGGTCAACAAATTATATCAATTTGTTGAGCTTAGATATAATTTGATTATTGAAAAAATGCATACTGAATATGTTAATCTTTTAAAAATTAATTCTAAACTAAAATGGGAAACTACTGAGATTAACTATGATGTTAAATTAAGAATTAATCGACACATCGATGATGATGAAATTGCAACGAAAAATCAAGAATTACTTGATCGTTTAACTGAAGTTAGAAAAGGTGTCGCAAACTTAAAGCTTTCACGTTTTATGAAGGAAATGGCTTCTTATATTCCAGTTAGACCCCCGATAATGAAAACCAATATCATTATGAAGAATGTTGATTTTAAAAAATGTTATGATTTATGGTTGAAGTTAGATAGGGTAGATCAAATCGGATATGAAATTGATGGATTTGATCGCAATTTATTAAATGATAAAGAAATTCAAGAACAATTAAAAAATGCAATGATGGTATTATATGCCACTGTTGCTAATTCACAAGCTGATGAGTTTGGTACAATTGATTCTAATCCATTTAATTATTATCGAGAAAAGAAACCAAAAGTATTAGAGAGAATTGATGAGGAAAAATACTTAGAACCTGGTAGTTACGAAATTGAAGATAATCGTTTAAATCAATATTTTTTAGACCGGATTCGCTCAGTTAATGAAAACGAATTTGTATCTTTGGTAGAAGCTGAGATTCCTGAAGATGAATCGATTAGAATGATATATGAAAATCTTCAAGAAATAGCTGATGCTGCTTTTGTCGATTTTGTCTCAAATAAATTCGTGCCAGAAAATGAAAAAACAATTGAAGATAAAATCGAAATGCAAAAAAAGATTATTGGTTATTATAGAGATATTGAAAAAGCAAAACGTCAAAACAATCGTAACTTTAAAAAAGATAAATCTTTAGCTAAGATGAAACTAGATAATTTCCATGAGCAACTTAAAGCAAAAAAAGAAGCTATACAGGAAGCTAAAAAAGCTGAAGAAGAAAGAATTAGAAAAGAAAAAATGGCTGCTTTAGATGCTAAAGCTAGAGAAAAATTAATTAAACAGCAAAAACTTGCTGAAGCTAAAAAAATACTAACTGATGCTGAGAAAGCAAGAAAACAAAAAAAGGCAGCAAAGAAAAGAAAATAAATAAATAAATTTGAGAGGTGATTATAGAATGAAGAGACTGCATTTATCGCTTATTGCGTTAATAGGCTCAGTAGTTTTATTTATAGTTGCCTCTTTTGCATGGTTTGCAATATCACAATTGGTCGATGTAGATTGGATTCCGAGTGGCGCAAGTAGTTTCGATGTTGAATATACATTAGTAGAATCTATTGATGGAATAGACTACGAAGTTGTAGAACAAATTAGTTTTGAAAATATATCCCCAGGTGATACTGTTTACTATAGAATGGATATATCGAATCAACAAGATAGAGATGTTTTAGCAGAAGTCTTTATGCAAGGGTTTATTGATAAACATTCTGATGGAACTATTTATGATTCAGAATACTCATTAATTGATGGAATATATCTAACTACTAAAGTAGAAGAATTAGTTATCATCAATAACCAATTATTAACGAATTTGTTAGCGGGAGAAACCAATTATGAAACGGCTAGAATTTCTATTACTAATGAATTTACAATTGGTGCTTTATCTTCAACATCGATATATTTCCAAGTGTATATAGATTCAAGCATTGGCAACGAATATCAAAATTTAGGTATTGATATTGAGGATATTTTCCTTGCCTTAGATTCAGTGGATGGTTCATGATGAAAAAATTAAGTTTAAAAAAACCTATCATATTGTTAATTATTGCGGTTATTTTTTCAGCAGGGTCAGTTTATGCGTGGGTTAATTACGCCTTGGCATTACCTCCTGGAAGCATAACTGTTGGAGATATCGATTATACTGTAAGTGGTGATTTCGTTAGTTCTACAGACCCAATTTATCCGGGACAAGAATTAATTAATTCACCGATAATAATTACAAACAATTCAACAATCGATACGCAAATGAGATTAATTATAACTTATACTAAGATTGAAGATACTGTAGTTTTAAATAATCATATTTATACAAATGATATTACAGATCATTTAGTAGTTAATTTTACTAGTGCATTTTTATATGGCGCTGATAGTTATTGGTATTATCCAGATCAAACAACAATTTTACCAGTTGGTCAGTTATCGATTATTGATTCTGTTAGTTATGATGGTGATGTAGTTAGCAATAATTATGCTGATACACCTATATCTATTAGTATTGTTATACAAGTTAAACAAGCCGATAATGTAACTTGGGCAGAGCTTACAAGTTATGATTTTTCAACTGGTTACCCTGAGGGATAGAGGTGTTTTATGAAGATTAATTACAAAAAAGTTTTGTCTTACATACCAATTGTATTTTTTGGCTTAGCAATTGTATTGATATTGCAATTAGGATATGCTTTAGCTAATGATGAAGTTCCGAGTATATTTAACAGGTCATTTCTTCATATCAAAACTCCATCTATGGAAGATGAGATTATGACAGGCGATATAATTGTTATAAATCAAAATTATGATACACTAGAAGTTAATGATATTATATCTTTTAAAGCTGTTGTACAAAATAGAGAAGTAATTATCACTCATAGAATTCAGGAAGTTAATATTGCAAATAACACTTATACAACTAAGGGAGATAATAACACGAGTATTGCTTCGTGGGAAAGAAACATTGAAGAAGAACAAATTATCGGAAAATATACAGGCGCTAAATCTTCGTTTTTTGGAGCACTATATGACCGTTTGTTTGCTAGGGGAATCAATATAGTTTTCTTAATTATTATCGCTGCTTTTATATTAATTGCCTTCATTGAAATATTAAACATAGTTAATTTGACTCAAGAGAAAAAACAAATAAAATTAAAGAATAAAATGATAGAAGAAGCAAAAGAAAAAATAAAAAAAGAAAAGGATAACATATGAAATTAACAATACTCGCAAGCGGCTCAAAAGGGAATGCAAGTTTAATTGAATTTAATAAAAGTAAATATTTAATTGATTGTGGATTAACTTTTAGACAATTAAAGTTAAGATTAGAAAAACAAAATAAGAGTTTAATAGGTTTATCAGGGATCTTTTTAACCCATGAACATAGAGATCATGTTAGTGGTTTAAGAGTTTTGTTAAATCAATTTCAAGTTCCGTTATATTTAAGCGAAGGAACATTTAAAGGATTAGATAAACGTTTTACTGGTGAAATAGATTTAAAGCTTATAAATATTTTGAAAGAAGAGGATATTTTGGCTTTCGATGAATTTTCTTTAATGGCTTTTAATACGTATCATGACGCTTTGGAACCTTTTGGTTTTAAATTTATTGAAAACGATATTTCATTTGTTTATATGACTGATACAGGATATTTCCCTTTAAGAAAATATGATTTAATTAAAAACGCTACAGCTTATATGATAGAAAGTAATTATGAAGCTGAAATGTTATTAGAAAGTGAAAGACCTTGGCTTCTAAAACGTAGGATTTTGGATGATACAGGCCATTTATCAAACGAAGATAGTGCAAATATGATGTTAGATATAATCGGAAAAAAGACTAAAACAATTATTCTAGCCCACTTATCTGAAGATTGTAATTTAGAGGCGGTTGCCAAAGAGACATATACTGTTTGTTTTAATGCGAGGAAGATGCTTTTAGACAATTATCAATTAATTATAGCAAAACAACATCAATCACTAAATGAGATTATCATTCAGTGATTTTTTTTTAGTGAATAACAGGCTTTAATATTTGATTTTGGCTAACTATTCTCAAAATTTAATTGTCTTTAAATCTCATTTGCGTTATAATGAATATGTATGAAATTGTGTTATTATTATAAATTTTTATAGGAGGTTAATATGTCTAAAAAGAAAGTATTCCAGTCAATGGATGGTAATCAAGCAGCCGCTTATACAGCGTATGCATTTACAGAAGTTGCTGGTATTTATCCAATTACTCCATCTTCTCCGATTCCAGAACATGTTGATAATTGGGCTGCACAAGGTAAGAAAAACTTATTTGGGATGCCAGTTAAAGTAGTTGAAATGCAATCAGAAGCAGGTGCTGCTGGTACAGTCCATGGTTCATTAATGGCCGGAGCATTAACAACAACATTTACTGCATCACAAGGGTTATTATTAAAAGTTCCGAATATGTATAAAATTGCTGGTGAGTTGTTACCAGGAGTTATGCATGTAGCTGCACGTTCATTAGCTGCACACGCATTATCAATATTTGGAGATCATCAAGATATTTATGCGACAAGACAAACAGGATTTGGGATGATCGCTTCAGGTTCAGTTCAGGAAACTATGGATTTAGGTGGGGTTGCGCATTTAGCCGCTATTAAATCTAGTATTCCATTTATGCATTTCTTTGATGGTTTTAGAACATCACATGAAGTAAATAAAATTGAAGTAATGGATTATGATGTTTTTGATCGTTTATTAGATAGAGAAGCAGTTAAAAAATTCCGTCAAAGAGGATTGAATTCTGCTAATCCTAAAACAATGGGAACCGCTCAAAATGATGATGTTTATTTCCAAGCTAAAGAAATTCAAGAAAAATATTATCGACCAATACCTGATATAGTGAATAACTATATGGAAGAAATTTCTAAAGAAACAGGTAGAGAATATAAACCATTTGTATATTATGGTGATCCAAAAGCAACAAGAATTATTGTTGCAATGGGTTCTGTAACTTCAGCAATTAAAGAAGTAGTTGAAAATCTTAATGAAAAAGGTGAGAAAGTTGGTTTAATTTCAGTTCACTTATATCGTCCTTTCTCAAGTAAATATTTCTTTAATGTATTCCCTGAAACAGTTAAAAAAATTGCTGTATTAGATAGAACTAAAGAACCTGGTTCAGCAGGCGAACCATTATATGTTGATGTTAAATCAATATTCTATAACAAAGAAAATAGACCAGAAATTATTGGTGGACGTTATGGCTTATCAAGTAAGGACACAACTCCTGATCATATTTTAGCTGTTTATAAAAATTTAGCAGGTGATATGAAAGACAACTTTACTATCGGTATTAATGATGATGTAATGCATTCAAGCCTTGATCAAGATGAAAGATTAGACGTTATTGATAAAGATACTACAGAATTGCTATTCTTTGGTTTAGGAAGCGATGGAACAGTAGGGGCTGTTAAGAATATTTCTAAAATTATTGGTGAATATTCTGATTTATATGGCCAAGCTTATGCTTCTTATGATTCTAAAAAATCAGGCGGAGTAACAAGAATGCATTTGCGTTTCGGAAAAAACCCAATTCGTTCAACTTATTTAGTAAATCATCCACATTTTGTATCATGTTCTCAAGAAAGTTATTTAACTCGTTTTGATTTAGTTAAAGGTATAAGAGAAAATGGTACGTTCTTGTTAGCTACTGCAAAACCTAAAGAAGAAATTGATGAGTTATTACCAAATAAAATTAAGAAAATCTTAGCTGAAAGAAATGCTAAATTATACATTATTGATGCTTACAAACTTGCCAAAAAAATTGGTAACGAAAAACTTATATCAACAATCATGCAATCAGCTTTCTTTAAACTAAATGAACAGATAATGAATTATGAAACAGCTCAAGAAGCTATGAAATCATATGCAAAAAAATCATTTAGTCGTAAAGGTGAAGATATTGTTGAAATGAACTATAAAGCAATTGATACAGGTGCTTCTAAACTTGTTGAAGTTAAAGTTAAAGACGAGTGGAAAGATTTAGAAGTTAAAGAAGAAAAAGTTGAAGATAGACCAGACTTTGTTAAAAATATCGCTGACCCAGTTAATGCAATTAATGGTTATGACCTTCCAACTTCTGTATTTGAAGGTATAGAAGATGGGCAAATTCCTAATGGGACAGCAAGATATGAAAAACGTGGCGTTTCAGATGTGGTTTCTACTTGGTTAAGTGATAATTGTATTCAATGTAATCAATGTGCTTATGCTTGTCCTCATGCATGTATCAGAGCAATTTTAGCAACTGATGAAGAAGTTGAAAATGCACCAGCCGATAAAGAATGGTTAGATGCTAGAGGTAAAGGATTAGAGGGATTAAAATATCGTATTCAAGTTTCTGTGTTAGATTGTACAGGATGTATGGTATGTGTTAATACTTGTCCAGCACCAAACAAAGCATTAAAAATGACACCTTTAGAAGAAAATATCGAAGAAAAACAACACTTACTAGCTGATTATTTATATAATGAAGTACCTTATAAAGGTGATTTAACAGGAAGAAATACATATAAAAATGCAGTATTTAATCAACCTTTATTTGAATTTTCTGGAGCTTGTGCAGGTTGTGGAGAAACACCTTACCTTCGCTTTGCTACACAATTATTTGGAGAAAGAATGGTTATAGCAAATGCAACAGGATGTTCTTCAATTTATGGAGCTTCATTCCCTGCTTCACCATATACAAAAAATAGCGAAAATAGAGGTCCAGCTTGGGCTAACTCATTATTTGAAGATAACGCAGAATATGGCTTTGGTATGAAAATTGCTATTAATACAATCCGCGACAGAATGCAAACGATTATTTCTGATAATATGGATACTTTTAGTAAAGAATTACAAGAGTTATTTAATGATTGGATAGAAAATCGCGAAGACGGAGATAAAACATTAGAATTATCTCGTAAGATTATACCTTTATTAGAGAAATCAAAATCTAAATACGCTGATGATTTATTAGAAGTTAAAGATCAATTTGTTAGACAGTCAAATTGGATTATTGGTGGCGACGGTTGGGCTTATGATATTGGATATGGCGGTTTAGACCACGTTATCGCTAATGAAGAAGATGTTAATATTTTAGTTTTAGATACTGAAGTTTACTCAAACACAGGTGGTCAATCTTCTAAATCAGCTCGTTCTGGTTCAATAGCTAAATTTACTGCCGCAGGTAAGCCTAACAAGAAAAAAGATTTAGCAGCCTTAGCGATGACTTATCAATCTGTATATGTTGCTACAATTAGTATGGGTGCAAACTCTACTCAAGTATTAAAAGCAATGAAAGAAGCAGAAAGTTATCCAGGACCTTCACTTATAATAGCTTATTCACCATGTATTGCTCATGGAATAGATGGAGGATTATCAAATTCTCATCAACAAACTAAATTAGCTACTGAATGTGGTTACTGGCCAACGTTTAGATACGACCCTCGTAAGATAGAAAAAGGTGAAAATCCTTTAATGATTGATTCTAAAGAACCTAAATGGGAAAAATATCATGATTTCTTATTAAGTGAAAATCGCTATCAACAATTAGTTAAGTCTAAACCAGAAGAAGCTGAAAGATTATTACATCAAAACATTACCGATGCTAAGCGTAGATGGGCTATGTATAAACGTATGACTGATATGGATTATTCAGAAGTTATTAAATAAATAATGTTTAAAATTCAATAATAATTTAAACCTCTAAATCAATAATTTGTTTTAGAGGTTTTTTCTTTTAAAAAAACAGTAATATAAGCCAAAAACATTTTAATTATTACCTATTATGTTGTATAATATATAAGACACATTATAAGAAGGAGTTTTAATAATGCAAAGTTTAACTAAAAAAATATTTTTATTAGGTTTATTTATATTCGTTTTAGGGGTAGTTGTTGCCTGTGGTGGCGATGATACAACTGTAACAAATAATACAACTGATGATACAATTGACAATGATTTCGATATGGATGCTGTTTATTATAGCGACAGTTATTATGAAATTACATATGGAGATTTATATAATTCAATTAAAGTAAATGATGGGATTGATAGGTTATTAGAAATCGTTGACCGTGATTTATTAAGTGATTATCTTTTAGAGATAACCACTTCAGAGATTGACCAAAAAAGAGAAAAACTTATTTTTAATACTAATGATCAAGATAAAATTGCTGATCTTGATGAAGATGAAGTGTTAGAAAAACAAAAAGCTTATCAAAATGGTATGTATGTACTTGGCTATGGCGAAGATGATACAGCTTATTTAGAGTTATTAATAGCTAGAGACAAATATATTGATGATTTATTAACTAATGAAAATTTTCAGGATAAAAATCTTTTTATATCAGCTAATTCTGTAGCTAGATATTATGGAGTAACAAATCAAGGAAGTGTTGATTCAATAATGGTTAAATTTGATTCGCTTTCAGAAGTAAATACAATTTTGACTGATAATAATCTTGTTAGTTATCGTGGAGAATTAAGATTATACACTGATACTGAAACTCCATTAGAAGAACAACCAAGTTATAAAATTGATGAAACCAATACAAGATCTCTAACAGAAGATGAATTGTTAAGTTACTTCATTAGTTTTTATAATGAAGTTTATGAAGGCTCAAAAGACTCATTAGCAGAAACATCTACATTGGAAGATTTAGTAGGGGATGAAAACTTAAATTATGATTATAGTGATTTAGTAGATATCAATAGTCGTTTAGGAAAATTAGTGTTCGAAGGTTTAGGAGCAATGGCCGATGATTCTTCTGGTACTTATTATACTTACACTCCATATAAGGTAACTGTGAGCAATAAAGATAGATATTATATGGTATTGAATTTAAATAAAGATTATCATGATTTATCTGAATTTGATGGAGATGAAACTGAATTAGTCTCTTTGATTGGTCAGGATTTATATGATGAATTATATCAAGATATTTATGATAAAAATATGAATGATAACAGTTTTATCGCAAAACATTTAA
>JAIPGD010000038.1 GCA_021736305.1 Candidatus Izemoplasma sp.
ATGCTTTAAATGGCTTTAAATTTTCATGGCTCATTGGAGAATTTATAATAATTAATTTTGCTGGGCCTAAAATGTTGAATGGAAATTACTGTACTCAAATATTATTTAGTGGAAAAGCTTGTAGAGAATTTGAATATAATTATAAAGGATCTTTTTTTGATTTATTTAATTTTTTAATATCTAAACATAATGAATTAGGATATACACCAATAGATTCAATAATATTTGACTCAACTGTAAAAAACTCTAACGGATTTGAAAATACAGGAGAAGCTGAAGAAGGAAAATATTTCAATGGGAATTTTAAACGTATAGATATTGCTATTGATGACTTTACTGGAAAGGAACAAAATATATATAATTTGAAATATTATGCTGAAAACCATTGGTGGATTGGTAGTTTCACATCATGTAGAGTAATTGAATCTTCAATAAAAAAATCTAGCCGTAATCCTAAAGGATATTCCCTAACATTTGGTTCTAGGGGTTCTAATCAACTAGTCATATATGATAAATATTTAGAACAATTAAGCAATGGAGATCCTAGCAATACACCTATTAATCCGTGGTATAGATATGAGATGAGGTTTGTAAATGATAAAGCAAGAAGAGTCATTGGTTTATTATTAACATATAAAGATTCTAATAAACTTAATAAAATTATCTTATCGTTATTAAATACTTGTATAGAATTTAAATCACCTAACAAAAAAATAGATAATCCATCAAGACAATATATTAGATCACAACCTACTTTAGAATCATGGAAAAAATTTACTGAATATACTGAAAAAATTGATTTAAATAATCATTTAGCACCTGACATGTCTGTTCAGAAGAAATTGAAATGGATTAATTTTTCATTACCTACTACATTTACTCAACTATACTTAATTCATAAAGATGATCCAGATATATTTGAAAAAGCATTTCTAAATTATGCTAACAAAGGTGCATTCAAAATGAAACAAAAACAATTTGTTGCTATAAATAAGTACCTAAAGCGCACCGGAAAAAATGAATTAACTAAAGATGAAATAATTAGGATAAAAAGTTATGGAATCTTTCATAAGGATGGTAAATAATATGCTTAAAAATATAAAGATTAGTGAAGCAATTGAAGAATTTAGAATCTACACTGAGATAACGAAGTCAGCAGGCACAGTAGATTACTATAAATACTATTTAAATGCTGTAAACAAGGGATTAGGTCATCTCAATTGTGAATCTATAACAAATAAAGAAATATTAAGTTATATAAAAAACCGTAGAATAGAAAATCCCAATGTAAGTAATGCAACACTAAACAAACATGTAAAAACACTTAAAAGTGTTGTTAAATACGCTAGTGAAAGAGAAATACAATTTAACAAATTAAAAGAAAGAGTAAAAACAACTCCAACAGTTTCTAAAGCTACTTATACTAAGATTTTTGAATTTTATCAAAAACATTTAGAAGATAGACATAATTTTAGAAATTATATATTTTTTAAAATTTTACTTGATACAGGACTTAGACTATCTGAAGCAACAAATTTAAAAATATCTGACATTGAATTACAAGATAATTTAATTCATGTAAGAGTCACTAAAACAGATGTAGATCGTTATGTTGCAATTACTGAATCTACTAAGAAAATATTATATAAATATATTTTGACACAGCCAATACGAAATTATTTATTCACTGACTTTGAAAATGATAAACCATTATCAACTTCTTCTGTAGAGAGTTTTATATATAGATTAAAGAAAAAACTGAAAATCAAAGAAAATATAACTCCTCATAAATGGAGACATACATTTGCAACTAATTATTTAAGATCAGGTGGTAATTTAGAAACTTTAAGAATATTAATGGGACATTCAAATTTAAAAACTACACAAAGATATCTTCATTTAAGTAGAACAGATATAATGACAGAATATAAACAAATAATGGGGTAAAAAAAATAGGATCTAAATGTCCTATTTATCTTGAGATAAAAATCTATTTAATAGAGATTTCCCGCTATTGATTTTGTCTTTTTCTTCATCGATGTATTTCATATATGTTAACTGGATTATAATAAAATTATAGATAGGCTCAACAAACTCTCTACACTCATCATCTTCCAAATTATGTATACTAATGGATGAAAGCTTATGTAACATCTTTGTAACATCTATAATTTTTGGTGACAAATAGTTAGTGTTATCCTTAATATATTTAATCTTATCACCAAAATCACTGTTCCTGTCAAATTTCTCTGGTAATGGATAATTAACAATTTTTTCCAATGTCCGTCTTAGATACATTAAAGAACATACAAAATAACCATTTGACATCATAACATGAATATTTTTAAAATCATTTTCTATTTTTAATTTCTTCAATTGTTTCTTGAAACCATAATTTTCATAATTATCCAAAATATATGGTTCAGGCCATTGTCCAATTTTATTAATATTTAAATAATCACCTTCTATGTCAATTTCAAAAGAAAAAATATAAAGATGATCTTGATTGTGATTACAAGTTAACATAATATCGAAAAAGTTTCTTTTATTTAACTCAACTTTATAAATTCGATTTTCAACCTCTACATCTCTACTTGAACTGTCTTCTATAACCACATAGTGATTAATATTTATATCATTAAAGGATCCTTGGCCTGATATCCTTCGAGCGAAAGAAACACCACCACTAACACTAAAGGACATCTCTGTTTGACACTTATCACAATATATGTTTTTAATATTAATGTGTTTCACATTTAATGTGTTCGATAATTCATTAAAGGTTTGAGAATCTAAATGATAAAAATCATTAATTTTTTTCATCTTAAAAGCAAAAGATGTGTATAAAGGTGATATTAGTAATTTTAAAAATTTTTCCATAGTACCTCCTATTAAAATCTATATAATTAATTATATCAAAAAATATTGACATTTGTTTAAAAGAATTAAAATCATAGTGTAAGTTTTACATTTAGTATTTATTATATAACCCCTTGCGTGACATGGACAAATGGGGTATAAACAACAAAAAAAGCCATCCTAAGATGGCTGCATTTCGTTCTCTATGGTGGTCCAGGGCGGGATCGAACCGCCGACACATGGATTTTCAGTCCATTGCTCTACCTACTGAGCTACCGAACCATAAAAAAATGGCGGTCCGGACGGGACTTGAACCCGCGATCTCCAGTGTGACAGACTGGCGTGTTAACCACTACACTACCGGACCAATGGTTGCGGGGGGAAGATTTGAACTTCCGACCTCTGGGTTATGAGCCCAACGAGCTACCAGACTGCTCCACCCCGCGATGTTTTTTATTGCTACTATATGATATCAAAATGACTATCAATTGTCAATGTAATTCTTTTTGGTGGAGTATAGCGGGCTCGAACCGCTGACCTCCTGCGTGCAAGGCAGGCGCTCTCCCAAACTGAGCTAATACCCCCAAAAATGGTACCCGAGGCCGGACTTGAACCGGCACGTCAAAATTGACATTGGATTTTAAGTCCAACGCGTCTACCAATTCCGCCACTCGGGCAAGTGGTGACCCGCAGGCGATTCGAACGCCTGACCCTTTGATTAAAAGTCAAATGCTCTACCAACTGAGCTAGCGGGTCAAAAAGCTTTGAATCGACATGGTTAAACTAAATAAAAAGTGTCACATGTAGGAATCGAACCTACGTCCATAGGCTTTACCATTAAGCTATAATGACATATGGCGGAGAAAGAGGGATTCGAACCCCCGCGGCGCTCGCACGCCCTGTCGGTTTTCAAGACCGATCCCTTCAGCCGGGCTTGGGTATTTCTCCTAAGTTAAATTGGTGGACCCAGTAGGATTCGAACCTACGACCGATCGGTTATGAGCCGATAGCTCTGACCAACTGAGCTATGGGTCCAACTTAATGGTAGCGGCAGAGAGACTTGAACTCTCAACCTCACGGGTATGAACCGTACGCTCTAGCCAGTTGAGCTACACCGCCGTTACTTTATAATTTGATGGTGGAGTATAGCGGGATCGAACCGCTGACCTCCTGCGTGCAAGGCAGGCGCTCTCCCAGCTGAGCTAATACCCCCTAAAAAATGGTGGGCCTAAATGGATTTGAACCATCGACCTCACGCTTATCAGGCGTGCGCTCTAACCAACTGAGCTATAGGCCCATTCTCTAAATCTTTTGCAATGCGAATAATATTTTACTATTTATAGAGGCATTTGTCAATTATTATTTTCCCTTTTCTTCAAAAAAAGCAAAATAACCAAATATAGCCAGATAAATGATGGATATTATTATTTATCTATCATTTTTTATTGATTTTTGGATATTTTTCTGCATTTTTAATTAACTTTTCCATAATAATCTTCTCTGGGTCTAACCCTAAATCCGTTGTCATAGCTAATGCATAAATTAAAACATCTGCTAATTCTTCTTTGACATTCTCTTCATTAGGTATCATATCTTCCCATTGATAGTTTTCTAATAGTTCTGCAGCTTCAATAATAATTGATTTTGCTAGTGCTGCAGGAGTATCATGTCTTTTCCAACCGCGTTCATCTCTAAATTTAATTATCGCTTGAATTATTTCCTTCATTTTCAACCACCTTTTTTACTTTCTTACGTAAATCAACCCTGTTCATTAATACTTCTCTTTGGCACCCCAAGCACCTAAGTTTACATACAGCCCCAAAGCGAATAATTTCCCAAAGATTTTTACCACACGGATGGCCTTTTTTTAAAACAACCACAGTACCTTTTTGTAGATTAACATTATTCATTATCAATCACCTTTTAATAACCGCTTTAATCTTTCTAATTCATCAGCATCTTTGATTGTAATAATTATTTTATTACTAGATAATTTAACTTCATTTTTTAATTTTAAAGATTGATTCAATTTATCCTTGGTTTCAGTTAAATCCTTTTGTAAGTTTATATCAACTGGTTTTCTCTTTATCGCTTTTTTCTTTTTTTCCTTTTTAACTAACTGTTCGATATCTCTTACAGTTAATTTCTTATCAATAATTACTTTAGCTATAGCAATAATTCTAGAATTGTCTTTTAATTTACTTAGGCTCCTTGCATGACCCATTGTTATATTACCTTCATTGATTTCTCTAATCACTTCTTCAGGTAAAGATAAAATCCCTAAAGCATTCGATACGTAAGAACGACTCTTACCAATTTTATTCGCTAATTCTAAATGTGTTAACTCTAAAGTGCTTATAGCATTTTGATAAGCTTTTGCTTCTTCTACAATAGTTAAGTCTTCTCTTTGAATGTTTTCTAGTAAAGCTAATTCCGCAAGATATTGATTATTATAATCTCTTATAATCCCCGGAACAGTATTAAATCCTGCAATTTCAGCTGCGCGGCATCTTCTTTCTCCCGCAACCAACAAATAACCGTTGGCTATTTTTTTGACTATTACTGGTTGTAATACTCCATTTATTCTAATTGAATCAGCTAATTCTTTTAAAGCCTTTTCATCAAAATGTTTACGTGGTTGAAAAGGATTAGGGCTAATCTTATCTAACTCTAGATCCAAGACTTCTTCGTTTTCTTTTACATCAATTTCGTTTTCTTTTAATAAATCAGCTAACCCTCTTTTAATGAATTCATCTTTGTTGTTCATGACGACTAACCACCTCTTTAGCTAATTTTTTATAACTTACTGAAGATTTGCATTTAGGTGAATATTGTGTAACTGGCATTCCGTAAAAGGTTGCATTAGAACAAGTAATGTTTCTGGGGATAATTGTTTTAAATACTTTTTCTTTGAAATATGTTTTTATTTCATTAACAATTTGAAAGCCAGAGTTAACTCGTTTATCTAACATAGTTAATAAAACACCAAAGATTGTTAATTCTTCTTTATTTAATTTCTTTTTATTTTGAACAGTTCTAATAGTATTTAAAAGTTGAGTTAATCCATCCATAGCTAAAAACTCACATTGAACAGGAACTATAACCCCATCAGAAGCAATCAAAGCATTTGTAGTGATATAACCTAATGATGGAGGACAATCTATTAATATAAAATCATAGTCATCTTTAACTTTTTTTAATAAATCGTGGAGTATAAAATCGCGGTTAGAATCGGCAATGATAGTTTCCTCTACACCTTCTACCATAGTTTTAGCAGGTAAAACATCAATATTACGATGATTACTCTTAATTAAAATATCATTAAATAAAGCTTCTTTTTTAAAGACATCAAAAATGCTTTTAGTATAACTCCCCCGGTTAATTCCCATACAAGAAGTCGCATTTGCTTGATAATCTAAATCGATAAGCAAGATTTTATTTCTTAAGTTAGCTAGTGAACTCGCTAAATTAATTGCGGTTGTAGTTTTTCCTACACCGCCTTTTTGATTCGCAATTGATAATACCAAAGCCATTTACTTCACCTTATTTCGTTAAATGTTTTTTTATTATTTTTTCATTATCATTATAGAAAGCAATTATATCATCATCAAAAAACTCTTCAAAATCTATAGAACTTATGTTTTGTAAAAACGTTTTATTATCGAACTTATTCCACTCACTAGAACTATATAAATTTAATGCTAAATAACTATATATTAAACAAAAAGCAATTAATTGTTCATCACTATATTGCGTTAATGAATTAGTGGTTAAATCATGCCCTAAATCAAATTTTGATTTTTTATTTCTTAAATAAAAATTAATAACCATAGAAAATAAATCAGAATTGTCATTCAACAAATATTTTTTTAAACTATCTGTTGTCTTTTTCATATTAATGCTTATCTCTTCATTATCGATGATTGTATCAATACCTTTTTCATGTATATATACATATAAATCAGCGACATTTATTATCTCTTCGCCATCCTTCATAATTTGTTTAGCAATAAATTCAGAAATCTCAAATACAGCTTTTTGAAATTCTAAGTCTTCATATATTGGCGGTTCTTTTTCTATTCTCCTTAAAGAATTCACATATGTGTAAATATCTTCTTGGATACTATCGTTGGTCTTTTTACTTTTAATCCATTCTAAATTCATATCTGCATATGATTTTTCATTAACTAGTATATGAGCAAAATTAATTAAGTAATAAAGCGCTAAGCCGGTTACATAAATATATATAGCTCCAGCAATATCTTCTGGAATCAATAATCCGCTTTTATGTGTAACAAGATATAAAATCCCTAAGACTAATACAGTTGTCCCATAAACAAAATACGAATATACTTCTTGATATAATGCAATGATTGTCAAGGTAATATAAAATAACAAATATGCATAAAAGCTTGATATCCCTTGTGTATAAAATATCATAATCAAAAGCGCATGAATTATTGTACTTTGCATTGCTAAAAATAATTTACTAAACTTTAAGAATAAAATTGTAAATATAATTAAGAGAAAGAAAAAACCAATAAAGATAAACTTAACCCAAAATGTGTAATTCAATAATTGCGATATTGGAATCGTTAAACCAGTAAATATCGCTAAGAAAAGCAAAATCAAATAAATCTTTAGTTTTCTAACTTCATTCATTGGTAAATATTCTGTGTTTAATATCTTCTTAAAAAATTCAAGTATCATTGTTCCACCTCGCGTTTAACATCCGCAATAATAGAATTGAATACATCTGCGTTGTTTTCATAGATTTTTCTAATTCTTGGATTTATGAAGTGATAGAAATCAGTATTAATTATTGCATCATATAATTCTTCATCTGTTAAAGGTTTCATTCCTGATAAACCTTTTTTTAATAACACATAAAAAACTACAAAACTGATTATTTTAATTTCTATATCATCAGTTGATTTATCAAAACTCTCGAAATATGATTCAGAAAAAATTTCTTTCTTATGAATTTCTTTTTGATTAAAATAAAAAATCTTTAAAGCTAATTTCGTTAAATTAGAATCTTCATTTAAAAGCAAATTTTTTAATCGCAAAACATCGGGTTTAGAATATTCACCGTAATCAGCCAATATTTTATTAATCGAATCTCCTTGATGCAAACGTTTAATAATTTCAACTTTTTCATCAAAATGATTTTCGATGTTTATCTTTTCAGAAAAATCAGCGAATACCTTTTTTACCTTTTCATAATATACATCATAATTATGGTTATCAATCGCAATTTTTTTTCTTAAATCAATTAACAAATCAATGTTTCGGTTTTGCTTTTCTTTAGAAAATGAAATTTCATTATAAAAAAACTTAACTTCTTTAATTGTTATATAAGTTGAAACAAATAGTAATAACAAAAAGAAAAAGACAAAAAATCCAATCACACCATAACTTGGTGAAGGATTATTTTGAAAATCAAATAAATTAGAATAATTTAATAAAATCATTGATATGGTAAAAACAAAATAAAGACTAATAACTCCTAATACTTTTAAATCTTTATAAATAGCACTAACAACATATGCTAAAAACAAAAACGGAATTAACGATGGTGATTCAAAATATAATAACAAAATAATCATTAATGTAAAAAAGCTTGTTGAAGTAATAAACTTATTAAACTTTAAAAAAGAGTAATCAGTAACACCATATGATAAAGAAGCGATATTAAATATTAAAACCAAAGCAAAAGCTGAAGATAAACTAAAAATTATTCTTGCATTATATCCAGCAATTATTAAATATATTAATAATAAAATCCCAACTAAAAAAATTGTTAATAAAACAAAAATGTTTTGTTTAACAAGATATTTAAATTCTAAATGTTGTTGGTATTGTTCCACTTCAGGAAAGATTCTTTGTTTTGAATTCAAAAACAGGCTCCTTTCTACAATGGTGATTTTTTTATTTTAGCAAATGGACGCGGATACTTATTTGGTGTTGCTTGAACTTTTTTTATTATTATATAAACATGTTTAAGATCATTAGATAGATTATATTCTACAATTCTATCTATTTCGCCGCCTAAAACAGAAATAGCTTTTTTAGCTTCGACTAATTCTTCTTGATAATTTATTGATTTATAAGCAATAAATAATCCATTAATTTTAATTAAAGGCATAGCTAATTCTAATAAGATATTCAATCTAGCAACAGCTCTTGCACTAACAATATCAAATTGTTTGTTTTTCTCTAATTCTTCAGCTCTTCCATGAATTAATATAATATTTTTCAAAGATAATTTATCAATCAATCTTGATAAAAACTCTATACGTTTATTTAGACTATCAACTATAGTTAAGTTAAAATTATTGTTGATTATCTTTAACGGTAATGATGGAAACCCTGCTCCTGCGCCTAAATCTAAAAAGTCTTTATTTGTAATATCAATAACTTTTGAAAGATATATAGAATCATAAAAATGTTTGTAATAAACATCATTAATCTCAGTTAATCCAGTTAAATTCATTAATTTATTTTGTTCAATTAAATAGTCATAATAAATATTAAATTCTGGTTTTTTTAATAATTCAATTAAATCTTTATCTAAATCTTCTCTTAATTCAAAATTCATTTATTACCCCTATCAAATAACATTTTATCACATTTTATCATGAATGTAACATAGTTGTGAAACTTATGTTTCATATTTTTTTAAATGAATTAATAACATTTGAATATCTGATGGATTCACACCACTTATTCTTGAAGCTTGAGATATAGTTAAAGGTTTTATTTTGTTTAGTTTATCTCTAGCTTCTAAAGCAAGGTTATTCACTTTGTTATAATCTATGTTTTTCGGTAACTTTATATTATTTTCTTTTTGAAGTTTTTTAGCTTGTGAAATTGCTTTTTTAATATAACCATCATATTTACATTTTATTTCAACCTGTTCTTTTTCCTCGTTGTTAATTAAAAACTCTTTATCACTTAGCTTTTCAACATCTTTAAACCCAATATCCTGTCTTTTAAGTAAGTCAAAAAGCGAGGTTTTACCTTTTATTTTCATCAAATGATTATTATCAAAATAAGTTCTTATTTCTTCTGTTGGAGTTATAAAATGTGATTTTAAATACTTTATAGTATTATAAATATTTTCACTTTTACTTATAAAACGTTGATATCTTTCATTAGTTATTAATCCTAATTTATGGCCATATTCAGTTAGTCTTAAATCAGCGTTATCGTGTCTTAATAATAACCTGAATTCAGCTCTTGAAGTCAACATTCGGTATGGTTCTCTAGTACCTTTAGTTACTAAATCATCAATTAATACCCCAATATATGCTTCATCTCTTCTTAGAATTAAGGGTTCTTTATCTTTTAATTTTAATGCGGCATTAATTCCAGCCATTAAACCTTGTGCTGCAGCTTCTTCGTAACCGCTTGTTCCATTTACTTGACCAGCAAAAAATAGATTTTCAATATGTTTAGATTCTAAACTTGGCCACAAACTTCTAGCATCTATCGCATCGTATTCAATAGCGTAAGCGTATTTTGCAATTACTGCATTTTCTAAACCTGGTAATGAATGAACCATTTTTTCTTGAACATCATGAGGCATAGAAGTTGAAAAACCTTGCAGGTAAACTTCATCTAATGATCTTGATTCAGGTTCAATAAATAATTGGTGTCTTGGTTTATCTTTAAACCTAACCAATTTATCTTCAATAGATGGACAATATCTTGGACCAACACCCTCAATAACTTGTCCGCCATACATTGCCGATTTATTTAAATTAACATTAATGATTTCGTGCGTTTTTGGTTGAGTATGAATTAAATAACATGGCCACTCTTTGTCTAGAACACGTAAATGTTCTTTTTCAAAACTAAAATGATGAATAAAACCATCGCCTGTAGATATTTCCATTTTCGAAAAATCAACACTGTCACGCTTTATTCTTGCGGGTGTTCCAGTTTTTAATCTAAATGTATCATGACCAATCTCGCGTAAATGTTCGCTTAAGCCAATTGAAGCTTTTTGTTTATCTGGACCTATTGATTTTGATTGATCGCCAACCAATACTTTAGCATCCATAAATGTTCCTGTTGTAATAATCACAGTTTTAGATTTAATAATTTCACCAGATTCTAAAACAACACCACTTAATATATCTTTTTCAAAATATAATTTTTTTACATAAGTTTCTAATAAATCTAAATTTCTTGTTGATTCTAATGTTTTTAACATTTCTTTTGGATATTCTAATTTATCTGATTGTGCTCTTAAAGCTCTTACAGCAGGACCTTTCGATTTATTTAGCATTTTCATCTGTAAAGTAGTTTTATCAGCAATTTTACCCATAACGCCACCTAATGCATCAATTTCTCTAACTAATGTTCCTTTTGCAGGACCACCAATTGATGGATTACACGGCATAAAAGAAACCATTTTCAGGTTTCCGGTTACAAGTAATGTTTTATTATTTAGTTTTGCGAGCGCAATTGCAGCTTCGTTTCCAGCGTGTCCACCACCAATGATAATTGCATCATACATATCGTTCACAACCTTTAAATTAAATGGTAATGTTTTAATCCCTTTACTAAACCATTATCATTTACATGATCAGTCACATATTCAGCGACCGCTTTTAATTCATCAACAGCATTACCCATAGCAACACCATGTTTAACTGATTTTAACATTTTAATGTCATTAAAACCATCTCCAAAGGCATATGTATCTTCAAAATCAATATTAAGGTGTTTTATTAAAGTTTTAACACCACTAGCTTTTAGTTCCCCTTGTGGATTAACATCAAAGCCATATTTGTTTGAGCGATTAAATTGTAATTCAGAAAATTCTTTTCTTAACTCATCAACTAAATCATTTGAAAATACTACCATTGCGAATACATTCCTTTTAGGATATAGTTTATTATCATATTTAGCATCTGGCAAATTAAAAGTCTCTGAAAATTTATTCGATGCCTCAGTATCCTTTCGATAAGAAATATATTCATCTTCATATTCAATTACTAAATCAAATTTATGTTTATCAGAAAAATCCATCATTTTTTTAACTGTTTTATAGGGGATGAAATTTTCTTTTATTACTTTATTATTACTCAAAACTAACCCACCATTAGCTAGAACTAAATGATCAACCTTTAATTTTTCATGATAATCATTTAAAAGAACGGGATTTCTTCCTGTCGCAATTGCAACCTCATGATTTCTTGATTTAAGTTGTTTAATCATATCTTCCATTCCAGCAACAATTTCACCGCGGTATAATAGTGTTCCATCTAAATCTAAAAATATTAATGCCATCTCTTCACCTCTTAAAATTAAAAAGAATCTCACCTGAAGCATCTCCACCCACATAAACACCTTACTTAAGGCTGCTTCCGTCAAGACCTGACCTGATTCGTGGGCATCTATTGAGTGAAGATGCTTCATTTGAGATTCCTTATTTATTATATCATAATATATTTTAATTTCAATTTTTTTAATCCTTTAATTTTTGCTCCCGAAGGTTTTTGAAAAACTGATTTAATAGTAGTTTCGATTCATCTGCTAATATATCTGTAGTAACTTCTAATTGATGATTGAATTTCTTAAGATATTCACTCAGGATTTTATCTAATGAATCATATTTTTCATCTCTAACGCCATAAATTAGTCTTTTAAATCTAGCAGAAACAATAGCACCTAAACACATTAAACAAGGTTCTACATTGACATATATTTCACATTGATCTAAACGCCAACTATTAAGTTTGTTTGAAGCTATATTGATAGCTTTAATTTCTGAGTGATGGGTTGCGTTTTGATTTGTTTCTTTTAAATTATGTCCTCTAGCAATGATTTCTCCATCTTTAATTATTACACATCCAACTGGAACTTCGGCTTTTTCTAAAGCTAATTTTGCTTCTTTCAAAGCTTCTTTCATAAAAAATTCATCTTTATTTTTCATCTAAAAATTCATACCTTTTTGGTTTGTTTGGAACTTCATGACAATCCCTACATCTTGCTTCATAAGAATCTTTAGCTCCGACTAATATTACTGGGTCATTATATTTAGCTGGTCTTCCATTAATAATTCTTTGTGTTCTTGTTGCTGGGGTATGACATTTAACACATATAGCTGTTAATTTTGTCACATATTCAGCTATTGCTAATAGTCTAGGCATAAAAGAAAATTCCTCGCCACGGAAATTACGGTCTAAACCTGAAACAATTACTCTAATACCTTTATCTGCTAAATACTCACATATTTCAACAACTTCATCATCCAAAAATTGAACTTCATCGATAGCTACTACTTGAGTATTTCTATCAACATAATCAAGAATTTGTCTGCTAGATGAAATATTGATTGATTGGGTTTTATTATTATCATGAGAAACTACATGCCCCTCATCATATCGGGTATCAATCTTCGGTTTAAAAACTATAATATTATGCTTTGCATATTCCAAGCGTTTAATTCTTCTTAGTAATTCTTCTGTTTTCCCAGCAAACATGGGTCCTGTAATAACCTCTATCCAACCTTCTTTTTGTTTAATATACATTATCCATTCCCCATTCCTATCTAATCTTGTCTCTATTATACAAAAGCTAAGAACAAAAGTAATCTACGATTACTCTTTTAAAACGATAACTTAGCTAAATAGGTAAGTTCGCTTAGGCGTGTTCCAACCTTTAAACCCTGTCCCTAAGGCATTGGGCTTACATTTTCTTATGATGTTTAATGAGGCA
>JAIPGD010000039.1 GCA_021736305.1 Candidatus Izemoplasma sp.
CCTCTTAAACGGTGATTTATTTCTCTGGAAAAGAAGATGCCCTCCTTATCTGCTAAAGCCTTCCAAGCGAGATAGTGATATTCATCAGTACTTACAATTACACCATCTAAATCGAAAATTACAGCCTTATTCATAAAATTGCCTCCTCATATAATAATTTCGTATTTATATCTTCAAATGCTTTTGGAATGTTTTTATTAAATGTTTTATTGTTGAAATCCAAACCTAAAAAGCCTAAAATAACTGCCATATAAGCTCCGCCATACGCCGCTAAATGATTCCCACCAATGTAAATTCCGCCAGCATATTGTTTGCTTTTTCCTGTGAGATCAATACTTGCACCATTTATAAAATAATCATAGGCTTCATCAACTTCATTTAATCTTGAAGCAAGAATTGAATATATGGCTTTACTCAACGATGAACCGTGTTCGGTTCTTTTTTTATAGTAATGATAATTTGCTTTTTGAATCTCTTTTGAAAATAAATTTGGAAATAGTACAAGCAATAAAACTACATCGGCTTGCTTAATGATTTGGGTTTGGGACGCAAGTCCATCTTTACCACCAAGATATTCATTCTCAGTCTTTTTCTTAGCGAGTAAATCCTCAATTGCTATATCTTTTAAGGTTAAATATCCGTCAAATTGAGAAATAATACCATCCTTATTTGGTTTGGGTAAAAAAATGTTTTTCTCAATATCTTTTGCTTTATTAATAATGTTTTTATACTTTCTGGAAATTTCGTGATAGTAACTTAGATTACTTTTTTTAAAGTACTCAAAATAATTTATCATTGTTGTCATACAAAATTTGATTAGATAGTTGGTATAAGCGTTATTGTTAATGTGCTCATGATACTCATCCGGACCAATTACATTTATACATTCGTATTTGTTTTTTTTGTTTTTAGTCAAAAAACTAGCATAGAATTTATTAATTTCAATTAACATTTCTAACCCACCAGATTTTAAAATGCTGTAATCTTTTGAAAGAGTTAAATATTGATTAAGTGCATATACAATCGCTCCATTAATGTGTATTTGTAATTCCTTAAAATATGTTCTTACTGGTTCATTTGTAATTGGATTAGTTAAATTATAATCTGAACATGCATCGAACCCGAACTCTTGACTTTCCCATGCATAAAACGCTCCATCATAATGGTAATGATTTGCTTTTATTTTTGTTTCTGGCAAACCATGAATACGATATTTTATTAAGTTTTTAGCAGAATGAATATCGTTTAATAGATAGAATAAAAACATATATATTTCTGTGTCCCAAAAAACAGCGCCTTTATAGACTTGACCAGATAATCCCCTTGCTGGAATAGAAACAAACTCATTATAAGGCCGATGAGAAATAAGCTGAAAAATATCGTAATTAATTGCCAAATTAGCTTCTTGATTTCCTTTAATATGAATTTTTGCTTTATTCCATTTCTCTTTCCAGAAATAATTGTTTTCATTTATTACAGAAGAGAAATTACTGTTTAAAATCATTTTGTGTAAAATGTCTTTTTGATGTTGTTTAGAATGAATTACACCGGCTGTAATGATTATCCGATATGTTTGATTTGGTATTGTCTTGATAGAGTAATGATGTAAAAGTTTGTTTTCAGTTAGTTCAGGTTTATCTGTGCTCTCAAAATTTGTTTCTATTTTACTCATAACATCTATAGGATGTTCTTTTTCTTGCGTAATACCAGAAACAAAGAAAACACCATCAATTATTTGCTGTTTTATTTTTTTTATATGTCTTCCTGAGATATCAAAAACATTCATATCAATGCCTTGGTAAAGCTCTATATTTAAGGGTTTGTTAGTAGATAATTGATATTCTTCGTGAATTAAATGTAAATTTTTTTGATTTGCAAATCTTCTCGACCGGACAATAATTTCACAATCATCAATGATGAATGTTGTTTTTCTATTTAGTATACCTGTAGTTAAATCTAAACTTAAATTGTGTTTTTTAGTTTGAGTAATTGCTGGATGTAAGGTTTCGTTATGGTATTTTATAAATGTAAAAAGCGGATTAAAAGCGTTAACGGATTCTCTCCATTGGTTATCTACTTGATCATAAACGCCGTTTAAATTCCACACTACCATATCCTTTGAAGTGTCTTCGGATAGGCTTCCGCGATATCCGTAATACCCATTAGCAATTAAGAATTTACTTGAAGTCTTAAAACGTTCTTTGTAATTATATCCGTCTTCTTTAATTAACATATTATGCCTCTTTTTTTTGTGCTTTAAAAATATGTTTGCCTTTTTTTAATACAACTTTTTGTTCTTGAATAATAATTGCATCTTCTAAATCTTTTTCAAGCGATAATGTAAAGTATTCTCTATAAACATTAACCTTAATGATAGCTGTTTGATAGGTAAAGTTAAAACTATAATGGTTCCAGGTATCGGGTATGGTTGGGTTTAGTTTAATAGGTAATTGATCGGTTCTTAATCCACCATATCCATAAACAATATTCATCCAAGCGGCATAAATGCTAGTAAGATGTAAACCTTCCTTTGTGTTACGATTATAATTGTCTAAATCAAGGCGAGTTGCAAATTCGAAGAATTGATAACCTTCATTTTTAAGCCCTAATTGTAAGGCTAATATTGAGTGAATTGATGGAGATAAACTTGATTCATGAATGCAACGTGACTCGTAAAAATCATAATTTTCTTTTAAAGTATTTTCATCAAAATGACTATTAAATAAAAACATCATCATTAAAACATCTGGTTGCTTAATCATGTCATTTCGATAGATTCTATCATAAGTCCAGTTGTGATATAACGGAAAATCTGTTTCAGGGATTTTTGATATATCAATATGTGGTAATTCGTAATAACCTAGATGTTGTTCATATCTTTTTGTCTCTTTGTCGTAAAGCAAATGCATTTTTTCTTTAGCTTCTTGCCAATATAAAATTTCTTGTTCTTTAACATTATTTTTCTTGATTAGTTCATTGTAAGATTTTGAGTAGTTAGTTTTTAGGTATTCAAGCATTTTTAAAGTATATTTAAAAGTTTCTTTTCCCAAATAGTTTGTATAGGTATTATGATGAACCATCATTTGGAATTCATCAGGACCCATGACTCCAAAGAATCCAAAATGGGTTCTAGATGGATTAAAATCTCCTCTTGAGAAAAGATATCGACTAATTTCTATTAACATCTCCATACCGAAATCTATTAAAAATTGATAGTCTTTAGTTAATGATAAATAATGTTTTATAGCATATACAACAGCAGTAGAAGGTTGTGGCTGTAAGGAAGCGTGTTGCCATAAATCACATGATTCCTCACCATTTAAAGTCGCGATAGGATAACATGCGCCTTTGCAATCTAATTCTTTTGCTCGGAGTTTAGCTTCGTCTAAAGTATGATATCTAAATAATAGTAGGTTTTTAGCGGCATCAGGTGTATTTAAAAGATAGAAAGGAAAACAGAATGTTTCTGTATCCCAAAAAGTATGACCGCTATAAGCCTCACCAGTTAAACCCTTCGCACCGATGTTATTTTTTTCATCATAACCATGATAAGTCTGTTGAAGTTGAAATAGACAATAACGAATACCTTGTTGATGTTCTTCGTTCCCAGAAATAACTATATCAAATTGATCCCAATAGTTTTTGTAATAAGATTTATTTAGTTTTATAGCTTCTTCATAACTTGGTTGTTTATCATTTGCTATAGTTGCTTTTTTTATAATGGTTTGAGAATTAACGTTGATATTTTTCTCTTTTATTGCTGTGAATTTTCTAGTGATAGTTATTTCTTTATTTGAATCCAAATCAAAAGTGAGACTTTGGCCAATACTCAAATCTTGCTCAAAATAAGAAGATTTTACTGTCTGATTTATATTAAGATTCATCATCGCCAAAATCCGTTGTTTTGTTGGAAGTTCTGATAAAATATAACTTTTATCAGTTATCAAGCCTTTATCTTTAGATTCCCAAAAACGATATTTTTGCCAATGAAGAGTACTAAAATCTAAAGATAAGCTAAGTTTAATATTGCATTTTTTATTTGATTTAATCGAAATGTTTTGGTATCCATATTGTGGATATTCCATCAATAATAATCTGTTGAATTGAAATTCAACTTCTAAATTTTGATCTAATAAAGCGGTGTAACTTCTTTTCATTTCGCCAGTTTTGAAATCAAGGGTTCGTTTAAAATTTTTGTGCTGAATTTTACTGAAATTTATGTTTTGGTTATTGATAATAATATTTGTTTTTACCCAATTTACAGCATTTACCATAAAATGAACTTTATCTGTTATTCCTAAATATGAAGTATCTATTTGTTTTGGTGAATATGCATAGATCCCATTAAAATATACTCCTTGTAAACTGTCTTCACTATGATCTTCTTCGAAATATCCTCTTATACCCATGTATTCATTGGCTAAAGAGAAAAGTGATTCACTAACTTGTGATTCTGATTTCTTATAGCCGATTTCCTCGATTTTCCAAGGATTGATTTCTAAATATTGATTCTTTATCTTAGGCATAATAATTTACTCCTTTAAACCAGTTGTAGCTACATTTTCAGCAATACGTTTTTGGAATATAACAAATAAAATAATAGGTGGAATGATTGAGAACATAATTGTCATCAAACGCTCTTGGAAGGTTACTTGTGCAGTTTGATTAACGAACATATTATATAATTTAACCATAATAGGCTGTTCACTTTGATTTATTTGTGTCATCAATGATGGCAATAAAAAGTCGCTCCAAGCAGCAATTATGGTGAAAATGCCAACAACAGATATTATCGGGATAGATAAAGGAACTAATATATATCTAAAAATTTGCCAGTTATTAGCCCCATCAATTTTAGCTGCATCAAATATTGTCTTTGGAATTTTTGCGAAATATATTCTAAATAGTATATAGTAATAAGCGTTAGCTCCATAAATAAGCCATAGGGGTAAGTAAGTGAAATAAGGTATGTTCCAAACATTGGTATTAAATATATCACCTAAAGAATTAAATAAATTTACGATATTCATATATAAAGGACTAATGTTTATAATTGCTGGAATCATAAGTGTTGACATAACTAAAAGATCAATTACATGAGATCCTTTTGGTTTAATTACAGCGACACCGTAAGCCAAGAGTCCGTTGAATAAAATCGAAGAGATTACTGCTCCAGCAACTAATAAAAATGAATTTAAATAGTATCTTCCAAAATCAAATTGATTCCAGACTTCAACTATTCGGATTAATTCAATTGATTTTGGAAATAATGAAAAGTTTTTTGTGAGTACTTGATCAGTTTCTTTGAAACTAGATAATAATAACCAAAGAGGAGGGAAAATACTGATTATAAATATGATTACTAAGAGAATAATTACTAACAAATACAGGATTCTTGCTTTAAGACTTTTATAATCAGAAAAATTAAAAATACCACCACGTTTTCTTTTTAATTTTTTCATCTTTTTCTCACCTTGCCTTCGTTAGTAGAGGTGACTTTTAAATAGATAAAAGTAAGAATAAACAAGAACAAGGCAACAACGACACCCATTGCGGCTCCTTCAGATACTTCCATATCCTGAATCGCAGTTTTATAAAGAATCTGTAAAAGTGAATATGAATAAGGGTTTTGTTTGGTTAATAATAATGGCTCGTAGAATACTTGAAAAACTGCAATTATTTGCAATATAAGTAAAGTTTTTATATTTGTTAAAAGCGTCGGGAAAGTTACTATACGCATTCTTTGCCAGGCATTAGCGCCTTCGATTCTCGCAGCTTCATAATATGATTCATCTATTGTTTGAAGGACCGCTAAATAAATTAGCATAGTAGCACCAGCTGATTTCCAGGTCATTGTTAAGACAATTAAAGGTATAGCTGACCAAGGTGGTGAGTATAACCAATTGACTTGTGAAATTCCTAAATTATTTAGCAAGGAATTTAATACTCCACTTTGTTCAGAGCGGAAAAAATATACCCAAATAGCCATAGCCGCAATTCCTGGAATAAAGTTGGGAATATTTAAACCAGTTCTAAATAAACCTTTAAAATGAACAATTTCACTTAATAAAACAGCTAAAAAAATCGGAACCATAAACCCAATAATTAAAGACCAAAAAATATACTGTAATGTATTGAACAAAGATCTTAAAAATAAAGGATTATTAAAAATTGCTTTATAATTATCAAAACCAACAAATGTCCCATCCATTGTATAGTTAGTTATATCATAAAAAGATAATTGCACATTTTTTAGAAGTGGAAGCCAAACAAAAAAAGTGAATAATAATAAACTGGGCAGTATAAGAAGATAACCGCCCATGTTTTTTTTCATGAATTTCCTTGAGTTAGAGAAAGGGTTTTGCATTTGAATCTTCCCTTCTAGTCAGTGTTTACTTGTGACATATAATTTGTTTCAAAATTACTATTAGCTGAATTCAATAAAGCTTCAATATCTGCGTTTTCATTGGTTAATATTTGCTGAATAACAGAATCTAATATTTCATACATTTCTTGAGTATAATATGGTTCTTCAGGTCGTTTAGTTTCTTGTAAATTATCGTAAAAATCCTCGAAATTAGGCATATACACATTAACATAAACAGATTCAATAGTTTCCATCATCTCTAAGTATTCTGTATTCTTCCAAGGCTTTATTGAAGGAACAATAGTCATTCCTTTTTCTTGAGCTACTACCATACCTCTAGTTACACTTTGTTGAGCGATATCAGTTGTTAGAGGAGATCTTCCAATATATTCCATAAACAATAGAGCGCCCCGAACTTGTTCGTCGGTAGCCCTGTCGGAAAACATATATGGGGTCCCACCAAAAAGAGTATATTGATGTCTGTTCTCATCGCTATCAAAACCAGCAGGTATTGGAACAAATGCAATATTATCCTTGTTCATTCCATAATTTGTCACAGGTAAATTTATCGCATCACTACCAACAAAAGACATAGCAGCCATATTGTTTCCAATATAGAAATACCAATCAGAATAGGTTAAAGAAGGAGTTTGAGGCAATGCATTTTCGGTCCATTTCAAGTCATAAATCCATTGCATTGCTTTAAGAGAAGCTTCGCTATTTAAATTTGCTTTCCATGTACCACTCGATTCATTGTATATTTGTAATGATTCGCCAAAATTCCAAGCAAGGTTTGAAAATTGCCAACCGCCGTTTTTATTAGCTGATAATATAACTAAACCAGCGACCTCCTCTTCATAATATTCTTGCATTGTATTTGAGATATAGGTTGCGGTATCATAAAGTTCTTGCATTGTAGTAGGGTATAGAGGGTTGCCTTGATTGTCATAAATATCAATGATGCCATCATTATTGATATCTTCCATAAGCCCAACCATTTCAAATATTTCTAAGTTTAAAAATAATCCTAAACCATATCCATCTCTAGGAATACCATAAATTTTTTCGTCAAATGTGAGTTGTTGTCTCATTTCATCGTCTAATTTATCTAACCACTCTAGTTCAACTAAAATATCCGTTATATCTCTTACATAGCCTTTAGAAACCAGTTTTTCTGGTTCAGTAAACCACGTTTCAAAAACAATTGGTAAATTTCCAGTACTTGCTAATGCAGCAAAATCATCAGTTGAATAAGTATAAGGTCTTCCAACTATATCGTATTCAGGGTAATCTTCTTCAAACATTCTTTCCCAATCTTCATACATTTCGACATCACTTGAAAGATTAGATTCTGGCCAAAAACCTATGGTTACTTCGGTTTTTCCCTCAGAATCTCCATTGCAAGCTAAAAGTGTTAGTATTAATATTCCGATTAAAACAACAGAATAGAATTTTTTCATATGAACCCCCTATAAATACTTTATTCAAGTTAATATTATTATACCTAAATTTAGTAACATCATAAATGTAATAAAACTGCAAAATAGTTTATAATACTGCTCTTTTTTGTTTATAATTGCGCTTGAATAAGAACTTATGTATAATAAAGGCAAGAGGATATAAAATGCAAGAAAAGATAAAGAAAAAGATTATACATAATATTGTCTTTGCGACCCTGTTTTTCGTATTCATTATTTCGATGTTAACGGGTTTTTTTATAACGAGAAATTATATAAATTCTTTTCAAGATAATGCTATTCAGAGCGTAAAACTTTCGACTAGTTATAGCCAAATTAAATTGGAAAATATTAAGAAGGATACTTTTCGTTTAACTGAAAGCCAAACTATTATTGATGGCTTAGATTCTAATCATTATGCTATTTCAATAAATCCAAAACTTAATTTTTTGCGAAGTCAATATCAAGAAGAAATAGCTTCTTTAATTCTTTATGCAAATAATGACTATATTTATAAGACCGATAGTATTTCTGTTTCTTCAATTTTGACTCTAAATACAATTAGAGAAAATTATAATTTAGACTCATTTATAAACAGCAAAAATTTATCATTTTTTTTCATTCAACACCAAGATCAAGTAATTAATTATTTTTCCTTTATTCATAAAATAATCTATGAAGATCAATTCATGGGTTATCTTCTAATAAATCTTAGACCAACTTATCTTTTGACTAACTATTTCACTTATCAAAACAGTTCAACAATTGATTTGATGAATCAGTATATTGTTGTTGATAATCAAAAATTATACTTTTCTAATGTAGAAGAAATTGACACATTTGATCAGGCAGGTTTTGTTAATTTGAAAACCTATGTAATTGAAGATAATTTATTTGACGAATCATTTCCTCTCATTACTAAAGTTTCCACTAACTCATTAATTGCTCACATTTTAGAATTAATATTTGTTATAATAATTATTGATTTAATAGCAATTATTCTTGCATATATAAGCGCTAGACATTTAGCGATTAAAATCTCAATGCGTTTCAACATTTTAAAACAAAAAATGTTGTCGGCACCAAATGCTATCAAGTAGAAAGGCTCTTGTTTTGAGTCTTTTTTATTTTGATAACTACTTTAGTACCTTTATTTACTTCGGAGATAATATTGACTCCATTTTCTCTTCCGTATTCTAGTTTTATTCTTTCATCTACATTTTTTAGCCCATATCCACCTAATCCGTTATATAATTTGTTTTCTGCGAATATTTCTTCATCAGGATCAAAACCGAGGCCGTTGTCTTCAACTTCAAAAATGATTTCTTCTAGTTTAGAATAAGCTCTTATGAAAATCTTCCCTTTGTAATCGATGTTTGAAAAACCATGCTTAATTGCATTTTCGACTATAGGTTGTAAAATTAGTTTTAGAGTTTCAACTTCTAAAATATTTTCGTTAATATCATATTCAACTTCAAACAATTCTGGGAAGCGCATTTTTTCGATTTCTAAGAATGATTTTACTAAATCAATCTCTTCTTTAATTTTAATGAATTTATCACCTTTATGTAGACTTAACCGAAAAAATTTAGCTAGTGATAGAACTAAATGCTCAATATCCTTTTCGTTTTTTAGTTTTGCTAACCACGCGATGGTATCTAATGTATTGTATAGAAAATGAGGGTTTATTTGCATTTGCAAAGCGTATAACTCTAACTTCCGTTTGTTTTCCATTTCAGTATTGTTTTCATCTATAAGCCTGATTATTTCTTCAATCATTTGATTATACGTTTGTTCTAATTCATATATTTCATCTTTCTCATTAAGAATTGAGAGATTTTCTTTTTTCCTATATTTTTTAAATAAACGTAAATTTTCGATTAGTTTTCTAACGGGTTTAAGAATTCGCTCTGATGTTCTTGAGGCTAGAAAAAGAAGGAAAACAAAGGAAACTAAACCAACAGCAAGAATATATTGGTTAAGTTGTAAAAAGTCCGCGAATAATATGTCATAACTAAGTACGCTAATAACAGCAAAATCTAAGTTATTATAGGTTGTATTAATCTCGGATAAATCAGTTTTAATTATAATTATTTTTTCATTATCTATCTCTGTAATAAGAAAATATTTTTCATTTAAATTTTGATATATCTCAGATGGGAAGTATGTACCTTCTTGTAAGGAGTATATTATTTTATGATTATTGGTTTCGGTATAAACAAAAGAATAAGCTTCATCTAAATTTAATTCGCTTGTCAAAAGTAACAATGAATCATTTATTAAAGATTCATGTAAATAAAATAATGCTAAACCGAATATTTGTCTATTCGGATACATCGTAGAAATATGTTGAGCAAAAACGAGAAAATTCTGACCATCATATCCATTGACTGTTTCAATATAATATAAACCCTCAGGTTCATTTAGTGTTTTTTCTAATTCTACCATACCCGGGTCAGAGATAAGTTCATTGTTTAATGTTGTAGTGAACATATCTTGTTGATAATAAACACCAATTTTCCCAAAAGTATCTTCATCTAGAGAAGCTTCTTGAACTAGATTTTCAACAAAAGTCTGTTTAGAGTCATAAGAACTATTTGAGGAAAGTTCATCATATAGGTCTTGAGAATTGTCAAACAAATATAAATTAGTGTAGGTGACACGATTGATAATATTTAAAAAAGCAGAATCAAACTGTTCGTGTCTTTCTACAATATTTTCTTGGCTTTCATTTTCAATTTTATTTTTAGATATTTCTCTAATTACAAACAACATTAAAAATGTAGAAATTAATAATATTCCTACAAGAGAAAATAATATTCTTCCTCGTAAACTTATTTTTTTGTTCATTCAATAATTCCTTTTTCTTTGCGATATTCTGTCGGTGATATTCCGACTCTTTTTTTGAAAATTTGTGAAAAATATTTTGCATCATTATAACCAACTTCTAGAGCAACTTCATAGACTCGTTTATCTCTATTTAAAAGTTTCTTTTTAGCCATTAATACACGATGTTTTGACAAACAATCATTGAAAGTTCTATGGCTATGTTCTTTGAATTGATGCAAAAGGTAAGATTCACTTACATATAATGCTTCTGAAGCAGATTTAACAGATATATTTTTATGATAGTTATTTGCTATATAAGTCATTACATCCTTTACTATTGGTTTCAAGTCAATAGTTTTATCTTCATAAAATAATAAATGAGAAAAACCTAAATATAGTTTGCTTGAGACAGCGATTTTTGCTTCTGAAAAGCGCTCATGTAAATTAACAATGTTATTATAATGTTTTGATATACCAATAGAAATACTACTATCATGGTTAGTTTCGTATTTTTCTATTAATTCAAATAAGTACTTATATAAATCATCTTTTTTTGTATTAATTAAAATCACTAAATCTTGGTTGAAAGAATTTAGATAGTATTGGTGATTCAGTTTGTTTAAGTTATTTAAATAATTATTAGCAAATGATATGTTATCTTCACCTGTAATTTCACTTTCTTTTTCATCGATGTTAATAACGACTAAATATCCTTGTTCGGGCAAAGAAGACTTTATTTTGTTTATTTGTTGGTGTAATGATTGGAAGATTTTGTAATCTTTAGTCAATAAATCATAAACTAGTGTATTCTCAATCAATTCTTTTTGTTCATCATAGACTTTAGCTTTTGATTCTAAATTTCTTTTTTTGTTTTGTCGTTCTATTGCTCTTAAAACTGATTGAATTAATTCTTGGTTATCGATAGGTTTAAGCAAATACTCAAAAGCACCGCTTTCTAGAGCTTCCTTAGCAAAATTAAAATCCTGATAACCACTTAAAATAATTAAACCTAAATCCAATTTTTCTTTTTCAATTTTTTTTGCCAATTGGACGCCATCCATAACGGGCATTTTTATATCAGAAATGACAATGTCAGGATTTGTTTCTTTAATAAGTTGATATCCCTTTTGTCCGTTGTTTGCTTCTCCAATAATCTTAATATTATATTTTTCCCAATTAATGGTTTCTCTTATCCCTTTTCTAACTAAAGCTTCATCGTCAATAACAATCATTTTTATCATTTTATTCACGCACCTTTATAGTTAGTATTATACTTTAATTAAGGCATCAATACAATTATTATAAGAGAAAAACTCCCGCAAATGTTTTTAAAAAGCGGGAGTTTATTTAGATCTTATAAATATTTATTCACCGATAGCTGTGTCTAAATCTTCTAAAGCGTTATTTTGCATATAAACCTTCATATTAATGATGGACATTACATCATCAGCAGTTGGATCATCATCACCATAATGTAGATGGAAAGCAGCGATATTAAATCCTAATCCGCTTGCATATAAGTCAATAATCAAAGTTTGTGGTTCGCTTGTGTTTGGTATAAATTCTAATGAATCACCATCAACGCCGATTAAATCACTTAGGAAGTATGTAGCTGAAGTAAATGTTTCTCCAACACTAATTCCTTGAAGACGTAAACTAGATATATTTCCTTGAACAGTGATTTCTAAGTATCTCTCGGTTGTAAGTGCAGTGTCTAGTCCAACATAATTGTAAACATAAGCATCAGCAGTAGCATCAATTATAAATGGGTCAACAGGCGAATATACTTCATTGACTGTTGCTTCATCGATTTTTTGATTAACAAAATTATAGAAACTTATAGAATGAATAGTAACTACATCATCAGCTGTTGGATCTCCGTCACCATAATGAATATGAAAAGCCTGGATATTTTGGTTGATGCCAGATGCTTTTAAATCAATGAGTAAAGTTTGCTCAGTTTCTGTGGTCGGTAGATATAATAATGGATTTCCATCAATACCTATTAAATCAGAAAGGAAATACGTAGCCGAAGTTACTGATTCATCATTATTGATGAATTGTAAACGAATTGATTCTGCATTTCCGTTTATAACAATTTCCATTACATCCGCAAGAACCGGATTATCCATACCGGCATAATTATAAACATATCCTGAAGTTGTTGCATCGATTATTAATCCTTCTGTTGGAGCGAACGAGCCTAAAGCTTCTGTTTCTATTTCGGGTTCTTTGTCAGCTCTATTAACTAATTCAATAGAATGGAAACTCATTATATCATCAGCTGTTGGGTCATCGTCTCCATAATGTACATGCATAGCGCCGATATTTTGTTCGATTCCAGAAGCTTTTAAATCGATTATTAAAGTTTGTGTTTCTGTTGTATTTGCTTCATAGAATAGCGGAACACCGTTAATGCCAGTTAAATCAGATAAGAAATAAAAATCGCTAGTAACTGATTCATCTTGGTTAATAAATTGGAATCTTAGTGAAGCGACATTGCCTGATACGTTTAGAATTAAGTAATCAGCGTAAGCAGCATTATCTAAGCCAATATAATTATATACATAGCCAGAAGAAGTTCCATCTATATCAAAAGTTGGGTCATAAACAACTTCACTTTCTGGAGTTTCAGATAATTCAAAATCCATAACGGTATCAGCAAAGAAGATTGAGTGAACATAGATTTTAGCGTTGTTTAAATGAAGGTGAATACCCTCAGGGTGGAAATCAAGATTACTTGCTTGTAGATCTATAATTAAGTAACGATATTCATTGTCAGATAAATCATCTACAGAATATTTGTATCCATCGATACC
>JAIPGD010000040.1 GCA_021736305.1 Candidatus Izemoplasma sp.
GAACAGTTAGAATCATATTCGGTGTTTTACCATCTAGATGTGCTAATGCGGTTCCTTTAATTGCTTGTTTGTTTACATAATCAACGCTTTCACCGCTCAAATAATTTAACTGATCTAAATTATTTTCATCTTCTTCAATAATCATTGTTTTTTCTGGTTTTTCAATATTAATGATAGTTTCGAATAATACATTTTTTCCATCCTGTATATATTGACCTAATGAATGTAAATCCGTTGTGAATGAAGCGCTAGCTACGAATAACCCTTTTTTATCTTTCCCTTCGGATTCACCAAACAATTGTTTCCACCATTCAGAAAAATAATTTAGTTTTGGCTCACTGTTAACCAATAATTCTAAAGCAAAATTCTTACGATATAAAAGATTTCTTAAAGTAACGTACATATGAACATCGTTATCATAAATATTGTCTTTAACATATGCTTCTTTAGCATTTTTTGCACCATCAAGCATTTTTAATATATCTATTCCCGCTACAGCAATCGGCAATAATCCTACTGGAGTAAAAACAGAGTATCTCCCACCAATGTCATCTGGAACAATAAAAGACTTATAACCTTTTGTATCAACTAAAGATCTTAGAGCGCCTTTGGCTTTGTCTGTTGTAGCGTAAATTCTTTTACTAGCTTCTTTTTCACCATATTTATCTTCTAGCAATAATTTTAAAGCTCTAAAAGCAATTGCCGGTTCTGTAGTTGTTCCCGACTTCGAGATAATATTTAATGAAAATTCTTTGGTTTTTAAATATTCTTTAAGTTCAAATAAGTAAGTTGATGATAAGTTTTGGCCAGCAAAAATAATTTCAGTTTTCTTATCTTTAGAAAAATAGGGTTTCAAATATTCAGTAGCAGCTTTAGCCCCTAAATAAGAACCACCTATTCCAATAACAACTAAAACCTCAGAATTAGCCTGTATTTTTTTGCTAGTCTTAATAATATCTTCAATCATATCAGGATTATAATTACCTACAGTTTCAAGCCAACCTAAAAACGCATTTCCTGGCCCTGATTTATCATCTAACTTTTTTCTTGCCTTTGTAATTTCTGTTTGGATAGATTTTAAATCTTCTTTATTAATAAATGGTAAAATATTTTCATAATTTAAGTTTAAATTTTTTTCTTTCACAACATACCCCCTAAACTTTAGATTATATGAATTTATTGTTTTTGTCAATAAAAAACAACGAAATTATTCGTCGTCTTTTTGATACTTTTTAACCCAAGCTTTAAGTTGAGTTTCAAAAGGTTTGAATCCTGTTTTTAATTCTGTTGATTCTCTTTTTTTACGTCCGGTCTTATTTTGACTCTTATAACTGAAGCTAATTTTATCACCATCGACTTTAATAACCTCAACAGTCACTTCATCTCCTACAGTAAGATAGTCTTCAATATTTCTTACATAACCATCGCTGATTTCAGATATATGAATTAATCCATCATATTTGTCTTCAACTTTAACAAAAGCTCCATAAGATTTTATATTAGTAATACGACCTTTGACGATGTCACCTTGTTTCATAATTTAACACCCCTCAAAGAAACTGATAATATTATATCATATAATCATTTTTAATCAAGCAAGAGAATTTGCAATTCAAATTAAAAAAGAATAACTTTTATGTTATTCTTTGTCATCTTCAAAATTGTGAGCAATCGATGAAGCTGCGGCTGCGGCTATTGCGCCGATAATATCATCAAGAAAAGTATTACATTTATTTGGTTGTTTTCCTTCTTCATCTAATTTGCCGATAATACCTGGTTTTAACTTATCTACATAGCCAAAGTTTGTAAAACCTATAGACCCATAAACATTAACGATTGAAAGCACCAATATTTCATCTATACCATATAAGGGATGATCGCTATTGATTAAAGTCTCTAGTGGTTGAGACAATTTGTTTTCTTCTGCTAATTTATCTAATTCAATTCCGGTTAAAATAGCATTTTGTACTTCACGTTTATCTAGTACTCTCTCGATTGCGTCTTTACAATCTTCTATAGTTATTTTAGGAATATATTTTATTTGTAAATCATAAACTATTTGTGCAATAGCTTCTATTGAAACTCCTCTTTCAACTAATAAATCTTTTGAAATTTGTTTCATTTTATTATTTGCATTAATAATATTTATTCCCATATATGTTCTACTCCTATAACTCCTGGTACTCTTTCCAATAAAGTATCCTCAATTAAATCATTCATTGTAGCATCAAAACCAGCACAGCCTATACAAGCTCCTGTTAATTTAATATAAACAATACCATCTTCAAATTTAACAAAATCTATATCTCCACCATCACGATTAATATATGGTTTAATTAATTTTATAACTCCTTTTATTTCTTCAACAATTTCTTCGTATTTCATTTATTCCACCTCATCATTATTCTTCTCGTTTTTAACTTGATTGTTTTTTATAATATAATATGCACAATTTGGAGCACAAGATTCAGCGAGATAATCAGGAATCAACTCATAGTTATCACTGTTAAAACCTTTCAACCTTAAAAGACCTGCTGAATAGTCACCAACAATATATTTATATTTATCAAAATAATCAATATAACGATTATTAAAATCATCTAATACAAAAGCGTCACGATAATTTTTAAGCAATTCAAACACTCCGTGTTCTGTTTCTATCATACAATCACTTCCTAGCATAGTCATTTTAACATAAATAAATTATAAGGTAAAAAAATAAGACTTATTTTTTAATCTAATATAAAATCAGATTTTTCTAAAACGATAATTGCTTCACACAATATGCCTTTTTCCTCACCGATAAATCCTAAACCTTCAAAGGTTGTTGCTTTAATCGATATCTGTTTAGTATCACATTCTAATATTTCAGAAATTATTTTTCGCATATCATTTACATAAGGTCTTATTTTCGGCTTTTCAAGCGATACCATACAGTCTAGATTTGATACTTCATAATTTTTCTTGTGTGCATAGTTGAATACTTCTTGTAATATCAATTTAGAATCATATCCTTTATACTTAGGATCATTCTCAGGAAAAAACTTACCTAAATCACCAACAGCTAATGCGCCTAATATTGCTTCAGCAATAGCGTGTAACAAACAATCGCCATCAGAATATCCTGTAGCGCCTTTATGATGATCAAGCTCTAATCCCCCAAGCATGAATTTCTCGCCCTCTTTTAAAGGATGAACATCCTTTGAAAACCCGATTTTAATCATAATAATTCCTCCATTAAACTCAAATCACTCTTTGAAGTGATTTTTATATTGTAATCGTTTCCTTCAATCAGTATTATATCTTTTTTTAACTGATTATAAACAAGAGATGCATCATCAAAGTATTCTTTTTTTTCTTTAATAGCCTGATTATAAGCAGTTATGATTTCTTTTGTATTGAATCCTTGTGGTGTTTTGATTAAACCTAAATCTTCACGATTTAAATATTTAACAAGTTTGTTATCTTTTGTTTCAATAGTTGCTTCTTTAACCTTTGTATAAAGAGTGCATGAACCATTAATAACGCTTTTCTTAACTTTATTTATTTCTTCTATCGAAACGTTTGGTCTAGCTCCATCATGAATAACAACATATTTACCTGTTACTTTTTTTAAACCATTATATACACTAGATTGCCTAGTTTCACCACCATGAATAATTTTTACTTTATTATTTTTAAATAAAGACTGAACAACCTGGAAGTTACTTTCATCAATAACAATAACAACTTCTTTAAAGTCATCATCATTAATAAAATTATTCGCTGCGTGTTCTAATATAGTTTTTCCTTTAATATTATAAATAACCTTATTATAACCAAGTCCAAGTCTTTTACCTTTTCCTCCGCCCAATATTATTGCAGAAAACATTATTTGCCTCCAAAGATTGAATAATTATTTTTATTATCGGAAATCGCTTCTTCAAGAGCTTTATTACTTAAACTGATAAAATCAGTTATATTAGTTTTACTCCAAGGATCATTTTTTATAATTCCAAGATTTGGATATATAATTTGTTGAATTCCACCAATATTTAATTTCAAGTTTATTAAATCTCCACCACTAGTTAATGCCCGACTTAAATTTTGGTATTTTTGTTCTTCTTTTATTATTAGCGCAAATTGAATTCCAGTAATTCTAAATAAAGTATTTTTTTCTCTAGCAAAATGATATCGCATATTCTTAATATATTCAGCTATCATCAAATTCCCAATATCTCTACCAAAACGTTTATTCACTTCTGGTATGTTGCTTAAGTGTAGCATAACTAAATAGAAGGTCTGTTTATCCTTCCTTAAAGAAGAAATAGTTTTTGTTAAATCGTCTTCTAAGGGCAATGAATCCAATTCTTCAATTAATGTATCCGGAAATAATTTTAAATTTACTGGTTTAAATGTTGAAATTAAGTGTTGGTTTTTATTATGCTTAAATAATTTACCTTTTTCTATAACCCAACCATAAGAATCATTTGTTTTAATTCTATATTTTATATCAAAAGTAGGTACTTTTAAATTAACTTTTTTTATAGTTTGAAGATATTGTTTCTGATCTTCACTATGAATTAATTCAATAAACTCTTCAATAGTTAATTGATTTTTATCTATTGATATGATTGATTTAATTTGATCAGTCAAATAGAGTGATGATAAATTATTATCATAAAATATTAATCCTTCATTTAATAAGTCTATCGTATTAATAAATCTTTTTCTTAGTAATTCTGAAGAATCATTGACTTTATCTAACTCCTTTTCTAACTCAAAAAAATCATAATCAGTTAGATTTTTCGTTATCTTAATTTTATTTCTAAACGTTAAAGCAAAAAGAATAGATATAGCTAGTAAATACAATAAATAATAATTTTCATAATCTTCAATCCAAAAACTTGCTAATAAATCAGGAAAATACTCTATTATAATCACTAAAGAAAGCGTTATAAGAAATAGAAAGGTTTTCCATATTTTAATTTTTTTATATAATAAAGCATTCAAAATAAATAATAAAGTAATTATTATCAAGATAAAATAATAAAGTAAATCAGTCATAAAACACCCCTAAATTTTCTTTATACTTGTTTTAACATAAATAGTTGGGTAATAATACGATAGGAAAAATCCTATAAAAACAAAATGATATAAGACAGATACGTATCTTTCACCAGTAATAAAAGTGCCGAGCAAAATTGACAGAAAAATAAACCCCCAAATAAAGGTTAAACCATTCGTAATTGTATTAAACAATTTTGTTTGGACAAAATCAGGATTGTAATCATACTTAAAATATTTTTTAACAAAAGGTCGATTGAAAATTACAGATCCAAAAAAGGTCAAACTTAATAGTGCTAATAAAATATCATCTGAGTAAAATTCATTAACCCTAGTTATAAATATTGATAATACACCAAAAACAAATAATATGATATTTATCATATATTCTAATACATTTATTTTTCTTATCGTCTTATATTTATATATAGTAATAGCTATAGTTAATAACAAAGCAGAAAAATATATATAAATACCTTGAAAATGATTAGATAAAAACGCAGCAACTGAATATATTAGTAAATAGGCATGAAGCGTTTTTAAACCAAAATTATTAAATGGTGTTTTAACGTTCAATTCTTTTTTATTTTGATTTTTATCATCTAGATCAAACGCTTTTAAAAACCGCTTTAAAACGTTGTTTTTCCCTTTATATTTAAAAAATTCTGTTTCAATAACTTTTCTATATGGTTTTTTCTTCATTATTAATTCAATCAAACGATCATTGGTTGTATAAATTGATAAATCCGGACTACTATATTTACCTCTATGGATTACAATATTTTTACCTTTCATTCTGAAAAAGTAAATATTTTTGCCTATATGAAAATTAATATGAGTTTCTTTTTTTCCAAAGTAAGTGTAATCATAATTTTGCCTTAGCATCATCATTACTTCATCATTAGAATAATAATTATCTTCATCCTCTTTATCTTTAAAATACAAATTATCTTCGATTTTATCAGCTGTTGTTACAGCTTGATGAATTTTCCCAAAGAAACCAGACTCAGGTCTTATATAATCTCCACCAATGTATAAATTCTCATATATATTAATGTGATTAAGAGTTTCATATTCAATTAGTTCGTTAATAGAAAAGTTCTTTCTTATTGAATCATCTCGTACCATAGATAAATATGGCTTTTCTTTTCCGTAACTTAGATTAATATGCTTTTTCTTTAATTTTGGAAAAACTCTATATAATTTTTCTAATAAACTTTCTTCTTTAAATCCAGCTTTTATGTTATAAGAAAAATCTAAACAAATTAAACCATAATCTTCATTTTCTGATTCAGTGTGCAAACTATAATTAAAAACTCTAATCACTTTTTCATTATCATCTTCAGAATTGTTAATATAATAATATTTATCTACTATATCACAATCTTCTAGTTTACAATCAACAACTAGATACATTGTTCTTTTATATATTTCCGTTTCTAAATTAGGATAATATTTTTTTATTAGATTTATATCCTCATCAATATCTTTAAAATAATCATTATAAAATTCAATTGGTTGATCACTAACAAAGAAATATTTTGCAGAATATTGTTCACCTTTACTATCTTCAATATAATCAATTCTATGATTATTAACAATAAACTCAGTTATATCTGTTTTTAAAATTGAATTTTTATTTGACTCTTTAATTTTTTTGATTATTTTATTTCTTAAATTAGTTACTGTCGTATTCAAATTAAAAAAGCCTGTTTTTAAGCCCACGAAATAATTAGCAAAAAAGTTATAAGAACCAACATCGCCGAGTTTCATTCCATTTATAAAGTTATTTAATTTAAATTCATTTATTAATCTTTTATCATCAAAATATTTATTTAATAATTCCTTTAGGCTACAATCGCCCCATTCAATCATTAAAGAAGTTAATGTATAATCATCATTATGAAGAAGGTTTAAATATTGTTCCATATAATTATTATAATGGCGATCTAAGTCAGTGAAAAATTTGTTTATTTTTTTAATTGACTTTGGATAATATCTCATTAAATAAATTTTTAATTCCTTGAAATTTGTTTTTCTAAACCGTTTTTTATTATTTAAATCAAAAACAATCTCCTCTTCAATCGGTTCATAATCAATGTCATATAATAAATCTAAATTATCTAAAAACTCATATAGCAAACCGTTTTTATTTAAACCAGTAATTATGTTATTAGAATTATAATTAAATCGATACTTATTTTTATCAATAGTAATTGTTTTTCTTTCAGATGTTTCTTTATATGGAGAAGGATTGTTGATTAAAAGGATTTTTCTCATTTTACGTGATAAAAATAGCGCAACAGTGAGCGCGTATATGTCATTCCCAATAATTATACAATCATAATTTTTCATCCAATTACTCCTCATTATTCAAGCAAATTATATCATATAGATAATTAAAATTCTATATTACTAAAAAAAAGCGCTTAGCGCTTTAATTTATTTTTAGAATATTCTCCAAATATAAATTTAGAGCTTCTTTAGTTAGATTATATTCCATTTTACCATCCACAGTAATACTTACTCTTCCCGTTTCTTCAGAAACTATTATAGTAAAAGCATCACTTTGCTCGCTAATACCCAAAGCGGCCCTATGTCTAGTTCCATAATTCATTGGTAAGTCAGTTCTATCAGATGCTGGAAAGTATGCTTTCGCACATAAGATTTTATTATTTCTTATAATAACAGCTCCATCATGCAATGGTGTTGATGGAATAAATATGGATGTTAATAATTCTTTAGAAACATCTGCGTTTAACATTAAAGCTCTATCAATTATATTTGTTAAACTAATATCTCTTTCAATAGTAATTAAAGCACCTATTTTTCTTTTTGATAGATAATCAACCGCTTGACTTAAATTTGCTGCTAATTCATTATCGATTAATTTTAATTTAGAATTACTGTTGGCGAAATTTAACTTTTTCATTAGTTGTTTAATTTCATGATAGTAAGTCATCACTAAAGAGATAGGCAATAATGCTAAAGCAACAATTTCTATATATAAAGTCATACCATTAACATTTGATAAAGAATCAATAAACGCAACTACAGAAAAAACAATTAAAACAATTAGAATTAACTTTAATATTCTAATTTTTTTTGCTTCTACTTTTATTCTTAGATTTAATAGAAATATTGTATATAAATATGCCATAAAAACGATTATAAAAAAATTGTTCATTTGTAATCACATCCTTCTATTCTTTATTTTGTTTATCTCTTGATTCAATTTGTTTATCTCTAAAATCACTTGTTCTTTTAAAAACTACATTTAATGTTAAAAATGCAACTGGAATTAGTAATGCTGAAGCAAAGAATGGTGCTATATATTTTGCTAATGGATAGATAGCATAATCAACATTGAACCAATTTATCACAGCGAAGTCAAAAAATGCCGCTAACAGACTACTTATTAACAATCTTGATAAAAAGACAATAAGTACAGCACTAAATTGTGTTGCTGTTTTATTTTTAGGTTTAAATGTTAAATATGCATTTGCGAAATATGAAAATGTTGAAGCGATAATAAAAGCAAATGCATTCGATAAAAACGCACCCATATTAATAGTATAGAAAAATCCATAAACTAACATATGGATAGTTGTATTAAATACGCCAATAAACCCAAAAGTTATAAATTTTCTAGTCAAAAAGTTGTTTTTAAAAAATGTCCATAATTTATTCAATCTGTAAATCCTCCGATGCCTCTTCTACCAAGTACACTGGTCTATTTAAAACTTGTTTCCGGTTTTGGTATAACAAATAAATAATAATATAACTAAATATGCTTAACCCAATAATAATAAATGATAAATGCAAGGTAATAATAAATGTAGTCAGGCTAAATATAGCTAAAACATATAATGCAATATCAGCTAATAAAATTAATACTCCAAAAATAAAATTAAGCACAGGTAAAATCAATAATATTGTAGAAAATTGATTCATACCATTAAAGGCATATTTTAATAATGAGTAAAAGCTCCAAGAACTTTGTCCGTGTTGTCTGGCTTCAAATGTAAATTCGATACACTTACGCTTATAACCTACCCAAGATAAAATTCCTTTTACAAATCGATTATTATCACCAAGTTTTAAGAAGGCTTCCACAACTTGTTTATCCATTAATTGATAATCTTTTGCTCCATTAACTAGTGGTCTTTCTGTATATACATTATATATACGATAAAACCAATTAGCAAAAAATCTTCTTAATTTTGGTTCTCCAGCTCTAGATTTTGATTTTGTATAAACAATTTTGTAACCTTCGCGATAATATTTGACCATATCAGTAATTAAAGAAGGCGGCTGTTGTAAATCGCAATCAATAATGATGATAAAATCTTTATCTTTAGAATTTTCTAAACCTGCTTGCATAGCAGCTTCTTTACCAAAATTACGTGAAAGAGATATATATTTTACAGGGATTTTTCTATTTTTTAGTTTTTTAATTTCAGCTAGAGTATTATCCCTTGACCCATCATTAACAAATAATATTTCAAATTCAATATCATCATATATTAAATATTTACTTGCTTCTTCATAAAATAAAGCAATATTTTCTTCTTCATTAAATGCAGGAACTATCAATCTTGCTTTTTTCATTCTACTCGCTCCGTTTTATTCGTTTTTTTATAATTGGAATACTACAAATCGATACATATATAATAATCCCGGCTAATGACAAATACCCACCAATAACAATGTTTTTTGGGATAAATTTTAAAGATATATCAACCGTTTCAGTACCTTCAGGTATTATTAAACCTAAAAAACCACCACTAACACTTATTTTATCATATTTTTGAACACTTGTGAATTGCCAATCATCAGAAAATGTAACTGGAATAGTCACTATTTGGTCTCCAATAGAAGGTGATAAATAATCATAACTTAAATTAATTTTACCATTATTAATGGTTAAATGTTTATTTTCTACATTAGATTGACCAGAAATTGCATTTGTATCAATTCTATCAGTTATTGTATAACTTAAATATAGACTAAACAAATTGTTATTTTTATATATATCACTAGATTTAAAAATATATATTCTTTCTGGTATTGTATTTAGAAAGAAAAGGCCGTTCAAAGAATGAATTTCATTTCCTTGATCGTCTACAATAAAACTCTTCTCAACATCATATGAAGAAAAAGTAAACACTAATACATCTGAATTTAAGTCCAAATCGAGATTATCGATATCATAAACTAAATATGAAGATCCTGAAATCGCTCTTTCAAGTCTTTTAATATAACTTGGGGCAGCATTTAAAGATGAAGTTTTTTCGACATAGATTTTTTCTATAGGATGGAAGAATTGACCACAAACCAATAAAGTCTTTTGATCATTATCTGTCACTTCTATATCACAAGCAATTTTTTCGTCTTTTGAATTCAAATAAAAAACTTCGCCATAAGCACTAGAAAGATTGAGTTTATCCTTTAAAGTGACTTCTCCACTTTGATAATCAACTCCTAGATTTTCATAAACATAATAATCTTTTGAAATAGAATCTATGCCTTGTGTAGTTTCTTCATAACTAACATCTAAAATATTAAAACTAGAAAGTTTGCCTGTTTCACTATCAAAATCAATTTCACCTTCCAATATCCTGTCTAAATCATAATCACTTAAATCGAATCTTACTGTATCAATAATTGATGTCATCAAAAATACTCTCTCAGCTATAATTTGTGGGTTTCTTCGATTGAATGTTTGATAATCTCCACTAGTCATATAACTATCATAAACATAAAAATTTTCTACATTATTTATATAATATAATTTATAATCATCATTCTCTGCCGTTAATTCGAAATCACTAGTATTTGAAAATGTATTTTCCTGCGAATCCGTTAAAATGTATTTATATCCTAAAAAACTACTTAAATAATAACTATAATAGTTCATTTTATATTTTGATTGCTTTTCACTTGAAGTTGAAATATTAGGAAAAACTAAATAACTCAATTGATCTGTTTCTGAATCTGACCAGGAATGAAATATCCTTGAATTTGTTGGATAGGAAGTCATTTGATTATAATTTCTATCTTGAACATCAAATTTATTAATATCAACATAAACTCTTAAAAATTCATCTTCTTCAATATTCCTGTTAATAAAAGCGTTTATTTCATTCATTTCTTTAAAAGTGTCTAATTTATCATTTGAACTTAAACCACTTGTAAAAATATATCCAATCGCAATAACAACTTCAATAAATATTAAAGGTTTTAATATATTAAATTTTTTAAACCCAATAAAAATTAAACCTATTATTAATAACCCTAAAGCTACAATCATTAATATCTTATCAACAGACAAAGTTTCAAAAACAAATCCACTTAAATCATCTTCATTAACATTAATAATGTAGTAATACACCAAAGCTGATCCTAACAATAATGAAAAAACGCCACTAATATAAAGATATTTTCGTTTAAATGTTTTAAAATCAAATCTATCCATTACATACGCAATTACCATAACCATAATTACAGGAACCATATTTAGCCACCGATTATATGGATAAGCAGATTCAATGTCACTAGAAAACCCACTCATAATTACCGTTCCTGACAAAATGCTTGAAAATATCGGGAAAATAGTGAATATTAATAAAAATAAAAATACAATTTTATAAATTCTCGCAACTCTATCTTTAATAAAAAACACATAAAGCATTAATACAAATCCTATTAAAGTTACAAACGTTGATACATGCTCAATTTTATAATCTCCGAGAAAGCCTCGAAAACTAACAGGCCTATGTGGAGCAAATAATTTTGCTAAATAACGGATATATACCTCTGGAGGAAACAACTCTAGTTCAATGAATTTTAGATTAACAACCCAAGGTTCAAAAGTTATAGTTGACCTTACAGTTTCTTCAGAAATAAAAGTAATCGCAGGTAACAATAAAACCGAAGACATCAAAACGCCTAATAATAGAAGAGATAGAAACTTAAACCCTTCAAATAAAAAATCAACCACTTTAAACTTTCTCTCTTTAAAATACTCAATCAAATACGCAAATGAAATAAAAGCTAAAATCATATAAGCAAGATAAAAATTATAGAAAACAATTACAACTACAAAAAGTGGTACGGTCCAATATCGCCTTTTAAAAAAGTAATGTATTACAATTAAAGCTAATGGTAAGTAAACTGTCATAGTTAAGAATGCAGGAAAATTCATAAAACTAACCGTTCCGCCATTAACAAAATATATAAGGCTTACCCAAAAGATTGTTTGTGTTTTATGGTTCTTTAAAGCAAGGTAAATCCCTAATAATACAACTCCAACTAATATTTTCAATAGTTCTGTAGAGGATATCGCCAAAGCTGTAGGCATAACATAACTTAACAACAAACTAATTAACGTAAATATATCTAAAGGCACATAATATAAATTAGAAAAAATCGATGCTCCAAAATAATTATTCAAATCAAAAAAAGAAACACTTCCTTCTTTAACCGAACGAATAAAGCCTTCAAGAATAACATAATATTGAATAATATCATCGGAAAGATTATTATAAAAACTATTATTGAAAATAATAATATATATTTGAATTAAGAATAAAATAGTAAAAATTAATAATGCAGTAAATTTAATTGTATTTCTTTTACTATTAAATACTTTCTTATTAAAAAGTTGAGTTATTATATTTATAAAAGAAACAACTTTATTTTTAACAATTCCACATATTTTTTTTAAATATTTCAAGTTATCACCTCTAATTATCGCAATAGTATTATATCATAATGAGATTATAAATTATATACATATTTAGTATAATTAATATTTAAAATAAGCTTCATATATAGTATAATAAATCCGAGGTGTTCTATGGAAAAAGCTATAATTATCGGACTAAATGTAAATAATGACCCTGAATTTCAAGAAACAATGTCGGAGCTAGAAAACTTAGCAAAAGCTTGTCATATTGAAATTTTAGACAAACTAACTCAAAACAAAGATAAACCATCAATAAAATATTTCATTGGTCAAGGTAAAGTAGAAGAATTAAAAGATTTAATTAATTTATATGATCCTGATTTAGTTATTTTTAATGATGAATTAAGTCCAAGTCAAATAAGAAACCTAGAAGAAGCTTTAGAAATCAAAGTTATTGATAGAACTGTTCTTATTTTAGATATTTTTGCAAGAAGAGCAAAAACGACTGAGGCAAAGCTTCAAGTAGAATTAGCGCAATCTCAATATATGTTGCC
>JAIPGD010000041.1 GCA_021736305.1 Candidatus Izemoplasma sp.
CCTAATGCTTTTAAAACATTTGCATTTAAATAAGTCCTAAATTCATTTAACAATGAATTAACTTTACTTAAGATAGGTTTTATATATCCTATGATAAGAGTTTGTAAATCATCGTCTTTATTGCGATTCAAAAAATCAATAATTGGTTCAGCGATTCCCTGATTTAACATCATCTGTATAATTTCTCTTAATAAAGCTTTATCTAATGTTTTGTATTTTAATAGAATATAATCAATACGATCAGAAAATAGTTTAACTAACATTTGTTTTTTGTATTTGGTTAATCCTGGAAACATAAATAATAAGTCATCAAGATATTTTCTTTGTCTAAAAACCATTTTTGATAAAGCTTCTAATCTATAGGCATCAAACTCTGTTTTATTAAATCCATTTACAAGTGTTTCTAAACACTTCTTTTCTTTGCTTTTCCCTAAAGAAAGAATTGCATACTTTTTTATTTGTGTGTTAGAATGTTCTAAATACTCCTTCTGACTTAATATTTCAGGTGTGTGTCTTAATAAATTCTCTAAAATTATCTTAATAATTAATTTATTATTTTTATCATTGTAAGGATGATTATTAAATACCCATCTTAAAGTCTTTAGCATATAATCAACCAGAAAAGCTTCTGAATAAAAAGCACTAATTCTAACTATTCCTAAAACTATTTCAAAACGTTTATCTTCTTTAAAGCTTAAAAAAGATTCATATATCCTTTTATAATTACTTCCTAATAAAGTACATAATCTTTGGTGATATTGCTTAGTTGAGCCAACCAAAGATTCAATCATTATTTTAGTATATTCATCATTAACACAATAGCGCATTTGCGAAACCAAACGAAGCTTTACTGCTTCGTTTTTTTCTATTTTAAACCGATCAATTAACAACCTATAAGTTTCCTTTAAACGAATTCTTCCTAAATAAAAGGCTGCAATCTTTCTTTTATAAACAAACTTAGAATGAAGCCGTTTCTTCTGCTTATTAATAAAATGATAATCATAAATATCATCGATAATTTTTTGTCGAAGATCCTCATCAAGATGAATTTGCTCATCAACATCTATCAAGGCTTCAAAAAAGAATTTCTTTGAAACAGGTAATTCTATATCTTCACCATCAAAATATTTCTTAAATAGATAATTTCTTGCTAGTTTAACTTTCAATTCTTTTCTTAGGTGTCTTTTCTTTTGTGTCAAAATTAAGACAATAAATATTAGGCTCATTAAGAAAAAGAAAAATAGTATTACATATAATATTTGTTCAATCATGATTTTAACCTTTTTAGTTTAAACCGTTGAACATGCCCCACTAATTCTTCTGGTATAATTGGTTTTTGTAAAATCACATCAACACCTAAGAGATTACAGCGCATAATCACATCAAGGTTTTTATGATGACTAGCAATTATAAACGGTATATCTTTATATGATTGCGATTCATTTAATCTTCGCTTGAACTGAAATCCATCTAATTTGCTTAGATTGATTTCAGAAATAATAACATCAATTTTATATGATTCCACTAATGAATAAGCTTCATAAATGTCTTTAGCAATAACGACTTTATAATGAATTCTTTCAAAAATTTTTATCATTAAGTTTTGATTTGTTTCATCCTCATCAATCAATAAAATATATCCCTCAATATAATCAACATTATCGGTATCTTTATCTATAACTTGACCTACTCCCATTGCTTTGGCACGTTCTATACGCATTGTTCCCAATTCAATCATTTGTGCAATTCTATCTTTTATAGCTAAATCTTCATTTATTTCATCTTTAGTAACAATACTAATAGATACTGTAATAGGTTCAATAAATACTGTAGCATCTTGTATTTCATTTCGTAAATTTAAAGCAAACTCTGTTAAGAGATTGTTTTCTATTTGTTGTTTATAAACAATTATTCCTGGTCCATTCTGTTTAAAAACAAGTGTTTTTTCATCCTTTAATCGATTAGTTAAATGCACTAAATTTCTTAATGTTTCATCGCCAATATCATTTCCATATTTTTGATTAATACTTGCTAAATTATCAATTTGCATAAAAACCAAACCCTGAGTTTCATCTTCTTTTAATGGTTGTTCAAGATTATTCATTAAATGTTGTTTTAAAACACGTTCGTTATATAAGTTTGTTATTGGACATCTTAAAAGTTTATCTAAAGTCTCATCAACCTTGTATTGAAGATCTTCAACCTTTTCCTCCAAATTACTTTTTTCCTCATCAAGTTTACTAATTTCTCTTGCTTGCGAAATTGTCTTTAAAGTATATATTGAGGGAAGATTAATATTATATAAACTATTATATTTCTTTACAATTGGGAAAAGCAAATCTAACCATACTACCCCTTTTTTGTCATAGATAATTTCAAAAAAGCGATTCCATAATTTATATCCCTTTAAATCTGTCTTTACTATTTCTAAACTAGGTTTTTTTTCTAATATGATAGTAGTGTTGTTAAAAACATTCAAAATTTCTTCTCGTTTATAAATAGTTTCTAAGCGTTTTAACATATGATTGCATATAGCAATATAATTATAACTAAAATTCTTGTTTGCTTTTCGTAATACTACTTGTTTTGTGTTATAAAAATCATAAGTAGAAATCGAACTTAAAACTTCTTCGATATCATTATACTTAATTGGATAACCTAATCTTGGATAAATTTTCTTTATTTCAAAATCTTTTATTCGCTTTAGAGCGTGTCTAACAAACTCAACATTTGGAATAACTGCTTCATGAAAATTATTTATTGCAGTTTTTAATGTTTTCATATCAGCAAAATCATGGGCATTTTGTGACGCTAAATGCCCAGAAAACAAAGATTTATCGTTATTAATATATGTCATATAAGTTTCAGGGAAAGGCATGAATGGCGTTTCTATGAACGTAATTACATCACCAGATTTTAATTTAAGTTCAAAATTCAATTCTTCGATAGTTAGAATATCTCCATCGACTATATCCTGTAAATATGATGGGCCAATTTCATTAACAATTATCTTTCCTTTAAACCCATTTTCAACTAAATTTGATAGTGATGAAATATTAAGAAAATCATTTGATTGCAAAATGATATATTGAATAGATTCAATTTTTACATATTTAGCTAATCCAGCATAAAGATTTGGCAAATGATGTTTTGATCCTGAATCAATCAAAATCGTCTCTTCTCCTGCAATAACTAAATAACTATTTCGGTTAACTTCTTTTTCTAGTGATATTTTTATGACTTTTAAAACATTCATTATATCATTCCTTCAATAAACAAATTTGTTAACATTATTTTAATAAACTCATAAAAAAATATTATTTAAAGGTTTCAAAAAACATTTCCGCTGTATTAATATTTGAAGCAAGCGGAATCTTATAAACATCGCTTAATCTAAACAAAGCTGAAACATCTGGTTCATGTGGCTGAGCAGTCAAAGGGTCTCTAAAAAACAAAATAATATCTATCTGTCCGTTTGCTACCTGTGCACCAATTTCTTGGTCACCGCCAAGTGGACCGGATTTAAAACAATGAATTTTTAGATTGGTCGCTTCGATAACTCTGTGTCCAGTTGTTCCCGTAGCTACTAAAGTATGATGACTCAATATCTCCTTATGCCTAACACAAAACTCAATCATTTCCTTTTTCATTTTATCATGTGCAATTATCGCTAACTTCATAATACATCCCTCTTTTCCTATATATATACTCATTATATCACGACCGACATACCTTTTACTTGTTAAAAAATATTTAGAATTTTTGAACTCGAAGTTTATTTAAAATTTGTCTGCTGATTTCTATCAAAAATATAAAAAATAACCGATGATAAAATTGCAATTAACAAATATAAAATCGTTTTAATATAAGTTATCTCAATTGAAACCACAAACATCTCTCCTGTTAGATTAACCATAAAATGGAAAACTACCGCAACTAAAATTGACTTTGTTAAAAAATACATCCAACCTATAATAACAGATAATAAAATAGTATTCGCAAAAAACAAAAATCCATTATTAGTAAATAAACCTAGTTCTGCTTGATATGAATTACTAATAAAAAATAACGGTATGTGCCAAATCGCCCATAATATTGCAACTAAAAACTGAGCATTCCATACATTCTTTTTCATTAAATCATTAAAAGCAATTCCTCGCCAAGCAATCTCTTCAGGTAAAGGCCCAAAGAAAAAAAGAAATATTATTGAGATTAATATCTGTGCTTTGAATTCTGATTCTAGTTGCAAAAATAAAGTTTGATTATATATTATATTATGAATTACATACGCAAGAAGAAAAACAACTAATGGTAATAAAAAACTAAACAATAAAACTAAGTAACTATTTTTCTCAGTTACATAAAAACGTTTTAGAAAGCCTTTAATCGAAATTGTATCCTTTTGAACCAAATAATAAATAACTGCAATAAAAGGCCCTATTCCACCAATAGAAACTAAAAGAACAGAATCAATTGATTCCGGTAATAACCATATTCCAATTAGCCATATACCCCAAGAATATATAAATGCAACTAAATAAAACATAACAATTCTTTTCATCTAACTAATCCACCCTTTTTAAAGATATTATTAATTATATTATGATATGATTTATTTAATATTTCAACCTTTATCATAAAATTACCTTAGATATCATAGTATTAAGAAGAATAATTATTTATTGAATTTCTTCAAAATAAACAAAGCTATAAAAAAAAGATGTTAAAAACAATTGTCAATTGCTTTATAACATCTCATAATTTCTATTCTATACAAGTTTCTTTCGAATTTTACCGGAAATAAAATCAATAATTGTAACTGTAATAATAAGTACAATAACTATTGTAAAAGCCCGGTCCCATCTTCGTGATCGAATTGCAAATATCAGTGGAGCTCCAATACCTCCTGCACCAACAAGTCCTAGAGTAGCAGCTGCACGCATATTAATCTCGAAACGGAATAATGTGTAACTTAGAAACTCTGGAGCTACTTGAGGTAAAACAGCTCTAAACAATACTTCGCTCTTATTTCCCCCACATGACTCTATGGCTTCTTTAACGCCAATATCCATACTTTCAATAGATTCACTATATAACTTACCTAACATTCCAATCGAGTGGATCCCCAGTGCTAAAATACCTGCAGGAGCTCCTGGACCAACTACACTAATAAAGATCAATGCTAAAATAAGTTCTGGGAAAGTTCTAATCATTGTAATAATAAACTTACCAACTTTAGAAACTTTTTCACCAACAATGTTTTGAGAAGCAAACAATGCAAATGGGATAGCTAAAATACCCGAAACAAATGTACCACTAATAGCGATTGCAATTGTTTCAATAACAGCATTTAGTAAACCATCTACAGTTGTATTAGTTATATATTCAATATCAGGGTTTAAAAAGCCTCTTATCATCCCTGAAACTGTTCCACTCGCTGTAACCATAATGCCTTTATAATTTAAGCCATCAAAAGCCCAAATAATGATACTAAAAACTGCGATAAAGATTAATGTTTTATATAATTTATTTGTCTTAGGTTTTTTTGGTATATTACTTACTAATGTTTCCATCATACCAACCTCTTTCTAATGTTACGTGAAATAACATCAATGATTAATACAGCAAAAAAGGAAACAATAATAATCATACCTACACGGTCAAAATATCTCATAGCTAAATTACGTTCATAAGTTTGTCCGATACCACCAGCACCAACATAACCTAATACAGCTGCGGCACGAACATTAACTTCAAAAGCATAAAGGGTATAAGACATAAATTGTGGTAAAACCTGTGGAATAATTGCATATCTTAATACTTCAAGTTTATTAGCACCTAATGATTTAATAGCCTCAACTTGACCATAGTCGATTGCTTCTATTGATTCATATGTAAGTTTTGAAATCAAACCAAAGGAGAATATAAATAAAGCAACTATACCTGCAAAAGACCCAATCCCAAAAACAGCAACAAATAAAGCAGCTAAAACAAGCGCAGGAATAGTTCTAAATATATTTAGAATAAATCTAACTGGAGTATTAACATATTTATTTTCTATAAAGTTATCAGCAGCAAATAAAGATACAGGAAACGCTACAATCGCACCAAGAAAGGATCCAACAATAGCCATTTGAACAGTTTCAAATAATGGACCGATAATTCTTTCTGTATAATCCCAAGCAGGCGGTAAGAATAATTTATCTAATAGCCTAAAAGTTTGTCCTAAATTAGTTATTACTTCATAGACATTAAAACCAGCAAAATAAGCGCTACCAAAAATTAAAAATACAACGATAGCAATGGTGAAATAAAATTTAAATCGAAATGGTTTCTTTATAACAATTTTTTCTGTTGACTCATCAGACATTATTCTTCTCCAACGTAATCTTGGTCACTAATAGGTCGACCATAAACCATTTCCAAATCATCAATGATTTCATTATTTTTTTTAGATTTTACTTCAATATCATATACAATCTGACCATCACGAACGCCAACAATTCTTGTTGCATACTTAAGTGCCAAATCGACATGATGGAGATTCGCAATTGTAGTAATTCCATCATCGACATTTACCTTTTTGATATATTCCATTACTTCAAAAGTAGTAATCGGATCTAAAGAAGCTACCGGCTCATCAGCAAGGAGAATTTTCGCCTGTTGTGCTAAACTGCGAGCAATTGCTACTCTTTGCATTTGGCCACCAGAAAGTTCACTAGCTCTACCATAAGTTTTTTCAAGAATATCAACTTTCTTTAAAGCTCGAAAAGCAATTTGTTTATCTTTTTCCGGAAAAATTCCTAGTAATGTTCTCCATGTAGGGTTATATGCAACTCTTCCTGACAAAACATTTTGAATAACTGACATCCGTTTTATAATATTAAAACTTTGAAAAATCATGCCTATATGACTTCTCATTTTCCGCATTTTTTTGCCTTTTAATTTAGTAATATCCACGACCTCTAAATCTAAATCTTCTTTGTTTATTTCTAAACCTTTAGAATTCATATATTCAATAGTTTTATCTGGATTATCACCATACATTTCAAAAGTATTTCGATCGACATTCTCAAACAATATATTTCCACTACTTACAGGAATAATTTGATTAATCGTGCGGAGTAAAGTTGATTTACCAGCTCCAGAAAGACCTAGTATAGCAACAAATTCTCCTTCATATATTTCGAGATTTATATTTTTTAATGCCTCGGTTCCATTTTTATATGTTTTAGATACATTGACTAATTTAATCATTCGCTAACTCCTTTAGATAAATAGCCACCAAATGGTGGCTATTTTATTTAATTAATTGTATGTGATTTAATTAAAAATCCCAATCCTCTTGTCTTTCTAAGTATGTACGTACGATATCATACTCTGAATCTGTTGCTTCTGCATAACCTTTATGAGAATAAATATCATCGATAATTTGTGCTCCCTCAGGATCATCCGCAATATTAAGGAATGCTTGTTTAATATCTTCAACTAAATCAGGATCTAAGTTAGGTATAACTGAAATAGTATCATTTGGAATTAAAGTTGTGTCTTGTAAGAAAATAATTTCTTCATTAATATTTGGATAGTCTCCAACCAATAATGTTCTAGCATCTTTGAATGTAAATGCAGCATCTGCATCACCATTATAAATAGCTAAAATTGCATTATCATGACCACCAGCATTTACCCATGTAACATCATTTTCAGGGTCAATATCATTGTCAGCTAATAAATTTGCTGGCCAAACAAAACCTGAAGTTGAAGTAAATGATGAAATTGCTATTCTTTTACCAACTAAATCATCAAGTGTTTCGATACCACTATCTGCCCCAACAACTAATTGAGATCTATATCCAGATACAAGTGGTTCATCTGTAAGTAAATTCCCATTGTCATCAACAGCATAACGTAATGATTTCAAAATTACATTTGCTGCACCTTCATCATGTGCTAAAACATAAGCCGTAGTAGCAAGTAAACCTACATGAATTTGTTCAGAAGCCATACCTTCGATTAATGCATTATAATCTGTTGCGATTGTAACATTAACTTCCATACCAAGTTCTTCTTCTAATAAATCTTCTAGTGGACCTCTTTCAGCATTTAAAACTGCAGCATCTCTAGACGGAATAAGTTGAACCTCTAATACATCTGGATTAATATATTCTTCATCATTAGAACATGCAGAGATAACTAAAACTGAAGTAAACACCAATAAAGCCAATAATAATTTTTTCATAACTCACTCTCCCTTATTTTTATGATTATATTTTACACCAAAAAAACTTCTTACACAATAAGAAATTAAAACTTATTTTATATATTTTCAAAATATATCATTTTACTTATATTTTAAAATATATTTATTCATAGTATAATATAACAAAGGAGCTAAAAATGAATAAAACAATTACAATTTTACATACAAGTGATATTCATGGATATATATTGCCAATTAATTATGCTAATAATAATTTTGATGAAATTGGCTTAGCAAAAATAGCAACCGCTATAGAAACTTATAAAAAAAATGATTTAATATTGATTGATACAGGTGATACTATTCACGGGTCACCAATGATGTATATGCATCAAAAACATCTAAAGAATAAACCTCACCCAATGGCAAAAGCAATGAACTATCTGGGTTATAACTATTTTATTCCCGGTAACCATGACTTTAATTATGGAAAAAAATATCTAAAAAACTTTACAGTTAACCTAAACGCAAAAACTCTATGCGCAAATATAACAGAAAAAAACAATAAACTTTTTTTTGATAAACCTTATGATATATATACTACAACAGAAGGCATTAAAATTGCTATTATCGGTTTAACAACAGAATACATCCCTAATTGGGAATTGCCTTCTCATATAAATGAATTAACTTTCCATTCTGTAATTAACACTTTAAAAAAAGTTTTAGTTGAAGTTAAAACGTATAATCCAGATTCAATCATCGTTGCTTATCATGGAGGTTTCGAAAAAGATTTGAATACATTTGAACCCATTTTGAAAGATACAAAAGAGAATGTAGCATCTGCTATTATAGAAGAATTTCCCGAAATTGATGTTTTGCTTACTGGACATCAACATCGAAATATATCACAAAAGTCAAATAGCATCATACTTAGCCAACCAGGCTCAAAAGGAGAATCTTTTTCAATTATAGATTTAGAGTTCGAAAAAAAAGAACTTTGGATATTAAAATCATCTAAAATCACTTTAAAAACTTCTTCTGAATATAAAGCCAAGCAAAAAGTTATTAATCTCGTTTCTTCAGAAGAAAAATTAACTCAAAAGAAATTAAACCAAGTAATCGGACAAATCCAAGATGGTTCAATGTTAATTGAAGATCAATTTAAAGCTCGACTCGATAAACATCCAATTGTAACGCTCATCAACAAAATTCAACTTAAAAAAAGCCAAGCAATAATATCTGCAATGTCACTTGCAAATGACTCCACTGGCTTCAATCAAAATGTAACCATAAGAAATGTTTTATCTACTTACCCTTTCGCTAATACATTATCTGTAGTGAAAATTTCTGGTAAAGAGTTAAAATTAGCTTTAGAAGAAAATGCTAAATATTTTACATTTAAAAATGACCAAATATGCATTAGCAAAGAATTTTCTAAACCAAAACTTCAACATTATAATTACGATATGTTCGATGGAATCGAATATACTATTAAAGTATCTAATGAAATAGGTAATAGAATTGTTTCACTAACAAGAAAAGGCAAAATCATCAAACCAGATGATTCTTTTACGTTAGTTTTAAATAACTACCGCGCAACAGGCGGAGGTGATTTTGTAATATTTAAAAAACTTGAGATAATTAAAGAAATACCCAAAGATGTTTCTGTCTTAATTATCGAATATATTCAAAACAAAAAAGTTATTAAACCAGAAACAAAACAAAATATAAAAGTCATTAAATAAACGTACATTTAAAAAACCTCTAGATTAAGAAAAATCTAGAGAGTTTTAATTATTAAATTATACAGCAACTAATAAAGTTTCATCTATTTTTTGAAAATATACCGTTCTATATTTAAATAATAAATAAATAATACTTGCTATCATAAATATCCCGACAAATAATAAGCCCAGTGGCTCATCAATTATATAAAATATTCCAAGTGCAAAATTGGCGCTTGCATGAAAATATAATCCAGATGAAATCCGGAATTTAGTTTTTATAAACAATATTGTTATAAATAATGTTAAAACAATTGTGTTGATGAAATATAAATAAAAAGATATTCCCTCTTGTGCGCTTCCCTCAATAAAGAATGCAGGGATATGCCAACACGTCCATATAACTCCCAAAATCAAACTAGCTACAAAAGGATTAAATTTATTTAAAAGCTCTTTTAAAGCATACCCTCTCCAACCAATTTCTTCTCCTAGAGGTCCTCCTAAAATTAAAATGTAAAAATAAACAATCGGAATCAATAACGGTGTCTTAAACCACTCAAGAGTATACTCAACACTGAATAAATAATGACTTACTATATAACTAACAAATAATACAAGTGGCATAAATAAAAATGCAAAAAGCTTCCAAAATAATTTCCCCTTCATTATAAATGTTTCCTTCAAAATTGGTAAAAATTTCCTATTTTTAAAGCGAACAAGAAAAATTAGTCCTACTATACTAGGACCAAAAGCCCCGATAATCCCAAAGATCTCTCTAGGAATAGGACTATCAATAATGTTTTGTGAATCCAATAAAGATATTCCCCAAAAACTCCAAGTAAACAAATACACTAAAACAAAGAATAATATTAATCGTTTAAACTTTAACTTCAATCAAACCACACCCTTTAAGATAATTTTCACTAATAATTATACTATAAGTTATGTTGTTTTAATTATTTCTAAAAGAATTAAGTTTAATTTTTTTAATTTCTTAATTGTCTAGAATTTTTTTTAATCATAAGTTAAAATGTAAGGAGACATATTCTAATATGGGGTAGATTATGAATATAAAAATTCGAAAAGAGATTAAAAAAGATTATTTTGAAGTTGAAAGAATAACTAGAGATGCTTTTTACAATGAAAAAGATTTTAAAGAAAAAGGTTTTGGTTGTAGTGAACATTTTATGGTTAATCAACTAAGAGAAAAAGATGGAATCATGGATCTTGATTTTGTTGCAGAAAAAAACAATGAAATAGTTGGCCATATTATTTATAGTCAAGCAATCATTAAAACAATAGATAATAAAACTATTAATGTAATCACCTTTGGTCCTTTAACCATTAAAAAAGAATACCAAAACAAGGGAATTGGTTCACAATTAATGCTTTATTCAATCAATGAAGCAAAAAAACTAGGTTATGGTGCTATCCTATTTTTTGGGCACCCTAATTATTACCCTAGATTTGGTTTTACCCAAGCCAAAAATTATAATATAACAACAAAAAACAATGAAAACTTCCCTGCATTTATGGCTATGGAATTGATACCAGATTATTTAAAAGGGATTAAAGGTAAATTTATTGAATCTGAGATTTTTGATGAAATGGCTTACCAAAACGAAATAATCGAATATGATAATAAATTTAAGTAGACTTACTGTTTCTCTTTATTATCATATTTTTTAATTATTTTCTTTTGTTGCGCCAATTTTAAAAATGATTTTGTTATAATAACATAAATGGATTAACTAAACTAATACAAGAAAGGTAACCAATGGATAAACAAATAAAAAATGCAGATATTGTTTTACTGAGCGGAAATATGACTAACATATTTTTTGATATGGAATATTATAATTACAATAACATTAAATTTGATCATAATACTTTATGTCAACATTTAAACCAGAATATGAATAAAACACTTAAACATTCAGGTAAATGGATAATACCAAACGATGATAATGAATCCTCTTTAAAAACTAGGTTAAGTGCTAGCACCTTTGAAACACAAAGAAAAAAACATAACACAATTCATTTTAATATTAACTCTTTTAATCTTGATGATATCTTCAACAATGATAATAAAAATATAAATAAATATAAATCAAAATACAAAGAAATCAAGGGATATTTATCTCGTTCATTGATATTTAAAAATACTTTATTAAAGTTTGGCTGTCACGGAGATGTCATTTTTCACACAACTGTACCCTTAAATGATGTGTCTATAAATTCAAAACAATATAACACAATTTCAGCTTTTATAAGAAATGTCGCAAGACATTTATATAAAGATATAATTAAAGAAGCTTGTGTAGAGTACATTAAAATCATTGAAGAGACTTTAAATCAAGATATATTTAATCGGATTTTCTTTGAAATCGAAGATATCTTCGAAGTAAAAGATAAACTAGATTACAGTATTAGTCGATCAATGTATGCCATTTGTTGGGTTCATATTATCTATGATGATGACTATAATGAAATAGATAATAAGGCTTTAGCAAACGATATAGCTTTTAGAGAAGAAAAAACTGATTATCTATATTCTCCTGCTCATAACTCACACGTTTACATTGGTTGGTCTCACACTATCTTTTTCTTAGTAAATAATCAAAACATTCATGAGGTTGATGAAATAAACTATCACATAACGCCGATAGAGAATGAATTTGCAGAGTGGGAATTTATAATTGCTATGACTAAAAATATCGAAAAACTGCTTTTCCATTCATATAATGTTTTTGAATCAAATAAATTTTTCTTTATTAAAACAACTCAATTTAAAAAGAATATCAATCAATTATTTTTCTTCATCAAAAGAATAATGCATTCATATGATAATACAGCAATTACAACAAATCGTTATCAAGCAAAACTAATGGAAGCTCAAGAAAAGAAATGGGAAATTGATAAATATCATCAATCATTTGAAGAAAAAAGTAAATCATTATATCAAATTGTAGACTATATCATCCAAAGGAAAAAAACTGTACAAGGAAAAATATTAAATGGTATATTATTTACAATTGCATTGCTATCTACCATAGAAATTTCAAATATCATATATCGGATTATTATTGAAGGCGAAAGCACACAACTCCTCTTTAGTTTAGG
>JAIPGD010000042.1 GCA_021736305.1 Candidatus Izemoplasma sp.
TTCATCCTGAGCCAGGATCAAACTCTCCATATCTCTATTTTTGAGCTTTCTTGACTCGTTTTTTCTCTTAATTGACTTCTTGTTTATTTCTTTTTTCGTCGTTTTTCTTTCTTGCATATGTTCAGTTTTCAAAGACATAATTTCTTTGCGTGATTTCGCACGCTTAATTATTCTATCACAACCAGAGACCAGTGTCAACAATTTTTCCCCTGATTTGATAAGTTTTTTCGATTATTCTATTTATTGCTATTTTTAGACATAAATTTGTTATAAAACAATGATTAAAAAGAGAAAATAAGAGCTGCGATAGATTTAAATTTTTCGCAGCTCATACAAACTACTCTTCAAATTCTTCGTAAGGATTTGTGGTTTCTTCAGGGTCTTCATAATGGAAGTCTGTATCTTTTAAAATTCCTGTTCCTGAAGGGATTAATCCTCCAATAATTACATTTTCTTTTAAACCAATCAATGGATCGCGACTAGCCCTTATAGTAGCATCTGTTAATACTCTTGTTGTTTCTTGGAAAGATGCTGCTGAAAGGAATGATTCTGATTTCAAACTTGCTTTTGTAATACCTAGTAATATAGGTCTAGCAACTGCAGGTTTTAATCCTTTAGCGAAAGCTTCTTTATTTGCTTCTATAAGTTGATTAATTGATATTTGACTACCAGGCAATAATTTAGTGTCGCCTTCTAAGATAACAGTTAAACGTCTTGTCATTTGTCTTACAATAATCTCAATATGTTTATCTGAGATATCAACCGATTGTGATTGATAAACTCCTTGTACTTCATTAATGATATATTTCTGTACGGTTTCAATATCAGTAACACGCAACAATTCTTTTGGATCAATTGTTCCATCAACCAATTGTTGTCCCGCTTTAACTTGTTCACCCTCTTGAACTGTAATAGTTGATTTAGGGTTAGAAATATATTTTTTCTCTTCAATATCATTCTTGATATAAATTGTATAGCGATCATTTTCGTGAACTACTTCTTGAATTGTTCCACTAATTTCAGATATAACTGCTTTTTTCTTAGATTTACGAGCTTCAAATAATTCTTGAACTCTTGGTAAACCTTGAGTAATATCATCCCCTGCAACTCCACCTGTATGGAAAGTACGCATGGTTAACTGAGTACCTGGCTCACCAATTGATTGTGCTGCAATAATACCAACACTTTCACCAACTTCTGCTTTTTCTCCTGTTGCTAGGTTTTGACCATAACATTTACGGCATATACCAACTTCAGCAGAACAAGATAATGCTGTTCTAATTGGAACTTGAGTAATATCAGCTTCTACAATTCTTTTAGCTTTTTTAACATCAATATATTCATTTCTATGGACAAGGATTTCTTCAGATTCAGGATGCTTTACATCAGTTGATGCATAACGGCCAGTAATTCTATCCATGAGATTAACAATCACTTTTCCATCTCTATCTTTAATTTCTTCAACTCTAATACCTTTATCAGTTCCACAATCATTTACAGAAATAACAACATCTTGACTTACATCAACTAATCTTCTAGTCAAATAACCTGATTCAGCTGTTTTTAATGCTGTATCAGTTGAACCTTTTCTAGCCCCATGGGTAGAAATAAAGAATTCAGACATCGTTAAGCCTTCAATAAATGATGCTTTAATCGGCAACTCAATTGTTGATCCACCTGGGTTGGCCATCAATCCACGCATACCAGCTAACTGAGTGAAGTTTTGTTTATTACCTCTAGCACCAGAATTACTCATCATATAAATATGATTTTCTTCTTTCATTTCACCAACTAAGCCTTCTTCAACTTCTTTTTTAGCTTGAACCCATTCAGCGATTACTAACGATTTTCTTTCGGCATCAGTTAACATACCTAAATCATAAGTCTCTTGAATTTGAGCAACAATTTTTTCGTGTTTTTTTACTACATTTTGTTTTTTAGTATAAACTTCAACATCGCTTGCTGCAATAGTAATACCAGCTAAAGTAGAATATTTAAAACCAATGTTTTTCATTTTGTCTAACATTTTTGATGTTTCATTGATTTTATATTTTTCAAAGATTTGTGAAATAATTAAACCTAAGAAACTTTTGTCAAACGGTTTAACTAAAGGCATTTTTTCAATTTCTTCTTTGATATTTTTACCAGGTTTAATAAAATATCTTCCTGGTGTTTGAACCGTTAGATTTGATTCGGTTGGTTCATTAATATATGGAAAACTTGGTGGCATAATCTTATTAAAGATTAATTTACCAGGAGTAGTCACCATATAGAATGATAAATAACTTTCAGGCACTCTATCTGTAAACGACAGAATATTATTGTTTTGCATAAAGCTAATTCCTGAATCATTTTCTTCTGGTTTAAAGTTATTATTCGTTTTTAAATGTGAATCAATTTTCAATGCAATTCGTGAATGCAAGTTAATATATTCATTTTCATAAGCAAGCATTACTTCATCATAATTGCTAAAATATGATCCTTCACCTTTACCATCTTTTGCTTCTTTAGTAAGGTAATAGTTTCCTAACACCATATCTTGAGATGGTGTAACAATTGGTTTTCCATCTTTAGGTGCTAAAATATTATTTGACGCTAACATCAAAACTCTAGCTTCAGCTTGCGCTTCTTCAGATAAAGGAACATGAACAGCCATTTGGTCTCCATCAAAGTCAGCGTTAAAAGCTGTAGTTACTAATGGATGAAGTCTAATTGCTTTTCCTTCTACTAATTTAGGTTCAAAAGCTTGAATTCCTAATCTATGTAGAGTTGGTGCTCTATTTAACAAAACAGGATGTTCTTTAATAACGTCTTCTAATACTTTCCAGATACGATCATCTTGTTTATCTATTAAATTTTTAGCGTTTTTAAGATTTGATGATATACCTCTTGAAATCATTTCTCTAATAACAAAAGGCTTAAACAAAGTTATTGCCATTTCTTTTGGCAAACCACATTGATACATTTCTAGTTCAGGTCCAACAACAATAACTGAACGTCCAGAATAGTCAACGCGTTTTCCAAGTAAGTTTTGTCTAAATCTACCTTGTTTACCTCTTAACATATCAGATAATGATTTTAAAGGTCTATTTCTTTCAACCACAACTTTTCTTCCGCGTTTAGAGTTGTCAATTAAAGCATCAACTGCTTCTTGTAACATTCTTTTTTCATTCTTTGTAATTAAGTGTGGTGCTCCTTGAGCAAATTGTCTTTTTAAACGTTTGTTTCTGTTTAATATTCTTCTGTATAAATCATTTAAGTCAGTTGTAGCGAAACGGCCACCATCAAGTTGAACCATCGGTCTTAAATCCGGTGGAATAACTGGTAACACTTCTAAAATCATCCATTCAGGTTTGTTGTCTGAATTGTGGAATGCTTCAACAACGCTTAAACGCTTTACAATTTTTTCTCTTCTTTGTTTAGAAGCAGATTTTAATTCAACTCTTAATCTAAGAGTTTCTTCTTCTAAATTAATATCTTGTAATAATTTCTTAACCGCCTGTGCACCGGTTAAAGCTTTAAATCTAGAACCATATTCAAAGTATTTATCTGTATAATCTCTTTCAGATAATACTTGTTTATATTCTAAATCAGTATCTCCTGGTTCAGTCACAATATAAGATGCCAAATATACAACTTCTTCTAAATCTTTTGTTTTAATATCTAATAATGTCGCTAATCTTGAAGGCGAATTTCTTAAATACCAAGCATGAACAACAGGTGCTTCTAATTCAATATGACCCATGCGTTCTCTTCTTACTTTAGATTCAGTTATTTCAACACCACATACAGGACAAACTTTTCCAGGATGTGAGCTTTTTTTAGATTTATTCGAGCATGCACATTGATAATCTTTGGTTGGACCAAAAATTCTTTCGCAAAATAACCCATCTTTTTCTGGTTTCAATGTACGGTAGTTGATAGTTTCATGGTTTTTAACTTCTCCATAAGACCAAGATCTTATTTCTTCAGGAGAGGCTAACCGAATCTTCAAATGTGAATATTTTTGACTCATTATTTTTCCTCCTTACGATTGAAAACCATATTTATTAACATTATTATCCTTATCATTTTCGACTAAAGACTTGTCAATTTCATTTTTGCCAGTCTCTTTATTAATTAATTCTACGTAAATTCCTAATGAACGTAATTCACGCGTTAATACTCTAAATGATTCAGGTAAAGACGGTGATGGAATTGGTTCTCCATCTACAATTGCTTTAAATACTTTATTACGTCCGATAATATCATCTGACTTAACAGTTAACATTTCTTGTAATGTATATGCAGCACCATAAGCTTCTAATGCCCATACTTCCATTTCTCCGAATCTTTGACCACCATTTTGCGCTTTTCCACCCATTGGTTGTTGGGTAACTAAAGTATAAGGGCCAACGCTTCTAGCATGAAGTTTGTCATCAACCATATGATCTAATTTAATCATATACATAACTCCAACTGAAACATCATTATCAAATTTTCTTCCAGTACGTCCATCAATAAGCGGATATTTTCCATCTGGTTGCATTTTAGCTTCAGCCATAATCTCTGCTAAGTCTCCTGCTTCAACACCATCAAATACTGGTGAAGCAACATGAATACCTAAATGTTTAGCTGCCATACCTAAATGAATTTCTAATACCTGTCCAATATTCATCCTTGAAGGCACGCCTAATGGACTCAACATAATATCAATTGGTGTTCCATCTTCTAAATAAGGCATATCTTCTTCAGGTAATATTTTCGATATTACACCTTTATTCCCGTGTCGACCAGCCATTTTATCTCCTTCAGATATTTTACGTTTCTGAACAATATAAACACGAACTGATATATTAACGCCAGGTGATAATTCATCATTTTCTTTTGTTAGTACTTGTACTGACTTAACAATACCGCCACCACCATGAGGTACACGTTTTGATGTATCACGAACTTCACGTGACTTTTCGCCAAAAATTGCTAGTAATAATTTTTCTTCAGGCGAAGGATCTGTTTGACCTTTAGGGGTAACTTTACCAACCAAAATATCGCCTTCTTTAACTTCTGTTCCTGGAATAACAATTCCATTTTCATCTAAAAAGCGACGTCCATCTTGACCTACATTCGGAATTTCTCTTGTTATCTCTTCTTTTCCTAATTTAGTATCTCGAGCTTCTACTTCGTATTTCTCTATATGAATTGATGTATATACATCTTGTTTAACTAAACGTTCATTCATAATAACAGCATCTTCATAGTTATAACCATCCCAGGTCATAAAGGCAACTGTTACATTTTGTCCAATCGCTAATTCTCCATCTTGCATAGATGGTCCATCAGCAATAATATCTCCTGCTTTAATTTCTTCTCCAAGTTTTACAATTGGAGTTTGGTTAATGCAAGTTCCTTGATTAGAACGCATAAATTTTTGCAATTTATAACTATCTAATTCTCCTGCTTCATTTCTTATCTTAATATACAAACCATCAACATATTCTACAATTCCGCCTTTAAAAGCAACAATTGCAGAACCTGAATCATGTGCTACTTTATATTCAATTCCTGTCCCAACAAAAGGTGCTCTTGGTTTTAATAATGGAATTGCTTGACGTTGCATATTTGCGCCCATTAATGCTCTATTAGCATCATCGTGTTCTAAGAAAGGAATTGATGCAGTTGAAACTGAAACAATCTGTTTAGGTGAAACATCCATATAATCGCAATCTTCACGATTAAACATTTTTGTTTCGCCATTCTTTCTTGCAACAACGCGTTCATCTAAAATATTACGTTCATCATCTAAATGTATATTTGCTTGCGCTATAATAAAATCTTTTTCATCATCAGCTGACAAATAAAATAATTCGTCAGTTACTTGTAATTTTTCTTTATTAATTTTTAAATATGGTGTTTCCATAAAACCATATTTGTTAACTTTAACATATGTAGCTAAAGAGTTAATCAACCCAATATTCTGCCCTTCTGGTGTTTCAATCGGACAGATTCTACCATAATGGGATTGGTGAACATCTCGAACATCAAACCCTGCTCTATCTCTAGTTAAACCACCAGGTCCTAAAGCTGAAATTCTCCGTTTATGTGTTAATTCATCTAAAGGATTAGTTTGTTGCATAAACTGAGATAACTGACTTGACCCAAAAAATTCTTTCAAAGAAGATGTTAATGGGCGTATGTTTACTAGGTTTTGCGGAGTAATTTCTCTTGGGTCTTTAGTAGACATTCTATCTTTAACGTTTTTCTCTATTTTTGCTAAACCAATTCTAAACTGATTCTTTAATAATTCTCCAATCAATCTTAAACGTCTGTTTCCTAGATGATCAATGTCATCTAATTCCCCTAGACCTTTAAAAAGATTTAAATAATATCCAATACTTGCGATAATATCTGATGTAGTAATATGATAGCGAGTTTCTTTAGAATTATTTCCGATGATCTTTACTTTCATCGCTTCGCCAGTTTCATCTTTAATACGAACATCTAATTGTTCAACATAAACATCTCTAACAACATTTTGTACAAACTCATCATCTTGATCGTCCGCTGGTAATTCATTACGGTCTTCACGATCAATTAGAAGTTTTAATTCTTTTTCTAAGTCCTTATCAAAAACTATCTTTTTAGTAATTGACTCTCGGTAATTTCCAATCACTTCATAATTATCATAAGTCAATAAAGTGTTTCTTTTTAAAATTACTTCACCTGTTTCAACATCAATAATATCTTTTGTTAATTTCACATCAAAACCTTTATCTAATAAGGTTTTAATCATATGAATGATATCAAGTTTTTGATTGATTTTGAAACGCCCAACATTGGCTAAATCATAACGTTTTTCATCAAACAATCTCGTAACGAAAAATTGTCTAGCACCTTCAATAGTTGCAGTTTCACCTTGACGAATCTTAGCGTAAACTTCTTTCATTGCTTCTTTAGAATTTTGAGCAGTCTCTTTAGCAAAAGAATTTTCTAATAAATCATTATCACCGAATATTTCAGTAATTTGTTTGCTTGTTGAAAATCCTAAAGCTTTTATCATTGTAGTTAATAAAATTTTCTTTGAGCGATCTACTTTTGCATATGGGATATCTTTAGAGCCCATTTCAAATTCTAACCAAGCTCCCCTAGTTGGAATAACTTGTCCAAGAAATTTAGTTTCTTGAGTTTTTTTATCTTTTTGTTCAGAATAAAAAACACCAGAAGAACGAACAATCTGTGAAACAATAACTCTTTCAGAACCATTAATAATAAACGTTCCTGTAGGCGTCATCATCGGAATGTCACCCATAAATAATCTATGTTCTAAAATATTATTATCATCAATTAATTCGCCAGTTTTCGGATCAATAAGTTCTTTATTCTTTAATCTTACTTGTACTCTCAAAGCGCGAGAATAGGTCATATCCTTTTCTTTACACTCATCGATATTATATTTTTCCGGATCAAATTCAAATTTACCAAAATATAACTCAACATTTTCATTAAAGTTTGTTATTGGAGAAATATCTTCAAATAGTTCTCCAAGCCCATCTTTTATAAACCAATCAAAAGAATCAGTTTGAACTTCAATCAAATTTGGTAAATCAACATTTGATTTAACGCGAGAATAATTTCTTCTCTCTCTTGTCTTACCGTACTTAACAGTATTATAATTCACACAATCACCTCATAAATAAATTTGGTGTGTTTTTGACTTGCTAAAACACAAAAGCAAACGCAAAAATGCGCATTATACGCATTTTATTATTTTATCATAAATATTCAATCCAGTCAATTACTTTCCACATCGGATTACCATATACCCTGATTTCTTATTAACGATTTCTACACAAGAATATAGTTCTTGACATTTTTTGAGTGCAGACATGGCTCCGTGTTTTTTATTCATTACAAAAAACAAATTTCCATCATCTTTTAAATATCTTCTTGAATCCGCGAAAAATTGATAAATAACTTTCTTACCAGCTCTTATTGGTGGGTTAGTTACAATTGTATCAAAATTACTATCCACTTGTTCAAACCCATCACTTTTATACACCTTAAGTTCAACACCATTAATTTTGGCGTTTTCTTTTGCTAAAGCTAATGCTCTTTCATTAATATCGGTCATATGAATATTAGCTTCTCTATTGAATGTTTTCAAAATAATACCAATAGGCCCATAGCCGCAACCTAAATCTAAAACATCATTGTAATCATTTTTTAACAAAGTTTCAGTTAATAATCTTGAGCCAAAATCCAGTCCTAGTTTTGAAAAAACGCCATGATCTGTAAGAAATTTAAAATGTTTATCATTCACAATAATTTTGTGAGTTTTTACATTAGATTTAACTTTTTCGTTTGTGAAATAATGGTCCATAATCAAACCTCCTTCATGAATAAAAACCTGAGTTGTCCTCAGGTTTATGTTCTTTGAAGTAAAATATTTATTTTAATTCTACTGTAGCTCCAGCTTCAGTTAATTTTTCTGCAATTTCTTTTCCTTCGTCTTCAGTAACTTTTTCTTTGATTGCTACAGGTGCTGAATCAACAAGTTTTTTAGCTTCGATTAAGCCCATACCAGTTAATTCTCTTACAACTTTAATAACTTTAACTTTTGAACCACCAAAATTAGTTAACATTACATCTACTTCTTTTGGTCCTTCATCTACTTCTTCAGCTTGTGCTGCAGCTGGTGCTGCCGCTACTGCAGAAGGGTCAATTCCAAACTCATCTTTCATTGCATCGATAAGCTCTTTAATCTCTAAAATATTCATTTCTTTTATTGATTCAATAAAATCTTTAGCTTTAATTTTTGCCATTATAATATCCTCCTATTTACTTTCTTTATCTTCTTTAGTTTCTTTTTTCGGTTCTGCTTTCGCTTTTGCTTCTTTTTTTGGTTCTTCCTTTGTTTTGGCTTTAGGTTCTGCTTTAGCTTCTTTCTTTGCGTCTGCTTTAGCTTCTACCTTTTTTTCAGCTTTTGCTTCAGCTTTCGGCTCTGCTTTTGTTTCTTTTTTTGTTTCTTCTTTAACTTCAACTTTTGTTTCTTTTTTTGGTTCTTCTTTTGTTTCAGCTTCTTCAGATTCTTCAGATTCGTCTTCTTCAGTTAACAAATATAAACCAATTGCCAATTCTCTTAATGGTGACAATAATTGTCCAGCTAACATTGTTAATAAGCCTTCTCTGTTTGGTAAAGCAGATATTTCTTTGATTTTTTCTTGTTCGTAAAACTTACCATCAACTATTCCTGATTTGATTTTAAGCTTTTTGTTCTTTTTAGCAAATTCATATAGTACTTTAGCTGCTGAAACTTGATCTTCATAACTAAAAATCATGCTATTTGGACCTGATAAATCTTCCATCAGTTCTTTGTAACCATTAGATTCTGCAGCTCTTCTTGAAATGTTATTTTTAATTACGAACATTTCGCAACCTTCATCGCGCAAGTTACGACGCAAAGTTTGGATTTTTTCTACAGTTAATCCTTGATATTCAGCAACAACTACTGATTTAGATTCAGTCATTTTTTTAGCAACTTCATCTACTATTTGTTGTTTCTTATCAATCACTTTTTGATTAGCCATCAATAGACCTCCTTCTTGTCTAATAAATACGAAAACCTCTTTTATCGAGAAAAAGAGGTTTAAATTCCTTAAAAATTTATTGTCTTAATCTCGGTAGGATTATTAAGCGTTAGCCCCTACTGTCTTCGATTTTTTATATAGTTTTTTTAACTTCTAATTTAACGCCAGGACCCATCGTAGATGAGATACTAACATTTTTAAGATATATACCTTTAACAGTTGATGGTCTTAGTTTTCTTATAACATCAATTACTGATCTAATATTTTCTACTAGTTTTTCAGCTTCGAATGATACTTTACCAACTAAAACTATGATGTTTCCAAATTTATCAACGCGATAGGTGATTTTCCCACCTTTTGAATCGCTAACTGCTTTTTCAACATCCATTGTAACCGTACCAGTTTTTGGATTAGGCATTAAACCTTTTGGTCCAAGAACACGTCCTAATTTTCCTACTGTTGACATCATATCCGGTGTAGCAATAACTACATCAAATTCTGTCCATCCTTCTTGAATTTTTTTAACCAATTCATCATCACCGATGAAATCAGCTCCAGCTGCTTCAGCTTCCTTAGCTTTTTCGCCTTTAGCAAAGACTAAAACTGTTTTTGTTTTACCTGTTCCATGTGGTAAAACAAGTGCGCCTCTCAAGTTTTGTTCAGCCTTACGAGGGTTTAAGTTTAAGTTAAAAGCTAATTCTACAGATGAGTCAAATTTTTCAAAGGAAATTGATTTTACTAATTCAACAGCTTCATCAACGGGATAGGTTTTTGTTCTATCAACTTTGCTTAAAGCTTCTATATACTTTTTTCCTCTTTTTGCCATTTTTTCCTCCTATATTTGGTTTTAGCGGAATGTCCTCCCAATTATATAGTTGTAATTAATCTATCTTAACAACTTATAAACTTAGTCTTTAACGACGATTCCCATGTTTCTTGCCGTACCTTCAATGATTCTAGCTCCTGCTTCGATATCATTTGCATTAAGGTCTGGCATTTTAATCTCAGCGATTTCTCTTAATTGATCCCAAGTAATCGTTGCGACTGTTTCTTCTTTAGAGTTTGCAGCTCCTTTTTTAATTTTACATGCTTTCTTTAACAAATCACTTGCAGGTGGTGTTTTTGTAATAAATGAGAATGAACGATCTTCATAAACAGTTAATACAACAGGAATAATATTACCTACCTGATCTTTAGTTCTGTCATTGAATTGCACACAAAATTGTTGGATGTTAACTCCTGCTTGTCCTAAAATTGGTCCAATCGGTGGTGCTGGTGTTGCTTTTCCACCAGGAACTTGCAGTTTAACTACATTTTTTACTTCTTTAGCCACGAAAGACACCTCCTTATTTTCGTGATGTGGTTATTGGAATTACTTCCTCCCACTCATAAATACGTTTTGCACGCTAAAACATTATACAATATATATATGCCTTAGTCAAGATTTTTCTCTTTGAATTTGATTATTTATTAAATATCATATTTTGCTAAAATATTTGCCGGAGTTTTCCTTAATAATCGGTATATTGGCATTAAACCAAAAAGAATATTTATCAAATAAATTCCAACTAAACCAAGAATAATTAACCAGAATGGAAAATAGAAATTAGAGAAGTAAACACCAAGCTGATTTTCGATTGATTTAACTACATAAACCATCAATAAATATCCAGTAACTGAAGCTAAGGTTGTATAAGCTAAAATCTCAGACAAAAATATTTTATAAACATCTCTTTTAGTTGCTCCAATAGCTCTATAAATCCCTATTTCTTTAACACGATTAATCATACTAGATTTCATCACAAAGTATATAAAAAGTACAATACCACCCATCATTACAAATAATGCTGTAATCTGTGCTGAATAATCAGCTCTCCTTTGATTTATATAATTATCTCTAGAAACTTCATATAAATCTTCAACTTCATAGCCCATTGCTTCTAATTCTATAGAAACTGCTTCAATATCTTCTGCATAAAAATTGTATTCAGAAACTTGTCCTCTAAAATCTCGCAAATCAGCTTCTTCAATCACAATTTTGTTATATAGTTCATTACTTATAATAATTGATGTTTCAGGAATTGTTAATTCTTGATTAAAATCATATATACCAACAACTTCATATTCACCAACAATTGAATTAGAACGGTCTCTTAAAACAATATCATCACCTAGATTATAAGTACTATCTTTATAAACAATTATTTCATCTTCATTTTGAATTAAATTCCCTGATAAAATATCTATTTTTTCTTCATAAATACTAATTGGTGAATAATTATAACTAATTAGCGAGAATATCGGATAGTAATCGTCAGGTAATACAATGATTCTTTCATTTGTCTCGATAACACCAACAATTTCAAATTCAATAGTTTGATTTTGTTCAGAAAAAAATTTAATGCCTATCAAATCTTTAGCTGAATCAAAACCCAATTCACTAAACTGATAATTTCTAAGGATTAAATCAGCTACATAAGATGATATATTAACTTCATTTACACCTGTTGCCATTTCTCCAGCAACAAATTTTGGGCTCTTAACCCAAGAAGTTTTAACTGGAAACCCAGAAAAACTAGTGTTTATTGATGCTTGGTAGAAAGGTCTATAAGACACAAGATAATATGCGGAATTATAATATGGAAAATCAACACCTTCAACATCATAAATTTCTAATAAATCACTATGTTCTAAATCTTCTCCCTTATCTACTGAGATAAAGTTTTTAGGAGTAGACAAAAATTCTCTTTCATCAACTTTAAAAATATTACCTAACGAAGCAAGTTGAACTGCTAAAACTGCAGAGATAACGAAATATACAAAAATCGATAATTTCTTCGTGAACTTCTTCCTAGCAAAAACTTTCTTTAATCCATTCAAAAGTGTTTCTCGCCATCTAAACAATGATTTTTTATGGTGATATGTTATTCGTTTGAATCCATCAAAATCTAATGGTTCCATATCTTCAACTTTGTGTTCTTTTTTATGTTCATCAACCAAATTAATTTCAGCATCATCTGAGACGTAGGTGATTTTTTTATCTGATTCAGCACGAATATAAATACCATCACTCATTTCCACAACTTTTATGTTGAATGATTTATTATTATTTGAATCATAATAGTAATCAATAAAATCAGTGTCTATACTCTCTTTGTTCAAATCCTTCAAATAGATGTATCGTTCATCAATGTGTTGATAAGCTTTGTTTTTTAGGTTTTTATAATCATTAATAACTAAACCATCTTTTAATTCAATGATTCGATCAGCATAAAAATCAACTAAGTCTCTTTCATGAGTTACCAAAATAACTAATTTAGATTTAGAAATATTTTTAATTAAACTCATAACCTCAAAGG
>JAIPGD010000043.1 GCA_021736305.1 Candidatus Izemoplasma sp.
GAAAAGAAAAAGTTCAATCTTCTTCCTAAAAAAGGAGTAGTTTTCAATACTATTGTAACTTCTGATTTGGGTGCTAAAATAGCAAGAACATTTGATATGGAAGTTATTTCTACACTAACTGGATTCAAATTCATTGGTGAACAAGCAAGATATCTTGAAGATGAGGAAAGAGAATTCGTTTTTGGTTATGAAGAATCATATGGATATGTTGTAAAAGATTTTGTCAGAGATAAAGACTCTTTACAAGCGATGCTTTTAGTATCTGAAGCAGCTAATTATTATCACAATAAAGAAGGAAAAACTTTATATGACAAGTTGATTGACATATATGAAGAGTTTGGTTATTATTTAGAGGGCTTAGAAAGTGTTAGATTAGAAGGAAAAGCGGGACAAGAAAGAATAAAGAGAATTATGTCATTTATTCGTAATAATCCTTTAAAAGAATTTAATAACCAAAAAGTTTTGGTTTACGAAGATTATTTTTTATCTAAAAGAGTAATGCATGGAGTTATTGAAGATATTGATTTAGATAAAGCAAATGTGATTAAATATACACTTAAAGATAATAGTTGGTTTGTTTTTAGGCCATCAGGCACCGAGCCGAAATTAAAAATTTATGCTGGTGTTGTAGGAAATAGTTTGTCAGAATCAAATAAAAAATTATCGGAACTTTTGACAAAGCTAACTGATTTAGTGAAGAAGGTTGAATAGAGTGGAATATATATTAATAGGTTTAGGATTAACAGTATTTTTAGCCTTATATTTTTGGTCTTATTCTATAAATCAAAAAACTGAAAAGCCTTCAGGAACTGTTGAAATTGATTGTAAAGGTTGTAACGCAACAAGTTGTGGTGATCGAAAAAATGATTACCAAAAATGATTGGGATTATTTGTTGAACGAAGAAATGCATCAACCCTACTTTAAAAGGTTGATGCATTCTGTTGATATAGAATATAATAACTTTATTTGTTATCCCGAAAAAGAGAATATCTATAAAGCTTTAAAATTAACCCCTTTTAATGAAACGAAAGTATTGATTCTGGGCCAAGATCCTTACCATCAGAAAGGTCAGGCAATGGGATTAGCTTTTTCTGTTAAAAAAGGAGTTCCTTTACCACCTTCGTTAAGAAATATCTATAAAGAATTAAATAATGATTTAGGATTTGAAATAGCTAAACATGGCGATTTAACATCTTGGTCAAGACAGGGTGTGTTATTACTAAATGCAATATTAACTGTGAGAGAAAATGAGCCTTTATCACATCGTGATTTAGGCTGGGAAAGACTAACTGATAAAATTATTAGCCTTTTAAATAATAAAGAAACGCCAATAGTTTTTGTTTTATGGGGTAGATTTGCTCGCAATAAGAAAAGTTTAATTACAAACAAGAGACATTTAATTATAGAAAATGTTCATCCTTCACCTTTATCGGCTTATAGAGGTTTCTTTGGCTCCAAACCGTTCTCGAAAATAAATAATTTTCTTGAAAAGAATAATCATAAAATAATTGATTTTGAAATTAGGTAAAAATATGCACAATAAAAAATTACAAATGAATATTTTTGCTGGACTAATGATAGCGATAGGAATTGTTCTTTCTTCAATATTATCAATATCTTATCCACCAAATTCTACGATTATTAGATTTGGTATTGGTTATTTGCCATTAATTATTATCTCGATAACCTTAGGGCCAAAAATGGGATTGTATTCAGCAATAATTCAAGATATCTTAGGTTATGTTGTATACATCTGGATTTTTGGTTTTCCTGCAGGCCCTTTTTTCCCTGGGTTTACTTTTAATGCAATTTTATTTGGGGTTATTCCGTTTGTTTTCTATAATATCAAAGTCAACAACAAAAAAATATTTTCCTATTTGAATTTTGGATTATTGATTTTGTTTCTAGGCGCTGCTATTTGGGGGCTAATTAAGATTGACTGGATTATTTCTTTAGTCGAAAGCAGATTAGATGAAGGGATGGCTTTTAGTTCCACTGTATTGTATTTGATTTTATTGATTGGTTTAATTGGAATTGTCTCTACATTGATTTTTGTATATATTAAGCGCAAAGAAGATGATAAAGCGCAAAGAATTATTTTTACAGTAATGGTCTTACAAATAGTTGTTACTTTATTATTAACCCCGCTATGGGTAAGTATTCTTTATAAAATTCCCTTTTTACCTCAATTGCCTTTAAGGATTATTAAAATGCCCTTGGAGATATTTATTTATTCAATATTATTGATTAGATTAGTTGATTTTTTCGAGAATAAAATAATTTAAAACCAAACTTTTTTGTTTGGTTTTTTAATTTCTTTGATAGCTTTGGTTTAAGAAAATCAATTTTTATTATATAATAGAAGTACGAATCATATAAGGAGGTTAAGAATGATTTTTGAAAAAAGAGACCAGTTCCCTAATGAATTTATGTTTCATGAAGGTGTATGTGTTTCACTTTATCAAAAAACTCACAGACATTCACCGGAAAACAAAAAAGATTCGCTAATGTTTAAAAATTTAGTGAAAGAGATTAAGAAAGGTTTAGATAAACATTATCCTGAAGCAAATGCTGAAGAAATGTTTGCTAAATTCAAAGAAATTGAAGAAGATAATCTCTTTTGGAAAGACACAAAAGATGGATTGGCTATCTTAGCAACATCAGAAAGAATGGAGTTATTTATTTTAGAAGAGGAAGTTGAAACGATTACTCATGTATCTAATCGGTTTTATGTTCTACCATTGATTGAATATTTTCAATCAGCTAGAGAATATTTCTTGCTGGCATTGAATAGCAAAGATTTTACACTGTATAGATGTAACAAGGAAGAAATCGCAGAAATTAAATTGCCAGAAAATGATCCAAAAACTTTAGAAGAAGTATTGGGAGAAGAACATACAGAAAATTATTTAACTCATGGTACTTACGCCGGCGGAGAAAAAACGGTTTTTCATGGTCATGGCGGTGAGAAAGATGATTCAGATGTTGATTTAAAAAGATATTTTACTTTTGTTAGTAAATATGTTGAAGATAATTACATCAACCCAACAAATCTACCTGTTGTATTAGTGGCTTTAAAAGAACATCAAGGAATGTTTATGAAAGTGACTGAACAACCTTATTGGTTGAACACAATTGATATTTCATTTAGCGCCAAGAAAAAACACGATATTCATCATCAAGCTAATGAAATTATTAAGCAAACTCAAAAAAGATATTTGCAGGAACAACTAGAAAAATTTGGGAATGCTGAAGCGAAAAATATGGCTACAGAGTTTTTATCTGAAATTGCAAAAGCAGCTTACGAATCAAGAATTGATACATTATTTGTAGAAAAAGGTAAAAAGAAACCAGGTGTTTTCGATTATAAAACAGGTGAAATGATTTATGGGGAAGAAAAAGCGTACACAAATGATATTATTGATGATATTGCTAAATATGTAATTGATAAAAAAGGCAGTGTATATGTTGTTGAAAGAGATATGATGCCAGTAGAATCAGGCATTTGTGCTATATATAGATATTAACTAATCATAATAAAAGAACCAAAATTTAATTATTTTGGTTCTTTATTTTTTAAAACTCAATGATTTTAACTTCACCTGGATTAAGATTTAGGTAAACATTTCCATATTCATTAAAATCGTTAAAACCTTTTCCAAATTCATCTGTTGCATAAAGAAGTCTACCTTGTTTGGAATAATTATGTGATTTTTCTCTAAGATTATTAATAATTACTTCAGTATAAATGGATTCAGTGAGATTTGTGTTGCAAATGACTAATAGACAATTATTGTTTTTATAATTACAATATGAAACACCTAAAGCATCAGTATAAGAATTATCGAATTTTATAGGCACATAACATTTAGCGCTTGTTATTTCATTTAACCAAGCTTTTCTAATATTTTTAACGCCATCTAAGTGATCAATTAATTCCCAGCGATTAATGTTTAAATAATGAATTGCATATTTATCAAATAAAGCAAGTTTTTTATAAAATAAGTCATCTTTAGGAAGATTATAAAGATCGTTTTCTGTGCAATCTACTCCGAGATTCATTGGTTGTGTTTCATATACTTCTTGACCAGAATTAATAAATGGAACCATATTAGGTAAGAACATATTTAATATTGTAAGCATTCTAGATAAAACTCTTCCATTTTCTCTGCCGGCAACTCTAGCACTATCATGAGTTTCGGCTGATCCAAGCATTGGTAAAGGATATTTATGAGCTTCATGAACAAACTCTTGTAGTTTTTTCTCTTCGATTCTTGGCTCCATCCAAAAACCATTACCAATAATAATATTATATCCTAATTCTTTTGCTTTTTTGGCGTTTGCGGGATTGAGTTCTTCGGCTATAAAACCAAAATCAGAATCAATTGCTTTCGCTTCTGCAAAAATCATTTGTAATAGTTCTTTAGGCAAGGCATGTCCCATATCAATTCTAGCACCATCTATGCCAAAGTTTTTTTGAAAATACGGAATTATATTTTTTAACATTTTCCATAATTCTTTATTGGGTTTTTCACCTGGAAAAATATTTGCTTTTATTGTATCAAAAAGTATATATGGTGGCGTTTCTAGGTTTTTAAGATATTTTTTTGTGGTTTTTGGATGGTCAAAATACATCCTAAAGAAAGTAACATCGCTCCAAGGTGGCTGATTATCATTGATGTGATCAGAAAAGGCGGGAGCTATTTTTAAGTTGAAATGTTTCTCGATTGATACAAGAATATCTTCAGAGTTATCGCTAATTTTTTCAAATAGTTTGGGGTTTTGTTCTTTTGGATTATATGCGAATTTATTTATATGTTCTTCAATATTTTTTGATTTATATACTATTTTCATGTTTTCTTCATCAGGTGGAATAGTACTAGATAACTCTTCTACTATAGGGACCTGATAATTTGAAGCTTCTGATGCTTTAATCCAGTAAAACCATTCAGGGTGATCTTTGATTAAATCGTTAGCTATTGCATTTGTTCTAGGGATGTAATCAATAACAACTCTTATCTCTAAAATATGACAAGCTTCAATAAAACACTTAAACTCATCATCAACTGACATTTTATCATTTGTCAAACTTGATTTAAGGTTTTGGTCTAGTTCAAAAAAGTTTTTTACGGCATAAGGTGAACCAAGTTCACCTTTGTTATGTTTTTTAGCAATCTTTGTTACTGGTAGTAAGGTTATAGTATTTATACCAATTTTCTTTAAAGTTGGAAGATAGGCAAGCATTTTAATAAATGTTCCAGTTTCTTTGATGTTATCGAAGTTATTCAAATCTAAAGAGAAAGACCGATCATGATCCCAGGCTGAGCTTGTTCTAATTAAACTGGAATAAATTGAAGCTTTTTTTAGCCAATCACCATTTGAATTTTCTTTTTTAATTTGTGAAAGTGACATATCATAGTTGATATTAGGGTTTGATTTAGGTAATAAATACTCTTCAATTAATTTAGAATAGAATCTATAAGGATTAATTAATAATTCGTTACTTGGTAATTTTCTTAATTCTTCACCATTATAATCCCAAGCATTCCAGAGATCAGGAACAACATAATTTATTCTTCCGTTATCAATTTGTGATTTTAAAATATTATTTAGTTTTATTAGTTTTAATTCTTCCATTTTTATACCTCTATTTCTATTATAACAAACTTACGCTAATTTTAAATGCTTTAAATTAAATGTAAATGGTTACATTTAGGGTATATAACTTTAATTAAGTAAGCATATATAGTATAATGTTTATGGTTAAATAATTTGAGGTGAAACTAATGAAAAAACCGGTTGTTTTAGTTATAATGGATGGTATTGGTTTAGCAGAATCTAGTAAAGGTAATGCTTATACTTTGGCCAATACACCTAATTTAGATAAGTATTTTAGTGAATATCCTAATACTGAATTAGAGGCTTCGGGAGAAGCAGTTGGATTACCAGAAGGTCAAATGGGAAATTCTGAGGTTGGACACATGAATATTGGGGCTGGGAGAGTGGTTTATCAATCACTTACTAGACTTAATCAATCTGTCAAAGATAATGGGTTTATGGAAAATGAAGCTTATGTTAGTGGCTTTAAACATGCTATTGATAATAATTCTAAACTTCATTTGTTTGGACTATTATCTGATGGTGGAGTTCATTCGCATATAAAACATATTAAATCTATGTTAAGAACTGCAAAAGATGCTGGGGTAAAAAAAGCATTTGTTCATGCGTTTTTGGATGGTAGAGATGTTCCGCCTAAATCTGCGATAAATTATATAGATGATCTTGAAAAGTATATGGAAGAAATTAATTATGGAAAAATAGCTACTGTTTCAGGCAGATATTATGCTATGGATAGAGATAAAAATTGGGATCGTATTCAAAAAGCTTACGATGCAATGACTTATGGAAAAGCTGAACATTTTTCTTCAGCAAGAGAAGGTGTTAAAACTTCATATAAATCAGGAGTTAATGATGAATTTGTTATACCTTTTGTGGTTGAGGATTCTGGAATGATAGAAGATAATGATGCTATTATTTTTATGAATTTTAGACCGGATCGAGCAATAGAAATTTCGACTGCTTATTCTAATCCAGAAGGCGCACCTAAATTAAATACTGATAATGCACCAAAAAATATAAAATTTATTTCTACAACTAAATATGCAGACTGTGTGAAGGGTGAAATTGCCTTTGGTTTAAATGATTTAACAGATATGTTTGGGGATTATATTTCTGAAAAAGGGTTAAATCAATTGAGAATCGCTGAAACAGAAAAATATGCTCATGTTACGTTTTTCTTTGATGGTGGCGTTGACAAGGAAATTAAAAATGCAAAACGTGTATTGATTCCTTCACCAAAAGTGCCAACTTATGATTTACAACCTGAGATGAGTGCTTATAAAATCACTGAAGAAGTTTTGAATGAATTATCTGAGGAAGCGCACGATGTTATTATTTTAAATTTTGCTAATGGAGATATGGTTGGTCATACTGGAGTAATACCAGCCGCTGTTAAAGCTGTTGAAGCTGTAGATGAATGTGTTGGGAAAGTTGTAGATAAGGTTAATGAAGTGGGTGGAATTGCTTTATTAACAGCTGATCATGGAAATTGTGAAAAAATGTTAGATGAAGAAGGTAATATATTTACTGCTCATACAAATAATTTAGTGCCATTTATTGTGATTGATAAAAATGTTAAATTAAGAGATCACGGTAATTTAGGAGATATTGCACCAACTATGCTTAAATTATTAAATTTAGGACAACCAGAAGCGATGACAGGAAGGTCAATCATTGAATAATCTTAAAAATTCATTAAAAAGAATTAATTTAAAGGATTTTATGTTTGTGATTCTCTATGGAATCATTCTTTCAATTTTATTTGGAATAATGATAGGTTTAATTGATAGTCTGATTACAAGACAAATTAGTTTTTCTTTATCATTCATTTTTTTCTTTATTTCGAGCAGATACTTAGGAAGACAAATTCGCAAGCAATATGAAGTGTCCAATATTTATTATACGATTATTGCAGGAATGGGTTTATTTATGCAAGCCGTAATCGTTTTGACAATATCAGCTTTTGCTAGACAAGTTAATATAATCAATTATCCAGAAATATTTTTGAATGAAAGAATTTATATTCAATCGTTTATTAATTTAATACAAACAACTTTTGTGAATGGATTCTTTGGTGTGATAAATAATTTAATAACATTCTTACTTTATGGAGTAGGAATTTATATAGGAGTTAGAGAAACTTATTAAAAAAGGAGAGGTGTTTATGCCAAATATTAGTAGTATTTATGCAAGAGAAGTATTGGATTCTAGAGGGAATCCAACAATTGAAGTTGAAGTATTTACTGAGTCAGGTGCTTTTGGACGCGCAATTGTTCCAAGTGGGGCTTCAACAGGAGAACATGAAGCAATTGAATTAAGAGACGGAGATAAAGACAGATACTTAGGAAAAGGTGTTTTAAAAGCAGTTAAGAACGTTAATGAAGTTATTGCACCAAATTTAATTGGTTATGATGTAACATTCCAAACATCAATTGACCAAATAATGCTTGATTTAGATGGAACAAAAAATAAATCTAAATTAGGTGCAAATGCAATTTTAGGGGTTTCTTTAGCTGTTGCTAAAGCAGCAGCTGATTTTGTAGGATTACCACTTTACCTTTATTTAGGCGGATTTAATGCTAAACAATTACCAACACCAATGATGAATATCATTAATGGTGGGTCTCACGCAGATAATAATGTAGACTTCCAAGAATTTATGATTATGCCAGTTGGCGCAAAATCATTTAGAGAAGCTTTAAGAATGGGCGCAGAAATATTCCATAATTTAAAAAAAGTATTATCAGGTTATGGATATAACACATCAGTTGGAGATGAAGGCGGTTTTGCACCGGATTTAGATTCAAATGAAGCTGGATTAAAAGTTATTATTGAGGCGATTGAAAAAGCCGGATTTAAACCAGGGGAAGATATTGTTTTAGCGATGGATGTAGCTGCTTCTGAGTTTTACAATAAAGACAAAAAAGTCTATGAGTTAAAAGGCGAAGGCAAAGAATTAACAAATGAAGAAATGGTTGATTTTTACGAAAAACTTATTGATAAATACCCAATTATTTCTATTGAAGATGGTTTGGATGAAAATGATTGGAAAGGTTGGGGTAAACTAACCAAAAAACTTGGCAAGAAAGTTCAATTAGTTGGCGATGATTTATTTGTTACAAACACTGAAAAATTAGCAAGAGGAATTGAAGAAGGTGTTGCAAATTCAATTTTGATTAAAGTTAATCAAATCGGAACACTAACTGAAACTTTTAACGCTATCGAAATGGCAAAAAAAGCAGGATATACAGCAGTAATTTCACATAGATCAGGAGAAACCGAAGACACAACAATTGCTGAAATTGCAGTAGCAACAAATTCTGGTCAAATTAAAACTGGTTCTTTATCGAGAACAGATAGAATTGCAAAATATAATCAACTATTAAGAATTGAAGAAGAATTAGATGAAGTTGCTCTATATAAGGGCTTAGATACTTTTTATAACCTTAAAAAATAATTAATTATTTTTCTTAGCATAAAAAAAGTGTTTTTGGCTCTTCCAAAAACACTTTTTTATGTTATAATAGTTACGATAAGTAGATAAATATGTTTAAGGGGGCAAACAATTATGACAGCTTTACATTGGATATTATTTTCTATATCAGTATTACTGATTGGATTAGTGATGATACAAGAGTCTAAAAATGATGTTAAAAATACATTTTCAGGTGAAAAATCAGATTTATTTAAAAACCAAAAACAAAGAGGTCCAGAGTTATTTCTAGCGAGATTAACAATGGTATTCTCATTCATGTTTGGTTTGTTTGCGATTTTAGCCGCTGTATTATAAACATTTAAAGGACACATCACGTGTTCTTTTTTATTTGCGCGAACGGAGGAGTTTATGGAAAAACGAGTTTATGGATTGATAAGAAAACTACCATATAAAAAAAGAAATTTAAATAACATTGCCAAAATTTTGAAACTTGATAAGAAATCGGAGTTTAATGATTTAACTAAAGCGATTAATGAATTAGAAAAATCAAGAAAAATTTATCGTGATAGTAAAGGACATTATCATGATATTTTAAATAATAATTTTGAAATAGGAAAAATTGATTTAAAAAACAATGGCTATGGTTTTTTGTTAATGGAAGATAAACCCGATATTTTTATACCTCAAGGTAAAACGTTAACCGCAATGAATAAAGATTTGTGCTTAGTTCAAATTACTAGAAGAAAATCTAAAATGAAAATTGAAGGCAAAGTAGTTAAAGTCTTAGAACGCAATTTGGATGAAATTATTGGCGAGTATTTTGAAGGTCAAATTTTTCCTAAAGGTTATAACGAAGACATTGTTTTTGAATTAGATAAAAAAGACCAAAAGAAAGTTAACGATAATCAAATTATTAAAGCGAAAATCATTGATTACTCAAATAGGATTGTTAAACGCACTAAATTGATTGAAGTATTAGGAAATAGTGATGATGATGGTATTGAGATTATTGAAATAACTCATAAATATGGTTTGTCAGACAACTTCAGCAAAGAAGAAATTGAATATGCAAAAAGTGTTTCTCAAGAAGTTATTACTGAAGAAATTAATACAAGGAAAGATTTACGTAAAGAAACAATTTTTACGATTGATGGGGAATCTACTAAAGATATCGATGATGCAATATCGATTCAAAAAACAGATAATAATAATTATATATTGGGTGTTCATATTGCGGATGTTAGTTATTATGTTAAAGAAGATTCTGTTTTGGACAAATCAGCATTTGACAGAGGAACCAGCGTTTATTTAGCTGATTCAGTGATTCCGATGTTGCCAAAAGAGTTATCGAATGGTATTTGTTCATTAAATCCTAATGTTGACCGTTTAACATTAACTTGTGAAATGGAAATCACAAATAAAGGCGAAGTGATTGATTATTCTATTTATCCATCTGTGATTAACAGTAAATATAAAATGACATATACAAATATCAATAAAATTCTTGCTGGTGATAAAGTATTAAAAGAAGAATATTCTGATATTATTAACGATATTAAAATAATGCATGAGTTACAAGATGTATTATATTCTGTTAGAGAAAAAATGGGCTCAATTAACTTTGAAACTATTGAACCAAAATTTATCTTTGATAAATCAGGTAATATTACTGATATGATTATTAAAGAACGTGGTATTGGCGAACAAATGATTGAAGAGTTTATGTTGGTTGCTAATCAAGTCATTGCTACCCATATTTTTAATATGGAGTTGCCATTTATTTATCGTGTTCATGAACTACCAAATGAAGAAAAAATCGACCATGTTTTTACTTTGGTAAAAGAACTAGGGCTAGATGAAGGATTAGACGATAATTTAACTCAACATAATTTACAAAAACTACTGGATAATGTGGAAGACACTAAATACGAAAAAGTAATTACGACCTTACTTTTAAGATCAATGTCTAAAGCTAGATATGCTAAAGAAAATTTAGGACATTATGGATTAGCATTTGCTAATTATACGCATTTTACTTCTCCAATTAGGCGATACCCAGATTTAATTGTTCATCGAAACCTTCGTAAGTATATATTTGAAGAAAACTTAAATTATTCAGATAAGACTTTAGACAAATTAGATGATATTGCTAAACAAGCTTCAAAGACTGAAAGAACGGCAATGGACGCTGAAAGAGAAATTATGGATATTAAAAAAGCTGAATATATGGAACTTTTCGTTGGTCAAGAATTTACCGGTGTTATTTCATCAGTTTTAAAGTTTGGCATGTTTATAGAGTTACCAAATACCGTTGAAGGATTGGTACATATTTCAACATTTGATGAAGAAATGAACTATGATGAGAAAAACATGAAATTACTTGGTGTTTCATCAAATAAAAGTTATAATATAGGTAAGGAAGTACGTGTTAAATTGGTAAAAGTAAATAAGATTTTAGGTAAGATAGATTTTGTTTTAGTTTAGGGGGTCTAGATGAAAGTATTAGCGCATAATAAAAAAGTAAAACATGATTATCATATTCTAGATACTTTTGAATTTGGAATCGTATTAAAGGGTACTGAAATTAAATCGATAAAACAAGGTAAGTTTTCGATAAACGAAAGTTATGTGACCATTAATAATAACTATGAAATGTATATTGTTAATATGCATATATCAAAATATGATCACGGAAGTATATTTAATCATAAAGAAAAACGCAAAAAGAAATTATTGGCACATAAGAAAACAATTATCAAGTTGGAATTACAACTAAAACAAGAAGGATTGACACTTGTACCAAAAAGAGTATACTTAAAAGAAGGTTTATGTAAAGTTGAAGTTGTCCTTGCAAAAGGGAAAAAACTTTATGATAAACGACAAGCAAAAAAACAAGAAGATGCCGAAAAGCGGATTGACAAATCTTATTATTAATTAATGGGGCTGTTCTGGATTCGACAAGGTGGTTCAAGTTTGACTAGCATGCTATCGGCAGATATAAAAATGCGCGGTTAAATATAACCGGAAACCAAAATTACGCTTACGCGGCTTAAGAAGAAGCTGCAAATTCACTCAGGTTTGTCTATAGACCTGTTTCGAATTCCAGTAATATAGAATTGTGTAGTTCCCTGCCTTCTTAAGGGGCTACATGAAACTAATAAGAATAGATAGGCATTTGTGCGTTGATTGGCGTGTGTTTATCGAAAAATTACAATCAACTAAGCATGTAGAATGTCAAATGATTGGCTGCTTTGGACAGGGGTTCAACTCCCCTCAGCTCCACCATCATGACATTTAAAGTTTATTCCACTCCCTAAATATCGGTTTAACGCCTTTGTTTAGCGGTTTATTGGAGTAGACTTTTTTTATTTACAATCAAAAATTCATCAAAATATGGTGAAATAAACGAAAAAGTTAGATATTCTTGATCAGTTTATTCCTATTTGTCTTTCTGGGATTTGAGGGGATTTAGAATTTGTTGATTTTGCCAAAAATCGTGGAGTCGAGGGGATTTAGATTTACCAGCTAAATGGCTTTATATAGATATTTATGTCTTAAAAACAGTTTGAGAAAATATAAGTATTGTGACTAGTTAATGAATCAAATTGAGCGTTTTTTGCTCAATTTTTTAGTTTCTTGTTACAAATAAAACTTTAGATGATATAATAGTGTTAAATAAATGTTAAGGAGTAAGCCTATGACATATGCAGATAAAATTAAAAAGTTAAGAGAAGTCATGCTTGTATCTCAAAG
>JAIPGD010000044.1 GCA_021736305.1 Candidatus Izemoplasma sp.
TAAATTCATATCCGTCTTTTACAGGATCAACTGGTGAAGAAATAAATGTACCAGGTAATGCTTCAACAGAACTTACTTGAGTTCCTCCATTGCTTATAAAAGAAATGGTAACTAGAGTTTGGGTTGTAGTAGTTGCTTCTGTAGTTGTTGTTTCTGTTGTAGTGGTTATTTGGGTAGTTGTAATATCTTCTATAGTTGTAGTAATTTGTGTGGTTATTGTATCTTCTGTAGTTGTTATTTCAGGGACTGTAGTTTCGATAGTAGTAGTTTCTTCCGTGTTAGTAAGAATTGTAGTATCTTCAGTTTCAGAATTATCGTTTGTAGTAAGGGTTGTTGTATTTGATCGAGATGTATTAGTGGTATCTTTGGTAATAATATCAGTAATGTCAATATCACCATCACATGCAATTAAAAATAGGGATAAGAATAATAGCACTAATAATTTTGTAAATTTAAACACGTATATCGCTCCTTTTGGTATTGTTGTTTGCTTTTTAAAATTATTATACCACAAAAATAATAAATAGATATTTCAAGTTAGAAAAAAGGCGTATTTAAGATATTTATTTGAAAAATATTATAAATATTATATTATAAAGGTATAGATTATTATTATTTAGGAGCTTTTATATGCCCGAATTAAAACATATTTCAAGTCATGGATTTGGTCCAGTGATTTTTAAATCCAGTAAAATTCTTATATTAGGTAGTTTTCCTTCTGTAAAATCAAGAGAAGAAAACTTTTTTTACATGCATTCTCAAAATAGATTTTGGGAAATTTTATCGAGATTATTTAATGATAAAGATTTTGCAAACCAGAAAATCAAATCTAAAATTCAAGCTTTAAAGAAACATAATATTGCTTTATATGATGTTATTGAAAGTTGTGATATTGTTAATTCAGAAGACTCATCAATAACAAATGTAAGACCAACGAATATAGAAAAATTAATAAAGGATACAAAAATCAATAGGATTTTTCTGAATGGTAAAAAAGCATACAATTTATTTAATAAATATAATCCTAACTTGAAAGAATTAGGATCATATTTACCTTCAACTTCCTCAGCTAATGCGAGATATAGTATTAAACGGTTACTAAATGAGTGGGAACTATTGATTAAACAATAACAAACAATCGAGATATAAAAGCATTATAGCAATTTAACTAGCAATGAAAAAACTCAATCATCTAAAAGTGTGTTAAAATAGAAGTAGAGAGATATTATTATAAATACTTAAAAATATAATATGAGGTATATTAATGAATGTAAAAAAACTGAATTCAGATTTACAAAATTACTGGAATAATATGTTTAAAAAACTAAAACCAGAAAAAATCAATTTATCAGAGGTTAAAGTTAAAAACGAACTCGATGAAGCCTTCGAATTTATGGGGAATAATGCAAGATCTATATTAGATATTGGTGCTGGTTCAGGATATGCATTATTTACTGCTAAAATATTAGGAACTAAATTATCTTATGGTCTAGGAATAGATACTTCTGAAAATGCTATTAGATTTGCCAAAAAGACTTGTGAACTGTCAAAAATAAAAGGATTAAATTTTGAAGTTGGTAACGAAAGTTATTTGTCTAAATTAGAAAACGAAGCCTTTGATGGCATTATTTGTTCAAATGTTCTAGATGTAATTCCAGAAGAAACATCTAAACAAATAATTGCTGATATTGCTCGATTGCTAAAGCCAAATGGTTTTTTATTATTAAAATTCAATTTTTATTTAACCAAAGATTTAATTGAACGAATAAAGATGGAACGAATAGAAAAAAATGTTTTTACCTTAAATGGTATTTTGCGAGGAGTAAATTATACAACTGAAGAATGGATAAGAAAATTTAAAAAATTTAAAGTTGTTAAGCAATCCGAATATGATCGAATTAAATCTGGCCCTAAAGATAGAGTTATATTATTACAAAAGCAAGGCTAGGATAATTAAATGGAAATAAGAAATTATAATATAAATGATATCGAAGAAATTATTAAATTAAATAAAATAAATTATAATGAAGAAAAAAATACAATTAAATATTTAAAACCCATATCTGATTTTTCAGATTTTATTGGTAAGATGTTTTATAATCGATTTGGTAAAAATGCATTTGGTAAAATCTTATTACACAATCAAGAAATCATTGGTTATCTAATTGGTATTCGGATTGATAACTTTTGGGGTGAAAGCATAGGCTTTTTATCTCCGATTCATGGCCATTTTGTTTATAAGGAATACCGGGAAGCTGGATACCAATTATTATATAAGACTTTAGCTGAAGATTTGGTTAAAAACAAAATATTTTCTCACGCAATTACAATGTATACCTATGATGATTCATTAATCAATACTTGGTTTAATTTAGGTTTTGGACTTCGCTGCATTGATAGTATTAAAAAACTTGAAGTAAAACCTATCGATAAAGATTTTGAAATACAACGACTAACCAAAGAAAATGCAGCTGATTTTGCAGCTTTAACTGAAGAGTTTCATATGATGTTTACAAAATCACCAATATTTATACCTAGAACAGAAGTAAATGGTTTAGATGATATTATTGATATAATCTCAAAAGAAAATCAGTTTATGTTTGGTGCATGTCTAAATAATAAACCTGTTGGAATAATTGAGTTAGGAGCAATAGGTGATAACTTTATTACAACTCATAATAAGATGATGAATATTAAAGGTTTATATGTAGATAGTAATTACCGCAACAAAGGAATAGCTAAAAATTTATTGACTTATATTGAGAATTTCTTAGTAAATAAAGATTATGAATTATTGGGTGTAGATTTTGAGGCGTTCAATATATATGGAAGAAAATTCTGGTATAAGTATTTTGAACCATATACTAAGAGTGTACACCGAAGGATTGATGAGCATATCTATGAAAATTATAAATAAAATTTATGTTTTAAAAATTTAATAAAGTTTTGGTGATCTAAATGATTAAATATTCTTTTTCTACTAAGTTAGGCAATACAACCTTATATTCTGAAGATAATAAAATTATAAAAATCAATTTAGATTCAGATGATTTCTTTGATGATATTCCTAATCAAGCTATTATCATAGCGAAAAAACAAATATTAGAATATTTTGATAATAAGAGAACTTATTTTGATTTTCCTTATTTACTTGAGGGCTCTGATTTTTCTAAATTTGTATTAGGAGCAATGAAAAAAATCCCCTATAATGAAACATGGTCTTATTCAAGATTAGCAAAAGCATCAGGAAATGAAAAAGCGATAAGAGCAGTAGGAACTGTATGTAAAAACAATTCTTTGCCGTTATTATTTCCTTGTCATAGAGTAATTAAAAAGAATGGTGATATCGGCCAGTTTAATGGCGGAGTAAAAATGAAAGAATATCTTTTGAATTTAGAAAGGGATAATAATTGATGGTTATTTTGATTGGTGGAGCGAGTTGTTCTGGGAAAACATTTTTAGCTCAAAAATTGTTAGAAAAATATAAATTTCCATATTTTTCTATTGATCATATTAAAATGGGGCTTATTAGAACAAATAGAAGTGATGGTTTAACCCCATATGATGATGATAAATTAACAAGCTTTTTATGGCCGATAATAAGAGAAATTATTAAAACAAATATAGAAAATAAGCAAAGCATAATTATTGAAGGTTGTTATCTACCTCAAAGTGAAATACATTCTTTTGAAGATAAATATCAAAAACATATAATTGCTCTATATTTGGTTTTTTCTAATAAATATATTGATAACAATTTTTCAACTATTATTAACAATTCATCAATAATAGAAGAAAAAGAAGATTTAACACACTTAACTAAAGAGTATCTTTATCACCAACATAGTGATGTATTTGAAAAATGTATTGAGTATAAGGCTCCATACATTCTTATTGATAATAATTTTATAAAAGACACAAAAAAAGCATTTACTTTAGTAGATAAATTCGTAGAAAATAATTGATATATTTGCAAATATATTATTTATTATATAGAAACACAAAGGAGCGTTAAAGATGGATATTATTATTTGGATTTTGTTTGGTTTACTAGTAGGTTGGCTTGCAAGTATAGTTATGCATGTTCACGGAAGAGGATTAATTAAAAATATTTTTATTGGTTTAGTAGGTGCTTTTGTTGGGGGCTTTCTAGGCAATTTAATATTTGATATTGGTGCGATAGGTCCTTTTACTGTCTCAGGATTCATTTTCTCTTTTTTAGGAGCAGTCATTCTTATATGGGTGTTGCGATTATTAAAAGTTTAGAGTTTAATGGATTACAAAGAAACTAAAGACTATTGGAACAAAGTCTTCAAAAAGCTACCGTTTAAAGCTTTAAAAGAAATTAAAACAAATATTAAGCCAATAGATGAAGGGATTGATTGGCTAAGCCAAGACAGTGAAAGTGTCTTGGATTTTGGTTGTGGAACAGGAAAACTTCTTTTAATGGCTGCTAAATCAAATAATGGTTTTTATCATGGAATAGATATTTCAATTGAATCAATTAAATATGCAAAAAAACTATTTTCTAATTACAAAATAAATAACGCTTTATTTGAAGTAGGCTCTATTGAAAAATTACATGAAATTGAATCAAATAAGTATGACGCGATTATTCTTTCTAATATAATTGACAATCTAGAGCCAAATGATGGCAAATTATTAGTAAAGGAAGTTCATAGATTATTAAAACCTAATGGTAAAGTATTTTTAAAGATAAATGATTACCTTAATAAACAAATGATAAAGGAACAAGAACAAAAACTTATAAAAGATAATTTTTATGTAGATGATGATTCGCTATATTTATGGAATTTATCGACTAAACAATGGAAAGAATTCTTTAAAGATAAATTTACGATTTATAGCTACGAAAGAATCTATTATGAATCTTATGAACAATATAATCGTTTATTTTTACTTGAAAAGAAATAATTACTATACTAAGGGGTGACAATATGGAATTAAATAATGAATACATAAAAAACAAATTAAGCCATGTATATTGGTTAAATGGGGGCACTTGTTCAGGAAAAACAACAATGACTAACAAGTTAGTTGAAGAATATGATTTTATTAATATTAGAGATGACATTATGAAATACCGCAAGTTTACAAATAAAACAAACCATCCTAATTTACAATATCCAAATCCAAACCTCGATTGGGACTTATGGTTTAACCGCTCTACTGATGTTTATGTAGATTGGCTTCATAATCTAGGAAAAGAGTTTTTAGACTTTTTAGTTGTTGATTTATTGAGTGATAAAAGCGAAAAGAGAATTGTTGTTGATTTAGGGATATTAGCTGAAGAGATAATTGAAATTATCCCTAAAGAAAGAATAATATGTTTTTACACATCAGAAAAAGAAATTAAAAGATTATATTTTTTTAGAGATGATCATAAAATGATACTAGATAGAATTAATTCTGATACTAAAAACCCAAGTAAAACAATAGAAAATGCTAGTAAGTCAATGGTTAAGTTTAGTGATGATATTGTTGATTCTTGTAAAAAATATGGAATTAAAACAATTGAAAGAACACCTGATTTAAGCGTTGAAGAACAGTTTGACATGGTAAAAAAATATTTTGAATTGTAAGTGATTGATATGAAATATTTTGTTATTAGTGATATTCATGCTCATTATGATGCTTTAGTTAATTCATTAAACAAATATGAGTTTAATCGAAACGATGAATTTCATCACCTTTTGATTTTAGGTGATTTATTTGATCGGGGAAAACATTCCAAACAAGTTTTAGAATATGTATATCAATTATACAAAGATAATAAAGCAACTATATTATTAGGTAATCATGATGGCTTTTTACTAGATTTTTTAAAGGGCGATGATAGTCAGGTGATGTTTAATGCCTACTATAATGGCTTTGATGAAACTTTATATTCGTTATCTGGCATAAAATTGATGTCTAACAATATGACTGAAATTAGAGAATCCATTAATAAACGTTACCCTTATTTACTTGATTGGTTAGAATCGTTTCCTTTGTATTTAGAAATTGATGATTATATCTTTGTTCATGGCGGAATAGATGGCAGTGTTAAAAATTGGAAGAAACTTTTAACCAGAAGAGATTTAACTTGGAGTTATGAATTCGAATTGCCTCCAGTTCCAGGTAAGACTGTGGTTGCTGGACATACTCGGATTCCTACAATCAAGTATAAAAATGTCAATTATCATAAACTTTTTAAGAAAAAACCTAAAGCTTTTGATATATTGTATTTAGATAATAAAATATTAATTGATCGTTTTGTTGAAGTAACTAATGAGTTAAATGTATTAATATTAGAATTAGATAAATAATATTTAGTTAATATGAGGAAAAATTATGATTAGAAAATTAGCCGAAAAAGACCGCGATAAAGTTTTAAAGTATCTTTATCAGGAACCTGGTTATAATATTTTTATTATTGGTGACATAGAAACTTTTGGGTTTGAGCAAGATTTTCAAAGGATTTATGCTGATATTGATGATGCTGGAAGCTATATAAGTGTTTTCTTAAGATATAGAGAAAATGCAATTTTTTATTCACATAATAATTATTTTAATAAAGATTATTTAAGGATTTTTGAAGATGATCCATTTCAAGTTATAAGTGGAAAAAAATCAATGACAGAAGTAATTGAACCGTACTTAAAGAATTTCAAAAAAATAAAGATGTATTTTTGTGAAGCTAAGAAATTAAAAATGCCTTTGATTAAACATAGATTTAAAATAAAAGAAATTAAAACTGAAGCAGAGTGTGAAAAGTTATTTGATTTAATCTCACAAATAGAAGAATTCGCTATTTTTAAAAACAATCGGAGTGACTTCATTGAATCAAAAATGAAATCAATTCAAATGGGTACAACCCTTTACATTGAAAATAAAGGCAAAATAATTTCCACTGTAGCAACTACTGCAGAAACAAAGAAAAGTGCGATGGTTGTTTCAGTGGCGACTGACCCTAAATATCGGAATAATGGTTATGCTTCGCTTTTAATGCAGGAGTTAATGCAGAGATATTTTACTGATTTACAGAAGAGTTTATGTTTGTTTTATGACAATGTAAATGCTGGTAAGATATATTTACGATTAGGTTTTGAAACTATAGGTGAGTGGAATATATACCGTAAGATAGACTAAATTAAATATCAAAAAAAAGGCAAACCATTCGGTTTGCTGTTTTTATAATTGGTTCGTTTTGACTCTTTCAATTAGCTCTAATACTTTTGCTTTAATTAGGTCTCTTGTTTTAATAAATTCGCTTTTTGGTTTTCCACTTGGATCATCTAAGTTCCAATCTTCACGATGTTTAGTTGGTACATATGGACATTCAACACCACAACCCATAGTAATTAATATATCAAGTTCATTAGGTATCTCACTTAATAATTTGCTTTTAGCATGACTCATATCAATGTTTAAATCTTCCATTACTTCTATAGCCATTGGTTTAGGATGGGGGTGTTTTTCTGTCCCTGCTGAATATATTTGAAACATATCAGGTGCATAATGTTTTAAGAAGCCCTCTGCTATGATACTTCGACAACTATTGTGGATGCATACAAATGCAATAACTTTTTTCATTTTATTCCTCATTTCTATATCTAATTATATCTAATATTTTATCTTTTAGCAATACATCAAACAGCTGAGTGATAACATTATAAGTGTTTAAAAAAAAGAACACAATCTTTAATTGCTCTCATATGTATGAGATATTACTGAATCAAAACATGAAAAGTTTTACAATAAAAATATATGTTATAGCCGCTAGTAGTTAATAAAAGATTTAAAAAATTAATGATATATTTAGGAGTTCATTTAAATTTAAGGGTAGCGGCTATAACAAAGTTATATTAAGTGAAATAAAGTTAATAATCAGTAAATATTTTTGTTTTGATTCGTTTATAGTATAATCGATTTTTGAAAAAGTAAATATCTTATTTTAGTAAATTAATGTAAAGTTAATGTAAAATTATTACTTTTTCTATGCTATAATTTCTTTATAAGGGGTAAACATGAAAAAATTAATAAAAAAATTAAATAGTTTTAAGGGAAAAGCCAATGTTTTAGTTATTCTAGGATCTGGATTAAATGAATTTATTAATGAAACTGATATTGTCGAAAGTTTTTCTTTATCTAAGATTTTAGGTATAAAAACCGATACATCAATTGGACATAATGGTAACATTCATCTTGTGAAATTGGCCAAAAAGTATATCTATATATTAGAAGGCAGAAAACATTACTATGAAAACCCAAGTGATAAGACAATGCGCGAAATTATTCAAGCATTTGCTTATATAGGAATTGAAACTTTGGTTGTGACAAATGCCGCAGGTGGAATGAATCCGGAATTTAAACCAGGAGATATTATGATGATAGACGATCATATTAATATGTTAGGAAGAAATCCTTTAGTAGGAGAAAACAATAATGATTTAGGTCCAAGGTTTGTTGATATGAGTGTTGCTTATGATAAAAATTACCGTAAACTTATAGATAAAATTGCAAAGGAATTAACCATAGATTTAAAACATGGGATATATGTGAGTTATTTAGGTCCAAGTTATGAAACACCGGCTGAAATAAAAGCCTTTAGACTATTAGGTGGTGACGCAGTTGGTATGTCTACTGTACCAGAAGTTATAGTCGCAAGGCATGCCGGAATAAAAGTTTTAGGAATTTCAATTATTACTAATATGGCAAGTGGAATCTCTAAAGAAAAACTTTCTCATGATGATGTTTTAAAAACCAGTAAAAAAGCTTTATCTAAGTTTTCTGATTTATTAATTAATTTTTTAAAACAACTATAAATGCAAGTGATTCCTTTTCTATAGGAATCATTTTTTCATAGATTTTTCGATTTGTGAGACATATAAGTAAATGTTATAATATGAATAATAAGAAAAAAAGGAGCTAATAAATGATTCAACTAAAAAATGTTGTTAATTACATCAAAAAGCACGAATTAATCCTTTTGTATTTGATGATTTTTGTTTTTATTATATATGCTTTATTAACTGCAACACTTAATACAAATAAAATGATGAATTTAGTTTTTTCTATTTTGTTTATTGGTTTAGTTATATATGGCTTCTTCGTTGCGTATAAATCAGAAGAAAATATGCAATTAAAAAGATTAAAATTATTAGAGTGGGATAGTATAGCAGTTATTATCGGAGTTGTTTTGACTTTTTCTTTAGTAGAGTATTTATCAGTTCCAGTCATTATAGCTTCTGCGGCAGTAGGTTTAGCGGGACATTTTCTAATTAAAAACTATGAAGTTGCAATTTATTGTGGTTCATTTGCAGGGATGATATCTCCGTTTATATTCAATTTTGGAGAGGTTTTAATTCTGGCTTTTTTTGCGGCTTTATATTTTATGTTTACAAAACGAATCTTTAAAGGTTACGGCGGCAAACTTGGAACAACCGCCTTTTTAGCTTCTGTTACAACAGCTTTTATTCTAAATAAAAGTTTTTTTACACTTGATATTTCAAGCGATTTTTATTTGTTATTTATTATTTCCATATTAGGGGTTATCTCAACTTATTTAGTTCAGCATAATCTTAAACAAACTGCAGTTATGGCTTCAGCAACAACAAGTATAGTATTTGCTGGAGTTTTATTTGTCTTAGATATTAACGTAATTTATTCTGCGATTTTCTTTACCGCTAGTTTTATTGGAATGACAAATAAAATTGTAATCCCTAATACCTATGTAGCCTTTATTTCGGCAATTGTTTTAGCGGTAGTTTTCTATCTTTTCGAACCTTACTTTAATGGAGCTGGAGGTAAAATGGGAATGATGGCATTTACCTCAGTAGTTATAACAACAAGCATATTAAAAATTAATCAACTATTTATTAAAGATGATATTCCTGAATAAGCAAATCATTTGTTTTAATATACCCCGTGGGGTATAATGTGCTTATAAGAAAAGGGGGTATTGTTATGAAATGTGACAAAGCCTTACAGAACCGAATGAAACGTGCTCAAGGACAAATGAATGGCATTATATCAATGATGGAGAATGAGACTGTCTGCATGGATATTCTAACGCAACTAAAAGCAGTACGAGCAAATATCGATAAAACTATTGGAATACTCACTACCGAGAATTTAATCCAAACAATTGAAAAGAATCTTAATATTAAATTAGATGATATCAATGAAGCGGTTGATCTAATTGTTAAAGGCAAGTAATTTAGGGAGTTATTATGTTAAATTTTAATGTAGAAAAAAAGACAGAAACAAATCTTTTTGATAAAGTAAAAAAATGGGACTTACTTATTATTGGTGGTGGACCTGCAGGATTAAATGCAGGGCTTTATGCTAAACGCAAAGGTTTAGCAATTGGTGTTATTGCCAAAGAAATAGGTGGGCAATTACATAATACAACAATAGTAGATAATTATTTAGGTTTTAATATGATAGAAGGAGAAGCTCTTTCTAATACATTTTTTGACCATATAAATCAATTAGAAATTCCAGTTTTAAGTGGGACGAATGTCCGTTCATTAGAACATTTAAACCCTGATTTTAGAGTAGAGACTGAAAACGGCAAAATCTTAATCGCTAAAACTATATTAGTCGCAACTGGGGGAGAACCAAGAAAATTAAATATCCCTGGTGAAGCTAAACTTGCAAATAAAGGCGTGACATATTGCGCTACATGTGACGCACCATTTTTCAAGGATAAACATGTAATTGTCGCAGGTGGTGGAAACAGCGCAGTAGAAGGAGTTTTAGATTTAGTGCCTTGGGCTAGTAAAATTACAATCGTTCATCGCTCTGAATTTAGAGCTGATGAAATCTTATTAAAAAAACTAGAAACAATAGATAAATTAACAATTCACTTACAAACTAAAATTTTAGCAGTTTTAGGAGAAGATAAAGTAAGTGGCGTTCAAATATTAGATAAAAAAACAAATAAAAAACATATTATAGAAGCAGATGGTTTACTAATCGAAATAGGAACAGTACCGAATTCATATCTTATTAAAGATTTAGTTAAAACAAATGAACAAAATGAAGTAATAGTTGATAAAAATCAAATGACTTCAATACCTGGGCTATATGCTGCAGGAGATATTACGGAACAACCATTTAAACAAATTATTATTGCGACTGCAGAAGGCGCAAAAGCTGCTTTAGCAATAAATCTATATTTAAATCAAAATTATAAAGGAGAGTAACAATGGCAAATTTATTAAACGAAGATGCAAAAAAACAAATCAAAGAAGTATTACAAGGCATGGAAAAGAAAATCACAATGGTTTTATTTACTCAAGAAGGTAAATGTAACACTTGTAAAGAAACTAAACAACTATTAGAAGAAGTTAAACCACTTAATGATAAAATTAGTGTTTTAGAAAGAGATCTTGAAAAAGATTCAGAAGAAGCAAAGAAGTACAATGTTTCTTTAACACCAACAATTATTATTCTAGATGAAAATGATAAGTATCAAGGTGTTAAATTCACTGGTATTCCAGCGGGACATGAGATAAATTCGTTTTTAAGTGCAATTTTGACTATGTCGGGAAAAGCAATTGATATCGATGATAAAATAAAAGAAAAAATTAAAGCAATTAATAAGCCAGTAGACATAAAAGTGTTTATTACTCTTAGTTGCCCACATTGTCCTGGTGCAGTAGCTACAGCACACGCCTTAGCAATGTTAAATGAAAACATTGAATCAACTATGATAGAATCACAAACATTTATGGACTTTGCTAAACAATATAAGGTATCAGGTGTTCCTAAAATAGTTATTAATGAAGAATATGAATTAATTGGTAATCAACCAATTGAAGCATATTTGAAAGAATTAGATAAAATCAAATAAATAAAGGATGATTTCATCCTTTTTTTTATGACTTAATTTAAAAATATTAATTATTTGATATACTAATATTAACAAGGGAGTAAAAGTTATGAAATTTTCATCCTTTATTTTTAATTCAATAGCGCCAATATATGGTTTATTTTTTGGAGCCCAAGTTAAAAACTATAAATCGAAAATAATTAAACAAAAAAAGAACTTTAATATCTTAAGTTATAAAAAGATTTTAGATGTTGGATGTGGGACAGGTGCTTTAGCTACTGCTCTAACTGAATTAGGTATGGAAGTAACTGGAGTAGATGTAGCTAAAAATATGATTAAGGTTGCAAGAAAAAAAATAAAGATTAAAGAAATTGAATGTATTGAAGGAGATGTTTTAAATACTCTTCCTTTTGAAGACGATTCATTTCCGGTATCAATAGCTTCATATGTTGCCCATGGATTAAAAAAAGCTGAACGAGAAATAATGTATAAAGAAATGAAGAGAGTTTCTAGTGAATATGTAATATTTCATGATTATAATAAAAAACGTCGATTTTTAACTGATATTATCGAATATTTAGAAAGAGGAGATTATTTTTACTTCATAAAAAATGCTAAAATCGAAATGGAAGAACATTTTTCAAGTGTAGAAACAATTGATGTAGATAAACATGCGGCTTGGTATATATGTAAAGTGTAAGAAATTAATAAAAAAAATATTAAATAAAATTGCAAATATATTAGTCAATAGTTATTTTGAATATAAGGGGGGATTAAATGAAAGAGATAAGTGTTTTACCAAGAACCAAAAATGATTATAAAAATATAGAGTTATATTTAAAAAATCGAGATTTATTAGATGAATCAGGTTTATGGTTTGCAGGTTATGATGATACTCATAGATCTGCAAGAAATGCAGTAGCTGCTAATCTGTTATATGGTAAAA
>JAIPGD010000045.1 GCA_021736305.1 Candidatus Izemoplasma sp.
AAATATATTCCAAAAATGGTTTAGTTAATGAAAAGCTCTGAACAAGTTATCAGGATTGAGGATATAATTAAGAAAAAAGCTCCGTTAACAAAAACTATTTTTATTGGAATTCTATTTTTACCACCTACATTATCAGCTATGTTATTTGCGTGGGTAAGCGGTTATACACCTGCAGAAAACAATGTTATTATTCTTATTATAATTACCATTGTTTATTCTATTATTTACGCATTTATTTATTTGTTTAAAAAGAAATTACCTAATTGGCTTTTTCATTTGTTTAGAATAAAAGAAAATAGATTAGATTTAATATCAGCTGAAAATGTATTCTTTAATAATGATTTTATTTTTAAAGATGGAAAAAAAGACATTCAACTTAGTCCATTAGATAGAGAGAGAATAGTATTATTATCTATCAACATTTGTAAAATGAAGTTAATCAATAGACTTGGTATAACTATGACATTTATTACTGTTCTAACTATTGGCTTTTTTGGATAAAGTATTTTTATAGATAGTAGGAGGGATAATTATGCCAATACAAAAAGAAAGAAGAATACCAGGTAAAGGCGGAGACAAGAAAATAGTAAATCAAAATAAATATAGAAGCGGTCAAACAGGACAATACATCTCCAAAAATCAAGTTGGTAAAACTCAATCAAAAAAACAGAATAAGAAATAAGACTAATTATATAGATCTATTGATAATATGCCTATGTAATATTTTTAACTATGAAAAATTTGCTAAACAAACACGCAACGTTTACAGACTTTTACAGCAAAAGAATTATATTATAATTTGACTTATTAATGTCTTTTCGGTCTCCAAAACCGTTGTAACGGAATAATAATATAAAACAAAAAAGAAGCTTTCATGCTTCTTTTTGTAATATTTAGGGGTATATTTGGGGGTGTATATGCATTATAAAAGTCAAAGATGTCTATATCTAGTTGAAAATCATTGATTTATCACATTCCACTATGGAATGTGTGATATTATTCTTTTTTAAATGTATATAAAAAGAGTTTAATATTTGATAAATACTCTATATGAGAAATAGTAATAAATTATAATTAATAAAATTTATGCATATATATGATATCTTCTTGATATTAGGCATAATAAATGATACAATTCGATTATAAAAATATAGAAAGATATAGGAACAATAGATTGATGGATACAAATATTAAACTTTCAAAAAAAACAATGCTTGATCTTGAAAAAGTGAACACGCTTGTTAAAAAAAACTATAAAATTCATAATACAGCCTATCTAGTATTGAGGTTGGGTTGGCTTTTATGTCGACTAGTGATTACATTACCTATAGGAATATTATTTGTTTTGATTGGATGGATTATCTTGCTTATTAAAGTAGCCTCATCAAAAAAAGCAATAAAATTAGGAGATATAATCCTTAAAAAATTAATTTTTACTTATGGGATAGTGGATTTTTTAGAACTTCAAAACTATCTTGATGAAAACTTCGTTTTTCATAGAATAAGTTATTTATTAAAAAAAGATAAAGAATTCTTAAACTTTAGTTTAGATGAAACTAAAACAATCTTACAGAAATAGGAGATGGGCTAATCTATGGATGAAATGATTATTAGAGAATATATTTCAATAAGAAACGAATACCAATCTTTGATGAGAAGAAGTCAGATTGTTGTTTTGTTTCGTATGGGAAAGGTATTTCGTTTATTAAAGGAATTAAAAAAGATTTTTAATTCTGCTATTATTGATTTGATTGAAAATCAAAACGTATTTTCAATTAGTGAACTGACTAATAGGCTTAATAAGATAGGCATTGTTAGATTCAATAGATACTTTGATTTTCCTTGGAAAAAAGGACTTATAAAAAAACTTATAAAAAAGCTAATTAAATATGAACAATTATCAGATTATTATATTGATTTGAAAAGTAATGTCGTATATAAAAAAGATTATTGAAAAGGCCTTATCTGTTTAGATTGATGCTCTAGTTCTTTATCAATTGTATTAACAAATTAATTCAAAGTATATAGAACAAGATATACCAATCTTTATCAAAATTTTCATTGTGTTAAATTATTTTTACTTGGTGGATAAACGCTAATATATTCATACAGTTATAAAGTATCGGTATGGGAAATTAAATAAAATAAAGTGTATTATATTTAATTTAAAACAATGTATTTAGTAAATAATTTAATGGAGAGGAAAAATGGATATCAAAAAAGAGAATGCATATCAAGTATATTTAAACAAGAAAAAGAAATATTCTATATTTTTATTTACTAGTATATTGTTTGGACTATTATTACCGATAGTTAATTACACAATTTGGGAAGTACCATATCAATTAATTATTGTGATAGCAATTATTATTTCATTATGTTTTATAGTCCTAAGCATTATAAAATTATTTCAATTAAATTCTCAAAATTTATTTTTAAAATCAGAGATGAAAGGGAACTTAAAAAATCTTAATATGACAAAAGAACATAAGGGGCTAGATTTAGCAGGTATTATTATTGTGTACATTATGTCAAGCATTTATTTGATAGCTATGATTGCATCATGGTTAAACTGGAGTTGGTTGGTACCCTGGGAGGCGTTTTTACTTATACTTAGTGTTGTTACATTAGTATTAACCATTTTGTACCACACAAACAAAATTACAAATTATATCCTTATTGGAATATTGGGAATTCTTATTAGTGTTATCGGTGGAATTTTTATTTTGGTTGATCAACCTAAAACAATAAATAATACTAAAACAGTTGAAGAGGATGACCTATCAAACTTAGAATATAAACTAAGACAGCTTGATACATTACTAACAAAGGGCGTCCTAACTAAGGAAGAATACAATTCAAAAAGAAAATCAATTATAAATAATCAGTAATATATTTTAGAATTTGGAGTATAGAGGTTATAAAGATCTATATATGGCTTTTTAATTTGCTTGCTACATAAATTACAGAATTGGTTTTCAATAGTTGACCATTACTAATTTATTTATTCTGAGTAGATTGAAATTTTTAATATATGTAATAAGTACTGAGTGTTATATTTATATGAATTATATTATTCCATACAGAAAAATCAATTTTAAAAATTTTAAATTATTTTAGTAAGGAGAAATTGTTATGTGGCTTTTATATATTATTCTGTTTTGTTTACTGTTATCAATAGCATATCTGATTGGAAATTTATGTCAAGATATTGTCTTAAAAAAAGGATATAATGAAAAAAAATATTTTTGGTTTGGTTTCGTCTTTGGAGTTTTTGGAATAATTATTGCTGCAGCTTCTCCCGATTTGAATATCCAAGAAACACTTGCTCAATTAAACAGAAAAATAAATGTAAGTGAATTAGAGATAGGAAAAAATAAATCAAAAAAAAATATTGCCATTAATAGGGGATTAAAACATAATGATAGCAAATCAAACCTACACACTCAAGGAAATGACAATTTAAATGCTAAATTTCAACTCATCAAAATTAATGAAAAAACTTATTGCCCAAATTGTGGTTCTCAACAAAGTATAGATAGAACTATATGTTCTGATTGTGGATTGAAATTTGTAAATTAGAGAATGTAAAGCGTATATTTTTAAGATTTTGAATAAACAAGATATGATAAGTAATGCTCAATTTATATTGCTTGATAGGTCCCCATAGACGTTTTTTATTTGCATTTTTGGACTGAAAATCCATGTGTCGGCAGTTCGACCCTGCCCCGAACCACCATCGAGAACGATATACAGCCATCTAAGGATGGCTTTTTTTATTGATTATGCTTGGTAGTCCATGTGTCGCGGTAGGGGGTAGTAACTTTCGAATAATTAGTTATTTAATGCGTTATTCATTATACTATTATAATTATCTACGATATCATTTCTACTTAAGTGTAAATACTTTTATGTTGTTTTAAGATTAGCTTGTGCCAAAAGTAATCTTAATGTTTCTATATTTTCACCGGCTTTTACAACTTTCTATTATCATTTTTTTCTTAGAATTAATATCGTTATAAAAGTTGTCTACAAAAGCTGTATATTCCCAATTTATTTATTTTAGTAGTTTGAAAATTCTGTTATTAAGTATATAATAAGTTATGATTGATATTTCTATTGAATTTAATTACTCAATGCAAAAAATTCTGTTTACATAAAATTTGAAAATAATTTAGTTAGGAGAGATTTTTATGGTAATTCTATATCTGATCCTGTTCTGTATGTATTTAGGAATAGCATATCTAATTGGGCGCTTATGTCAAGATATCGTCATAATAAAAGGGTATGATGAAAAAAAATATTTTTGGTTTGGTTTCATCTTTGGAGTTTTTGGATTAATTATTGCTGCAGCTTCTCCAGATTTGAATATCCATGAAACACTTGTTCAAATAAATAGAAAAATAAATATAAATGATTCAGGAAAAGAAAAAATTAGATCAAAAAAGAATGAAGTGATTAATAAAGAACTAAAAACTAATGATAATAAATCAAACTCGAACACTCAAGGAAATAACAATATAAATACCAAAGTTAAACTTATTAAAATTAATGAAAAATACTATTGTTCAAATTGTGGTTCTCAACAAAGCTTAGAAAGATCCGTATGTTCAGATTGCGGAATGGAATTTGCAAATTAGAAAAGGTTAAACAAATGATTTTTAAGTGGTCACACTAGGATCACTATAATGTGCAATGCTTTCTGACCCCTTATTATAGACCTTTATTTTTTAAAGCTACAATCCTTTCTAGTATGCATGCCAAATTGATATAAATCAACTCGAATGTGACACGCAAGTGCAAATCTTTATTTGATGTATTAATTGGAATTTTGCACTAAAAATCCATTTGATGCTAAAAAACTGTATTAAACTAAAATTTATAGATTGCGTTATAAACTATAAAAAGAAGCAGAAAACGCTTCTTTTGTTTATTTTAGGGGTGTTTTGTCTGGATTGAACTATTAGATGCCTATATTTAGTCCTAAAGAAAGAAATATTCACATTCCACTATGGAATGTGATAATAAGACTGAGAGATCAATCAAACCATTTGTAATAGGAAGAAAAACTGGCTTTTTAATCATTAAGTGGAGGGCATACATGCATCAGTTAGATTATAATCGATTGTACAAACTTGTATCAATAATTATATAAATCCTTACAGTATTTAGATGACACCTTAACAAAACTAGCAAATATGTCTATTAATCAAGAAACTGATATTCTTAGCTTACTTCCTTCGAATTACAAAGAATATATTCAATAATAAACTAAACCTTTATCATTGATATCAGGGTTTTTCTTTTGTCAAGGTACCTTTCGATTGACGCTTACGTGGAAATCTGCTATTGAAGAAGTCTGTAGTTTTGCTTTTTTTATGTCAAAAAAATATGAAAGTGACAATTTATTATTAATTACACTATATTGTTAAATAATATTGTGGGAATGATTAATTTTGTGTATAATAATTATTAAATATTGTTATATTAAGATAATAAAGCACGAAAATATTAAAGAGTAAAATTTTTAAACGAATTATAATTAAGGAGTCTCATGTGAAAAATAAAATTGGATTATTTACATTGATAATAACATGGTGTTTAGCAACCATAAACTATCTCGTGTTGCCAGATATTTTTATTAGCCGTAAACAATATATATTTTGGATTATTTTATTAGTCTCTGAAATAATTTCATTTTTAATTGTAGTTGGTCAGAAATTCACACGTAAAAGAATTTTTATTGTTAAATCAGGCTTTTCATTGTTATTATTAGATGCTATTGTAACATTTTACTTTATGGTATTTGAGTATTATTATTACAGGGTTACCCCTTTATTACTTCTTTTTTGGGTTGGTCCAGTTACAGGGGTCTTCTTAAGTTTCTTATCGTATTCTTTTTCTGTAGATGAAGATAACAATGATAAGCAAATAAGTTCTATAGATGGTAAAGAAGTTGTTTTTAATGGATATGTTTCTGTGCTTGAAAAGCTGTTAAGTCAAAATTTAATCACTGACAATGAATATCGACATGAAAAAACAAAGCTAATGTCTCAGTTTAATATTAGGAAAACTAGAAAACGTCTAAATAGGAATCCAAAATTTTGGTATTGGAAATGGGCTTTAATTATTCTTGCCTCTTTAATCGGTTTTATTATCGGATTCCTTACATAATAAAGTTTAACTGATTAAATAGTTTAATCGATTGAAGTAAAAAATATAAAAGAAGATACTATTTATTCATTTCGCTTTAAGGAAAGTAATTCTTTTTTACATTATTTTAAATGAGACGATTTGATTAATTAGACTTTAAAAAGGTAGGATGCCTTCATATGTAATAAAGACATTTTAATTAAAAATGTAGTATATTTAAGTTTTGAACTGATATTTCAGATGACGCCAAAAACTTACATTAGAATTAACAGATTAAGTTATAAACTATAAAAAGGAGCAGAAATGCTTCTTTTTTTCTTTTAGTACTGTGTATAGGGATAAATATTAGTTTTGAAATATAAGGTGGATAAATTAAATCGTTATAAGAGTTATTATCACATTCCACTACGGGATGTGATAAAGTCAAATATTTTAAAAATCTAGGTTCTATTGATATAAAATTAAGAACATAATATAATAGATTAGTATTATATAAATGAAGTTTGATAAATTTAAAAATAACCAACATTAAACTTTTTTTAAAATGGTGTGTTCTATTAGTTTATAAATATACTAGGAGGAAGAAATGAAATTTGTAATGAATTTAAATGAAGACAGTAGTTTTAAAATTTCAGATATGGTAGAGGAAAAAGAAGATAATGAATGGCATGAAGAAACAATAATTTTAAAATTTGTTACAAGTAAGAAAAATATAGACGGAAACAATAATTTTAAAATAAAGTATTTAAATGGAGAAAGTTTTGATGAAATGGGTTTTGTTTGGAGTTGGAATTACGATTTATCATTTAATGGGGAAACATTAAAAACATTTCAAATAAGTGGTGTTGGTGAATATCCTGTTGAGTTTACTATAACCGACATTAAGTTGCTTAAAGATAGTAGTGGCGTTCATATTGAAATTGGAACTTGTGTAAATTATTTTGATGCAGATTTACTTGAGTTAATGGATATGGTGTGATTTTAGGATAGATAACATAGTACATTATAATTTTTTTGATTTAAACTTTGATACTAGGCATTAAATTTATTTAATCTATAATCTAAATGTAAACAAAAGGAAAAAAGCGTTATATTTTTAACAATAAATTATAGTTATTGACTTATTTTTTTTATTTTGATTTAAAACTATAAATATTAGTCGGGGGAAAACTATTTTGAGTAACGAGAATAATAATAAATTAGAGACAATAAAGAATGGGAATTCAGATAGAGAATTAGGTTTATATTATATTTTTAATGAATTTGATATAGATAAAGCTATTTCATATTTTATGAGAGCTGCTAATAAAGGTGATGTTATTTCACAAAGAAGTTTAGGAGATATTTATTTTGATCATGACCCTCTATATAGTTATGTTAATCCAAATGTATCAAAAAATATCTCTATTATAAAGAAAAAGTCATTTGATTTTGATGATTTTCCTATTGATAATGAAAAGGCTTTGTATTGGTACAAGAAAGCAGCGAAGAATGAGGATTCTGACGCGCAAAGAATACTAGGTTTATATTACTTTTTTTTAGAATCTGATCATAATTTGGGTATTTCTTGGTTAGAAAAATCTATAAAAAAATATAATAATATATTATCATTTGCTAATTTGGGAAAAATGTATGATGATTATATAGGAGATCAAAAAAAAGCATACCTTTATTATGAGAAAGCTGCATATTTAGGAAACCAATCTTCACAGTTAGAATTATCAAGAATATATGAAGCCAATAATTGGGAAGAAGATGAAGATGACAAAACAGAACAGAAAGATTTATGGCTTTTAAGAGCTGTTAATCAAGAAAATAGTGATGCAATTGAAAAATTAGCTCATTCATATGACTATGAAGATTATCAAAAATGGTATTATTGGGCAAATAGAGCCTCAAAACAAGGAAGTTATTACTATTTAGAAAAATTAATGCCTTTACATTATAATCATAGTGAGTTTATGAAGTTAAATGAACTTGCAAATGACGACGATATAACATCTCAAATTATATTAGGACATTTATATAGTTATTATGAATCAAATTTAACAAAAAGTAGGTTTTGGTATGAAAAGGCTGCAAAAAGCGGAAGCGATTATGCTGCAATTCAATTAGGTGATACTTTTGATAATTTTAAAAAAAAGGATATTGAGAAGAAAGTTTTATGGTATAAGAAAGCCTCTTTAAGGAATAATGATCTTGCAATGAAGAAGTTAAAACTAGCGGAAATAAAACTAGAAGAAGACGAAATGCCTTCAGGGTGGGCTGCTTTAGACTATATAACAAAGAAAATTGAATCCAATTCATTTAATGAAGAGGAGTTTGAACTCAAAGATGCGATACGCGAAATTGAATTAAAAACAGTAAAATCAATATATTTAGTAGATAAAGATGTGAATATTTCTGATGTTAATACCAAAGCAGAAGAGGGTGATATGTTTTACCAGCGAATTCTTGCAGATCAATATTATTTTTTCTTTCATGATGAAGATAAAGCAATAAAATGGTATGAAAAAGCGGCAAAAAAAGGAGATTTAAATTCCCAGTTGACATTAGGGTATATTTACTCTTGCTCAGACAATTATAATGAGAGAAAAAGAGATTTTTGGTATAAGGAAGCCGCAAACCATAAAAGTGAAAAAGCGATATTTAAACTAGCCTTAAATAAATCGATTGAGGAATCTATTGATTTGTATAAGCAACTTGCAGAAAAAAACATAATTAATGCTCAGATTAGACTAGGCGAAATATACACATATAATAAGAAAGACATCGGCAAAGCCTTGTACTGGTATGATAAGTTAGCTAAAAATGATGTAAAGTATGCTCAAATATTATTAGGGAATTATTATTATTGTTTTGGAAAAGATATAGATAAATCTATTTATTGGTTTAAGAAAGTAGCTGATAAAGGAGATGTTAGTATTATGTTAGACTTAAGTAAACTATATCTAGAAAAGGGATTGAATGCTGAAGCTGATATTTATTTTGATATGGCAATGATGGTATTAGAGGAATACAAATCAGATCGAACATAAAACTTATTTATATAATTCTAGTTTATAAAATATTATTAATTTTGAAAAATTGTTGTTCATTAGCATTTTTGGACTGAAAAACCATTGTTCTTAGTGTTTTTCATAATATGATATATTTAAAGATGAGATAATATAATATTCAAAGGGGAGGCGATTATCATCAATGATACAGATCAAATAGTTGATGTTAGGTTTAGCATGGCATTAAGTAAAAAAGGAAAGGTGTATTCCTGGGGTTCAAACTCTTTAGGAGAGCTAGGTACAGGTAATTATGAAGATTCGGCACTCCCAATAGAGATTACAAGTAATTTCGATTTGACAGAAGATGATCGAATAACAAATTTATATTATTGTGGTGTGATTACCAAGAACGGGAGCCTATATAAATGGGATTTTGGATTAATAGGAAATCCATTAATACATAAAGATCAACTCCATCCTTTGCCGAGAGATATCACGTATAATTTTGATTTGTCTTTAGAAGATCAATTAATTGACATTTCTACATTGCCGCCCACTACTAATCATGCCCTAAGTAAAAAAGGCAAAATATTTGCTTGGGGAGAAGCGTATTTGGGAGCAGGGAAAGTTACCAGTTCTAAATTTCCATTAGATATAACAAATAACTTTAGTATTATTAAGGAAGACAAAATGATATATGTTGATAGTAGGTATCATTTTGCTTTGAGTATGTTTGGAAGAGTTTATTCCTGGGGATATAATGGCTATTTTAATGCATCATATCCAGTTGATATCACTGAAAAATTCAAATTATCTAGTAATGATAAAATAGTCTGTATCTATAGAAATAAAGCTCTTAGTAAAAAAGGAAAAGTGTTTACTTTGGATAGTGAACCCATCAACGAAATAACTAATGATATATATGATAAACTCCCATATCCCATTGAAATCACAAGGCATTTTAAATTATTAGAAAAGGATCAAATAATTAGTTTACATGATTTTCAGGTGCTAAGTAAGGAAGGTAGAGTATTCTCTTTTGGCTCAGGTGGAACAGGTATATTAGGAACTGGTAAATATGAGAATTCAGCATACCCGGTTGACATTACAGATAATTTTGCTCTTTCCGAAGACGATAGAATCATTAAAATTAATGGTTGTAGAGCTCTTAGCAAAAAAGGAAAAGTGTTTACATGGGGACCTGGGAATTCTGGAGAATTAGGTAATGGTAAATATGAGAATTCAGCATACCCGGTTGATATTACAGATAATTTTGCTCTTTCCGAAGACGATAGAATCATTAAAATTAATGGTTGTAGAGCTCTTAGCAAAAAAGGAAAAGTGTTTACATGGGGCCCCGGAAATTTTGGAGAATTAGGTAATGGTAAACATGAGGTTTTAGCATACCCGGTTGACATTACGAGTAATTTCGACTTATAAACAAAAAATTTTAAAAAAACTTTTTGACAGTTAAAAATATATAAACTTCATAATCTTCAATATTATATTGATCTTGTAAACAGTGTGTTTTTGTTGCATGAAAGGACTGAAAATCCATGTGTCGGCAGTTCGACCCTGCCCCGAACCACCATCGAGAACGATATACAGCCATCTTAGGATGGCTTTTTTTTTGCAATGATTCTAGACTTCAATATATTTTTTCATTTGTTGAACATTAATGATAAGTCTCCAATTCATAGACAAGGTTTTTATTTGATATTATCATTTATATGATATAATTTATCAAAAGAAGGTGTTAGGAATGACAATTGGAGAGAATCTTAAAATATTACGGAAGGAAAATAATCTGACCCAACAAGCATTGGGTGATTTATTACATGTAAGTAATAAAACCATAAGCAAATGGGAAAGTAATAGAAGTATACCTGATATTGACACAATCAAAAAAATAGCGAAGTTGTTTGATATTGAATATAAAATTTTGATTGATGGTGATGTTGGTGATGTTGGGATAGTAAAACAACATAAATCTATGAAACAGTCACTGGTATTAAGTTTATATATAATTTTCTTGATTGTATTAAATTACTTCTTTGGTAAAGTATTTGTTATTTACAGTTTTCATTTTATCTTTATGTTTATAGCAATCATCATCTCTACAGGAGCATTATTGGCAATATGTAAAACATATATTAATAGAAAAAAATTATCATCACTTATTTTTCTATCTATTTCCTCAGTTAATCTCTTTGTATTGATTACAACTATTTTTACATCTGAACAGTTATTTATGGAACTTTTTGTTATTCTTGCTGTTTATTGGCTATTTATTAGTATAATTAGTTACTTCATTCATACGAAGATAAAGAGTAAAAAGATATTTATTTTTCTATTTATTATTTATATTTTGATGGAATTATTAATACCAATTGTAGTCTTATACGGCATAGGAATGAGTAGTTATGGAAATGTTTAGAATAGTAAATTATTATTGTGAATAAGTTATTAAGGTTATTCATCATTGGATTAAGTGTTTAATAGTAAAGATAGTTAATATATAATAAATTAGTAATTTTCGACTAAAATAGATTTGTATTCGAAATAAGTCGTAGCTTTATACTTACTTGGATTGAAAATTATTTTGTCGCCGGTCGGGTCCGGGCACGGACCATCATAGAGAACGATATGCAGCTATCTTAGGTTGGCTTTTTTTGTTGTGTTTTTTATTGGATTTTATCGCCTAAAAGTTGAATGATTTTGTTATAAATGAGTATTTTTATCAATATTTAGTAATCTATTGACTTTATTATAGTTTTATTTAATAATAGTTGTATATATAAAAAAAGTGGTGAATATATGCAGAAAATACTTAAGAAAAATTTAATGCTTGTTTTTTTGTTATCTCTAGTGTGGTTTGGTAGTTATTCTGTTAGTGCGACTGACTTTGAAGATAGTATTGCTGGAATTGGTGTAATTACTAGTGATTTCTCAAGTATTGATGGGCATATTGATTTGTTAGTTCCATTAAGTGATTTTGAGAATGAGATAAACTCTAATATAAACCCCGATTTTATTAATAATTACCCCAACTATGAGAATTTTGATTATTTATATGATACTGAATGGGTAAGTTATTTTGCATTTATAGAGGATGCTCATTGCAACAGTTTACCAAACCAGAATGTATATGAGTTTGCGACTAGAAAAGATGAATACTTAAGACTTGATCAAATAAAATTTATTCATGTTGATAGTGAAGGAAATACAATATCTGTAAGTGATATTTATGTTGTGCCTAATCCACTATTTTTTCAAGATTTTAATAATATAATTTATTATAATAAAGTAACAGCTGATTTTAATGGTGATATGAGTCTAAATCTAGATGGGGTGTTTGTTGTTGTTTTTTTGATTACACTCTTTATTGCTGTTAGTTTGGCAGGGTATAGATTTATTATAGCTAAAATAATGAAACTTAAAATAATAACAGATGGGTGGGGTCTTCTATATTATATATTAATTTATGCGCTAATGTTAGTTGTTGGGTTTTTGCTAATTAATCAAGTTTCTTTTATTCAAAGGCTGGTACCTAATGTGGGTTCATTAATAATTTATGCCGGTTTATTATCTCTGTTTGAAATTGTATTGTCTTATTACTTAGTTTTTAAGA
>JAIPGD010000046.1 GCA_021736305.1 Candidatus Izemoplasma sp.
ACATAAAGATTGTTAGAAACACAAGAGATTTAAATAATGTATAGCCTGAATATTTAGTGTATCGCGGATTATTTAGGCCAAACCAAACAATAATTAAAGTTAAAATAGCATATGTATAAATAGAAATAGTAGTCATCATCTGTAACACCCTTTCTATATAAGATTTGCTTTCAAATATATTTTATCATAAAATTAAATATTCTTAATATTTATATGCTAACTAATATTTTCTTTATGCTCTCTTACTGGCTTTTTAATGAATAAAGAGAAGATAAGTGTAACAAAAGTGAATATTATCATAGAAATTATTGCGAAATTATAATTTCCGGTTAAATCATAAGACGCTCCAAAAGGTAAAGGACCTAAAGCGCTACCTAATACCATGAAGACAGTTGCTGCTCCACGAATACTTCCGAGATTATTTCTACCAAAATAATTAGGCCAAATTACATTTAAAGATACCGCTTGAATGGCTACTGCTAAACCATAAAATAAAATAAAACCAATAGCTGAGAATTGATTAGTTACACCAATCATTAAAAATATCATACTTAGTATAACCATTGATAAGGTAGTTGATAAAATATATTTTACAGCATATTTATCTATTACAGGTTTAGCGATAAAAGGAATTAGAAAAGCCGGTAAAGCAATTAAACCAATAATCATCGCAGCTGTTTCATTTGGTATGCTCCTTAATTCCATAATATTAAAAAAGTGAAAAGTTATTCCAGTGGAAAACATTGCTGGAATCATAGAAATAAATCCAACAAACCAAAACTCTTTAGTTTTAACAGCTTCTTTTAAAGTGAAACTTTCAGCATTAACTTTTTCTAAAGCTACTTTTATATCTTTATCAGAGGAGAATTTTTCATTTTCCATGGTTAAGCCGATATCTTCAGGCCGATTAACAACGAACAATATTACTAAAGGTAAAAACGCAACAACTAAAATAATACTCCAAATTCTCCAAGCACTTTGCCAACCTATTTCAGAAATTAACCAATAATTAAAACTTGGAATTAATAATGTAGCTAATAGGCCACCAATAGTACTTAAACTTATAGCTAAAGCTCGTTTTTTTTCAAACCATTGAGGAACCAATGAGTTTGGAATGAGAGTCATTGATCCTTGACCGAAGTATCTTAATAAGAAAAAACCAAAGAAAATCATTACAATTCCAGAAACAAAACTATTAAACAATGCTGAAGCAGCTAACATAAAGCCAGCTATAACTAACATACGTTTGTGGCCATATTTATCAACAGCTCTTCCCATAAAAATTAATAAAAATCCGCTTATAGTAGTCGCGATACTATAAGCACTAGATATTAATGTACTAGAATAAGAAAATTCTTCCTCATAAGCATTTATAAAAACACTGATTGAATAAGTTTGGCCAGGAGCACTCATAAAAAATGAAACTCCACTGATTAAAACAATTATCCAACCATAGTATACATATTTGTTAATTTTTAGAATTATTTTTTTCATGTAAAGCACCTCAAATTTTTAAAATTATACCATGAATAATTAGAAAAAAGAAGAAATTAATATCATAAAATGTTATAATTATAAAAGAATAAAAAAATCACTGCAAAAAGGAAGTGGTCCTATGGCCTATTGTCGTAACTGTGGAAATAAAGTGGATGACAATGCTTTTGTATGCATTTATTGTGGAGTAAAAGTTAATCCAGAAGAAGAAGCTAGAACCATCGGTTCTAAGTCTAAATTAGCAGCTGGTCTATTTGGAATATTTTTGGGCTCGTTAGGTGTGCATAATTTTTATCTAGGTTATACAAATAAAGCTATAGCTCAGCTACTATTAACTGTTGTAGGTTGGATATTTTTTGTAGGTCCACTTATAGCAAGTGTTTGGGGACTTGTTGAGGGTATTTTGATTTTAGCTGGATCCATTGATGAAGATGCTCAAGGAAATGCTTTAGTTGATTGATTTATTGTAGAAAATTTAATATAAAATAAGTGAACGAAGAAAATTAATTTTCTTCGTTATTTTTAAACCATTTAATTGTATTTGCGATCGTTAAAGATATTGCCTTCGGTTGAATATTCATTTTTTTAGTAAGTTTTCTATTATCAAAATTATGTGGTGATAACAATGCATCTATCATTACCTGGTATTTTGGTAATATATGACTGATTAATTTAATTAAATGTTTTGGGATTTTTATCATTAAAACTTTTTTGTTTAACTCACTAAAAATTAGCGTATACATTTTATACAAACTCACATATTGACCTGTAACTAAAAATGAACCAGTAAGATTATTATTATATCCTTTTAAAATGGCTCCAATAACATCCTCAACATCGATGAAATTGTAACCACCTTGGAAATAAAAACAAAATCTTTTTTTAAAACAATTTCTAATTTCTTTTCCAACGGGAGATGGCTTAAAATCATTAATACCTATAACAGCAGAAGGATAAAGAATCAAACTTTTGAGTTGATTCTTTTCAGTAAGTTTAAGAATATAGTTTGTTGCTTTAGCTTTTGACTTTTGATAAATATTATTTAATTTACTAGGTTGAAGTAGTTTTGGTTCAGATACCAAATATTGATTTGAAACAATTGCATCTGCTGAACTTGCGAAAATTAAATATATATTATTTTTGCTGCAATAATCAGCGATAAATTTTGTTCCCAAATAGTTAATTTTATAAGTTAATTCTTTCTCTTTATTACTTAAATTTACATAAGCTGCTAAATGAATTAAAGTATCTTTTTCTTTTAAATACATTGACAAAAAAGCTTCAGAAAAGATATCACCAACAACTGTTTGTTTTTCAAAACTTTTTATTGCAGAAGATATATTTCTAGTTAGAATGATAAATTCAAGCTTATTTTTAGATAATTTTTTTACAAGATTATTGCCAATATGTCCAGTTGCACCAGTTATATAAATCATTTTAATATCCTTTTATTTATTATAACACTATTGTTTTAGAAAATAAAAAAAAGGAGGATTTTTTCCTCCCTTAGCTAGTTAATTAATACATGCCTTGCGGCATATTGTTTTTACCATCATTTTTATCTTCTTTGATTGATACAACAGCTGCTTCACTAGTTATAAACATGCCCGCAATACCTGCTGCATTTAATACAGCTTTTCTTGTTACTTTAGTTGGATCAATAATTCCGGCTTTAATCATATTAACAAATTTGCCGGTTTTTGCATTAAATCCAAAATCCTTTTTAGCTTGTTTTTGTTGCTCAAGAATATCAATTCCATCGAATCCAGAGTTTTCTGCAATTTGGAAGGTTGGCGCTAGTAAGCTTTCTAAAACTATATTAATACCTTTTTCTACATCTTTATCTTCATCAGTTAAATTGCCTTTTAATTCATTATAGATATCAACAAGAATTGCGCCACCACCGACTACAATACCTTCTTCAACTGCGGCTTTTGTAGCGTTTAAGGCATCTTCAATTCTTAATTTTTTCTCTTTCAATTCTGTTTCAGTTGTTGCACCTACTTTTAGAATAGCGATACCATCAGTAAGTTTAGCTAATCTTTCCTTTAAACGTTTATTATCATAGTCATTCGTTGTGCTTGATAATTGTTCTTCGATAAGTTTAATTCTAGCGTTAACCTTTTCTTTTTGACCAGAGCCCTCTAATATCGTAGTGCTATCTTTAGTAACTTTTATTTTTTTTGCTTGTCCTAAATCATCCATTGTTAAGTCTTTTAATTCCATATTCAAATCTTTAGCATATAGTTTAGCATTTGTTAAAGCAGCAATATCGGCTAAAATTTCTTTTTGATTATCACCAAATCCCGGTGCCTTTGTTGCTACTACATTGAACGTTCCTCTTAATTTGTTTACTATAAGAGTTGAAACAACTTCATTTTCTATATCATCTGCGATAATGAATAATGGTTTATTTTGTTCTACTACCTGTTCAAGAATTGGCAGGATATCCTTTATTGTAGAGATTTTTTGGTCGGTTAATAATATATAAGCATTTTCTAAATCAACTTCCATTTTCTCTCTATCAGTCACCATATAAGGGCTAATATAACCTTTGTCATATTGCATACCTTCAACTAATTCTAATTCAGTATCGAATCCTTTGGATTCATCTACTTGAATTACCCCACCTTTACCTACTTTATCCATAGCTTTAGCAATTAATTCGCCTATTTCTTGGCTGCCGCTAGAAATAGAAGCAACACTTGCTATATCGTGCCCAGAGTCTAATGTTCTTGTTTTGTCCAATAAGAGTTTAGAAACTTCTTTGCTAGCTTTATCTATTCCTTCTTTTAATAACACCGGATTAACGCCTTTATCTACTTGCCGTAATCCTTCATGAATCATTGTTTGTGCGAGAACGGTTGCAGTTGTTGTTCCGTCACCTGCTTGATCATTAGTTTTGCTAGCGACTTCTTGGACTAATTTAGCTCCCATATTTTCATATGGATTTTCTAATTCAATCTCTTTGGCTATTGTTACACCATCATTAGTAATTACAGGTGAACCATAACTTTTTTCTAAAATTACATTTCTTCCTTTTGGTCCTAGGGTGACTTTTATAGTATCTGCAAGTTTATCGACACCCTTAAGCATTTTGTTTCTAGCATCTTTTGCGTATAAAATATCTTTACTCATACTTATCCCCCTCTACTCTAAAATTGCTAGAATATCTGATTCTTTAATGATAAGATATTCTTTACCATCAAGTTTCACATCGGTGGAAGCATATTTTTTAAATATGACTTTATCATCTTTTTTTACTTTAATAGGAATGGTTTTTCCACTCTCAAATCTTCCTTCTCCGATGGCCACAACTTTTCCAATTGTAGGCGTATCTTGATCCTTTTCGGGTAATACAATGCCACTTTTTGTGGTTTTTTCTTGTTTGATCACTTCAAGAACGACGTGATCATGTAGTGGTTTTAACATGAAATATACCTCCTTGAATTTTATTGTTAGCACTCACAACATTGCTCTGCTAATAAAAATATACAAAATTTTTTTGAATTTGTCAAGTTTTTATCATAAAAAATGAGCGAGAATTATTCTCGCTCAATTAATTTTTTATATTCAGAATGTTTATTTACCTTTATAGCTAATTCTTTTAACTCATAATTTATTTCTTTGAAATCAAATTTATGAAGCTCTTTAAGATTCAAATCCTTTAAAATATACTTTGCAAATTCCCACAAGGAGTTTTTCATGTCATTATTGCTATCATTTGAAATCCTTGTAAATGCTTTTATCATCGATGATAAGATCATTAAATCTTGTTTTCCGTAGAGATAAATTTGATAGAAGTGGTCATATAATAATACGTCATAGTTTAGAGTCTTAATCGTTAATCTTTCATTTGATTCTTCATCATAATAATGAAGACTTAAGTGTGCATCAGATAATTTCATAAAAATATATCCTAATTGATCTATACAATTTCTGGCGGTTACAGGATCATTTACACCTGGTGATAATGCTCTAATGGCTATCTCTACTAATTTCATTGTTCGATTTCTATATTCTGAGTAATTTCCAATTTCATTACTAAAAATAAAACAATCCTTGATAATTTCTTCATCAAAAGAAAAATTAGCTTTTTTTGAATTATATTTAAATAATATATCATCTTCAAAAATATGCTCGTTATAAGGCTTAATAACTGTAATAGATACATTGTTTTCTTTTAAGTAAGGAATTAACTTTTTAGTGTTGATGTCAATAAAATAACCAGTTTTGTCAATTTTATATTCATTATCAAAACTTTCATCACTAGTTTTTTTCTTTTCTTGTGCTAAGTGAACAGTTTCATTTTCTTTAATGTCTTCTTGATATTTTTCAATATCATTAACAGCTTCTTTGACTAACTTATCAATGTAGATATTAATTTGAACAGACTTAGATACATAATGTATGTAGTAAGCGAAAAGAATTATTCCAGTTAAAAATAGGAACATCGCAAAAAGAGTTAAATTTGAAAATAAGTAGTTTGGATAATTCTCAGATAAAATTAAACCAATTAACGAATAAATGCTTACACCTATAAAATATCCTAAAATATGTAATGGAACTTTTCTTTGCAAGAAATCATTCAAAGTTCTTGGAGAAAATTGACCGCTATATAAGGTTAATACAACCATAATTGTCGAAAATGTAATTGTAACGATTGTAATAATCCCTGCAATCATCATCATTAAAAAGCTTTTTAAAAAGGATTGCTTAAAAGCAAAGGTTAAGTTGTAACTTGTATTTTGAATATTTTTATCAATATAAAAAATCCCTATTGCTAAAGCAGAAAAAATAATGATATGCAATAAGAATTTAAAATAATATTTGTTTTTAAGAATACTAATTATTTTTTTCATAGAAACCTCGCCTCAATTACCAATAAATATTATTTCGTTTGCGTTTAGCTTTATACATGTTTGTATCCGCTTCAGAAATAATCGAATCAATATCTTTTTCTGTATATATTGTACAATTTGCCACACCAATACTAACTGTTAATTTTACAATTAAATTCTCTATAATAAAATCTTTTTTTTCAATCAGTTTCCGGATTCTCTCAGCTTCTTGAACAACCTCTTTATTGCTTCTATCACTGAATGAAAGTATGAATTCATCTCCGCCATATCTACCTAAAAGTGTATCATTGTCAATATTTGAACTTAGAAATCTAGCAAAGTTCTTAAGAATTTGGTCCGCCTTTATATGGCCGAAGTTATCGTTAACTTCCTTGAAATTATCGATATCTAGCAGTAAAAATGCACAGTTATCATTTTCGTTTTTTACATTATCCATTCGATCTTTTGCTTGAGAGATAAATCCTCTCCGATTTAATATTTCGGTCATATAATCATGGGTTGCTAAATATTCATTATCATCTTTGCATTTGATGAGAAAGTTTTCAGTTTCTTTTAACTCAGTTAAATCACGGATAATAACTACAGTCCATTTATTGTTTTCAGGGTCTTTAAATACAGAAGAATTAACTAAAGCAGGAAAAGGTTTTTTGCCTTTTTTTAAACATGTTAATTCAACATTAGCATAACCGTTTTCATCGCGATATTTTAAGGCTTCTAATAAACGAGGATCTTTTTTATCAATTAATCCATCCCTACCTGCCTCAAGAATTTCATCTTCTATCATATTAAACATTTTGCATGCAGAGGAATTAGCTCTATGTATGCAGCCATCTGGGGTTGTTAAAAAAATAGCATCTAAACTATTCTCAAAAATCAACTTATAAAATTCTAAGTTTATTGATTTATTCATATTTTCACCCTCTTATAATATACTTAAATTTTATACCTAAATATAAAAATATTCAATAGGATGTGGATAATTCGTAAACTGAAGATCAAAAAGACATTTTTCTTTTATATATAATGTTAATAAAGTATAATGAAATAAAGGAGTTGAAAATTATGATTATTGATAATATTGATAATATTAAATCAAAAAAAGTTACTAGTCCTGATGCTAAGAATGCTTTTATGAAAGTATTAGTATCAAATCAAGAAGGTTGGGATGACTATGTTATGCGAGTGGTTGAAGTCGAAGAGAATGGATATACACCTAGACATAAGCACCCTTGGCCACATATCAACTATGTAATTCAGGGAAAAGGATCTATTATGATAGCGGGAAAAGACACTGAAGTAGAAAAAGGTAGTTTTGCATTTGTTCCTACTGATAATTTACATCAATATAAAAATAATGGAAAAGAAACATTTAAGTTTATTTGTATTGTTCCAAAAGCTGGACATAAATAAGGGGTTGAATCAAACCTCTTTTTTTAATGCAAAAAACTTGATTATATTTCGAATTCGAAATATAATATAGTTGGAGGTTACAACTATGAAACCATTAAAAGGAATACACCATATAACAGCTATTACAAGTAGTGCTGAAAAAATATATGCTTTTTTCACTTATACTTTGGGATTAAGATTAGTAAAAAAAACAATAAATCAAGATGATATAAACACATACCATCTATTTTTTGCTGATGATATTGGGTCTCCTGGTACTGATATGACTTTTTTTGATTTTCAAGGCATTAATAAAGGCGAAAAAGGTAGCAATGAAATTGGAAGAATAGGTTTTAGAGTTAAGTCTGATCAAGCCATTGAGTACTGGTTAAAAAGATTAGATTACTATGGAATAAAATATGAATATAATGAAAATCTTTTTAATAGAAAAATGATTTTCTTTGAAGATTTTGATAATCAAGAATACGCAATTGTTTCAGATGAAAATATTAAAGGTGTAAGTCCTGGAATTCCCTGGAAGAAAGGACCTGTACCTAATGAATATGCAATTACTGGTCTAGGACCAATATTTATTAGAGTTAATGATAAGGAAAAAATTGATAATATCTTAAGAAATTATTTAATTTTTAGAAAAAAAGCTTCATCAGAAAACTTAACACTTTATGAAGTTGGAGAAGGTGGTAACGGCGCAAGTATAATTGTTGATTATAAACCTAATTTAAAACCAGCTATACAAGGTTATGGTTCTGTTCATCACATGGCATTTAGAATAGAAGATGAAAAAGCACTTAATCAATGGATAATTAAATTAAACAATTTAGGTGCTAGACATTCTGGGCTTGTTGATAGATTTTATTTCAAATCACTATATACAAGACTCTATCCAAAAATCCTATTTGAATTCGCTACTGAAGGCCCTGGATTTATAGATGATGAAGAAAAATATGAAACTCTAGGAGACAAATTAGCTTTACCACCAAATTTCAGAAATAAACGCAACTATATTGAAAAAGCAATTAGACATATAGATACTGACAGAAGTAAAATAATTTTTCAAAAGGAGTATTTAAATGAATGATTTAAAAACTTTAACAATTTTATTTAGAGCTAAAGATGCTTTAGAAAAAGCCATCCAAAAAGATGTTGGTCATTATGGATTAAATGTTACCGAGTTCGGTGTTTTAGAAGCTTTATATCATTTAGGTGATATATCTATCAAAATGATTATGAAAAAAGTCTTGATAAAAAATTCTAGTTTATCTTATGTTATTGAACAATTAGAAAAAAAGAATTATTTAATAAAAACACAATCAAGTGAGGATAAACGGTCATATATTCTTAGCTTAACAAAAGCAGGAAAAGATTTAATGAATAAAGTATATGTTGAACATTTAAAGAATATGCGTAAAATATTAGATAAATTAGATGAAACAGAAGAATTAAACTTACAAAAGTCACTTAAAAAAATCGGTAAAACTGCAAGTTATTATGATAAATAAATTTATTAATAAAAATCATAAACGTACTCTTGTTTTGTTACACGGAACTGGAGGAGATGAAAACGATTTAATATTTTTAGGTGAGTTAATAGATTCATCAGCTAATATATTAGGAATAAGAGGCAATATTGTTGAAAATGGAATGAACCGTTTTTTTAAAAGAAAAGCTCCTGGCATATTAGATGAAGAAAACATAAGAGAAGAAGCGCATAATTTACAAAATTTTCTAGTTGAATTTTCAAAAGAACACGATTTAAATATAAAAGAGTTCGTAACACTTGGTTTTTCTAATGGGGCGAATATTTTAGCTTCTTTACTATATCACTATGGTAATATCTTTAAAGCGAACATTTTATTACATCCAATGAGACCATTTAAAGAATTTACTTTAGTAAATCAATCAGGAAATCTAATCTATATTACTAGCGGATTGAATGACAAAATTACTCCTATTAATGAGTCTGAAAAATTAAGGATTTTGTTTGAAGAAAAATCAGCTATAGTTAATTTGAAAACATATAATTTTGGACACCAACTAAGTGAAATTGAAATCAGAGATTTAGTTAATTGGTACAAAAAAATAGCCATCAAAAATTGATGGCTATAACTTTATAATTTTGTTTTTGATAACTTAATAATACTTAAAACATAGAATATACTCATGAAGATAATCATTGACAATACCATATGCCATTCTTGCATTTCAAAATTACCGATAGTAATTGTTAATCCGTAAATATCAGCGTAACTCTCATAAACTCCTTCTGGCGCACCTGAAAATACTTCCTTGACAGCCTCATTCATATAAACACTTCTAATAACAGTTACTGCATGTGCTGTGGGTAACAAGTTCATCACTGTTTGTACTGAACTTCCTAATACACCAATAGGAATATAGATACCGCCTAAAAACCCAATAAATGTTCCAACAATTGTTGACAGTGTTCCATAGGCGTTTCTTGTTTTTATGAATATTGATAAGTAAAAGAAAAAAGAACTAAAAGTCATAATTGATAAGATAATAAGGCCTAATATTTTTAGAAGGTCAACTAAACCTAAAATTTCTCCACCTTGAGAAACAACATATATTTGACCAATGATTAAGTTTATTATCACTAAAATAAATCCAATAACCCAAGCACTTATTAAATAAGATAATGCTAGTTTGTTTCTAGAAATAGGTGAAACATAAAAATCATCTAAGATTTGATCGTTTCTATCATCGATTAAGCCACCGATTGCCCCAAGTGGAATCGTAACTGTAGTTACCATTAAAATACCAGCCATAATCCATGAACTAACTAACCAACCTAAACCATCGATGTTCCCTAATTCATAAGTCAAATTGTCAATTTGCATTTTTCCTAAGAAAAGAATATATAATAATAAGATAATGATAACAGAAAGAAAGCTAAAGAAAACAGCGGCTTTATCTCGTAAATATTTCTTTAAATTTCTTTCGACTAAAGAGAATAAGACACCTTTCATCTATAATCACCTATCTTCCTTCCAGTAATATTTACAAAAACATCATCCATGTCACCGCGAATAATTTCGAAGTCTTTAATTAAGTCTTTGTATTTTTGAATAATATCTATACCTGAGAAACAAGATTCTAATGTAATGACTACTAAATTATTTATCATTGCAAACTCTACTTTATCTTTTTTTAATTGTTCAAGTAATCCTTTTTTTGGAATCATTTTTAAACGGTCATTGGAATATTTTAATCGCAATTCTTCACTAGAACCACTTGCAATAATTTCGCCTTTATCAATAATAATGACTTTATTAGCGTCTTTAACTTCTTCCATATAATGAGTTGTCAAAAATATCGTCATTTGTTTGTCATCACGTAGTTGATTAATTAAATCCCAAATATCTTTTCTGCTTTTAGGATCTAAACCAGTTGTTGGTTCATCTAAAATAAGCAATTTAGGCCAGTTAAGTAATGCTCTAGCAATATCTGCTTTTCTTTTTTGGCCCCCGGATAAACTTTGATATCTTTGATTTATAAAAGGTTTTAGATGGATATACTCATTGATTTCTTTAATCCTTTGGTTAAAACCGTTTTGATTATAACCATAAAAAGATGCTCGAACTTGTAAATTTTCTCTTACAGTTAATAAGTCATCTAACATGTTATTCTGAAAAACAACACCGATTGATTGTCTAATTTTTTGACTATCTTTATCTAGATTATAATCAAAAATACTAACACTTCCATGGTTTTTTTCTAATAAAGTAGAAATAATCTTTATAGTTGTTGTTTTTCCAGCTCCATTAGGTCCTAGAAAAGCAAAAAAAGAATTTTCATCTACATCAAAAGAAATATCGTTAACTGCGGTAATATCTCCATATGTTTTGAAAAGGTTTTTTACTGTAATAGCTTTATTCATAATACCTCCCTCACTAAGAGATATTTTACCATATTATGATATTTTTGTATTATAAATATTTGATTTTTTTACTTTTGTGTTTTTGTTAAAATGTATGTATAATAAAGTAAATTGAAAAACAGGAGCGAGAACTTTGAATAAAGAAAAAAGTGAAATGCTAAGATATATGAATATAAAGAAATTATTGATTAAATTAGCGATACCTTCAATATTAGCGATGATGGTAAATGCATTATATAATTTAGTCGATACAATTTTTGTGTCACAGAGTGAAGGTAGAGATGCGATTGGTGCATTAACTATCGCTTATCCTATACAGTTAATTATCTTAGCAATTGGTTTAATGTTGGGGGTTGGTTCAGCTTCAGTTTTTTCTCGAGCTTTTGGCAGAAAAGATATTGATACAATGAAAAAAAGTGTTAATACTGCCATTTTTCTTAATGTTAGTTTAACACTTACTATAAGCTTTTTTACTTATGTGTTTTTAGAAGATTTGTTATTATTTTTTGGTGCTGTTCCAGAAAATATTGATTATGCAAGAGAATACTTATTAATTATTTTAGTTGCTTTAATTCCATTTTCCTTGTCAGTAATGATGAATAATTTAACTAGAGCCGAGGGAAGAGTTAAAATTGCTATGTGGTCTTTAGTGATTGGGGCCGGGGTAAACATTGTATTAGATCCAATATTTATTTTTGATTGGGGTCTTGGCTTAGGAATTCAAGGTGCAGCTTATGCGACTGCTATTGGAAAAACGGCTGCTTTCATATTTATTTTTGGTCAAGCTATGTCTAAAAACTCTAGTTTAGCAATAGATTTAAAATATATTATTAAACCTTCTATAAAAGTAGGAAAAGAAGTAATGGCAGTTGGTTTGCCTTCTTTTGCTAGAGTATCTATGGGGGCATTATTAATAATTGTTGTTAATAATTTAATTAAAACTTATGCAATCAATAGCGATGAAGCAGCAATGTATCAATCCATTTATGGAGTAATTAATCGATTACTGAGATTTTCATTAATGGCTGGATTTGGATTGGTTCAAGGTATGGTGCCAATTATAGGTTATAATTTTGGTGCTAAGATTTATAAGCG